>CAKTTL010000129.1 GCA_934615235.1 uncultured Clostridia bacterium
TCCAGCGCGGCCATCGGCTTCCTGAAAAAGCGCGGCTGCACGCATATCCGCCTGATGTGCCTGATCGCGGCGCCCGAAGGCGTGGAGCGCGTGCAGAAGGATCATCCGGACGTGGATATCTACGTCGCGGCGATGGACGACCACCTCAACGAACACGGCTATATCGTTCCGGGTCTGGGCGACGCGGGCGACCGGCTGTTCGGTACGAAATAAACTCTGTTTCTTGGAACAGGCATGGGAGGCGAATCAATGTCACTGGAGCTTCTCAAAACAATTGAACAGGCGGAAGCGCAGGCGGATTCCATCCGTCAGGACGCTTCCCGCAGGGCGCGTGAGCTCGTCGTCGAGGCGGACAAGCGCGGCGCGGAGGAAGAAGCGCGCGCCGTGACCCGCCGCCGGCAGGAGGCGCAGAATATCCTGCGCCAGGCGCAGGAAACGTCCGAGCGCCGCATCGCCGGGCTGGCGAAGCAGCAGCAGATCGAGCGCGAGACGGTATGCAACGCCGCCCGCAGGAAGCTCGACGCCGCCGCGTCGTTGATTTTTGAAAGGATTGTTGGCGATGGCAATCGTTGAGATGAAGCGTTTATCGCTCCTTGCGCTGCGCGCCGACCGGGATAGGCTGCTTCGGACGATGCAGCGCATGGGCTGCGTGGAAATTACCGAAATTCAGGACGAAACGCTGAAGGCGTACCTGAATTCCGGCCGCGGCCAGGCGGAAAACGTCGATGAAAAGCTTGCCCGCATCAAATGGGCCGTTTTGCTGCTTTCCCGCTACGAGGTGAAGAAAAAGAGCCTGCTGAACATGTTCGCGGGTATCCCCGAGGCGACGGAAGAAGAGGCGCAGGCCGTTGCGGCCGACGCGGCGGCGGTCATGCGCACGGTGGAAGCGTGCGAGGCGTGCGAGCGCCGCGAAGGCGAAATGCGCGCCCGCGAAACGCGCGCCGGCGTGCAGATCGCGCAGCTGCGCCCCTGGCTGGCGTTTGATATCCCCGCCGAAAAGCTGACGCCTACGCGCGATACCGTGCAGTTTGCCGGTACCGTCAGCGCGACGCGGATGGAGGCGCTCGAGGGCGCTTTCGCGCCGCTGGCCGCAAGGCTGCAGGTTGTCGGCACGAACGGGGACGAGGCGTGCGTCTGGGCGATCGCCCATCGCGACGACGCGAAGGCGGCGCAGGAAGCCCTTGCCGCGGCGGATTTCTCGGCCGCGCAGTTCCCCTGCGCCGAGGGCACGCCCGCTCAGCAGCGCGAAGCGCTGGAAAACGAACTGAAAAAGATCGCGGATGAGAAAAAAGCCGCGGAAGACGAACTGCGCGCGCTGGCGGCGGATCTGCCCCGGCTGCGCATCCTCTATGAACTGACCGCGCAGGAACGCGACCGGCAGACCGCCGCGCTGCGTTTCGCGCAGACCGAAACCGCCTTCCTTATGGAAGGCTGGGCGCCCGCGGGCAAGGCCGAAAAGCTTGAGAAAAAGCTCAAAGAGGTCAGCCCCGAGTGCGAGATCGAGTTCCGCGACCCGAGGGACGAGGAACAGCCGCCGGTGCTTCTGCACAACAACAAGTTTGCAGCGCCGTATGAATCGATCGTGGCGGGGTATTCGCTGCCCGATCCGCGCGGATTCGACCCGACGGCGATTATGGCGCCGTTCTTCGCGTGCTTCTTCGGCATGATGGTATCGGACGCGGGCTACGGCATGGTGATGGCGATCATGATCCCGCTCATCATCCATTTCCTGCATCCGCCCAAATCCATGCGCAACATGATGTACGTGCTGACGGCGGGCGGCGTGTTTACCGTCATCTGGGGTACGATTTACGACACCTGGTTCGGCGCGAACCTCAACCCGAAGTTCCTGCAGCCGATCCTCATCAACGCGCTGGAAGACCCGATGAAGATGATGTTCGTCTGCATCGGCATGGGCGTAATTCACCTCTTTACCGGCGTGGGCGTGGCCGCCTATATGAACATAAAGCGCGGCAAGCCGTGGTCGGCGCTGTTTGATCAGGGATTCTGGATTCTCATGATCGTGGGCATCGGGCTGATGCTGGCCGTTCCGTCCGTGGCGACGGCGGGCAAGTTCATGGCGCTGGGCGGCGCGGTGGGGATTCTCCTCACGGCCGGGCGCGAAAAGCCGACGGTGCTGGGCAAGATCATGGGCGGCTTCGGCGCGCTGTACGGCGTTTCGTCGTGGCTGGGCGATATTCTCAGCTACATGCGCCTGTTCGGCATGGGCCTTGCGACCGGCGTTATCGGCATGGTGGCCAACATGCTGGCGGGGCTGATTATGACCAACCCCATCGGCGACGTATTCGGCGTAATCCTGCTGGTGGCGGTGCACGCGTTCAACGCGTTCATCAACGTGCTCGGCGCGTATGTGCATTCCTGCCGTCTGGCGTATATCGAGTTCTTCTCCAAATTCTATGAAGACGGCGGCGTTGAATTCAAGCCGCTCACGCGCACTCCGCGCTACGTTGCCATCGGCACGGAAGCGGAAAACGAATAAACACTTCAATATTTTAAGGAGGAAACATTCATGGATATTCTCGGACTGTCGATCGGTCAGGTTCTGGCGCTGCTGGGCGCGGCGTTTGCGGCGCTGCTGGCGGGCATCGGTTCGGCGCGCGGCGTGGGCATCGCCGGCGAGGCCTCCTCGGGCGTCTGCACGGAAAACCCCGAGCTGTTCGGTAAGTGCCTGGTTCTGCAGCTGCTGCCCGGTACGCAGGGCATCTACGGCTTCCTGATCGCCTTCATCGTGCTGATCAAGACCAACTTCCTCGGCGGCATGGTTGACCTCTCCGTCACCCAGGGCCTGCTCATCTTCGTCGGCTGCCTGCCGATCGCGTTCGTCGGCTTCTTCTCCGCGCTGTATCAGGCGCGCGTGGCCGCTTCCGCCATCAACATGACCGGCGCGCGTCCGGAACTGTCCGGCCGCGGCGTTACCATGGCCGTCATGGTTGAAACCTATGCGGTTCTGGCGCTGCTGTCTTCCTTCCTGATGGTCTTCTTCGTACAGATTTAAGGAGTTAATGCAATGAATGCTGACGCCATCCTGAAAAGGATTGAGCAGGACGCCCGGCAAAGCGCGGAAGCGACGATGGACGACGCGCGCAAGCGCGCCGAAGCGCTGAGCGCCGCCAGGCGTGAAAAGCTTTCTCAAGAGGACGAAGCGGCGATGGCCCAGGCGCGCAAAGACGCGCTCGCGCTCGACGACCGCCTGCAGCGCATGGCCGAGCTGGACGCGCGCAAAGCGCTCCTGGCCGAAAAGCGCAGGGTGCTCGACGAGGCGTTTGCGCTGGCTTTGGAAAAAATGCGCAAAATGCCCGCCGCCAGGGCGAAGGAATTCGCGCTGCGCACGCTGCTGGAAAGCGCGCAGGGCGATGAAACCGTCGTCGCGGATCAGGACAGCGCATGGCTGGACGACGCGTTTATCGCGGAAGCCAACAAGGCGCTGGCCGCCTCCGGCCGCGAAGGAAAGCTGACCCTCTCGGACGAGAAAAAGGCGCTGGGCGGCGGGTTCCTGCTGACCCACGACGGCATGGAAGTGAACTGCTCCTTCCCGGCCGTGCTCTCGGCGCGCAGGCTGGAGCTGGAGGCCGACGTGGCCTCGGCGCTCTTCGGTTAAAAAAATCGATGCGGAAGGAGGCCGGAAAATGGCCCAGAATAGTGTAGCCCATGCGGTTGCGCGAGTTCACGTGCTGGGGCGCGACGCTCTGGACGCAGGCCGCATCGACCGGCTTTTGAGCGCTTCGAGCTACGAAGAGGCGCTCAAAACCCTCAACGAGATCGGCTGGACAAACGAAGCCGGGCAGGATCCGGAGCAGGCCGCCGCGGAGCATGTGCGCGCCGCGTGTGAGCTGGTGCGCCAGATCGCCCCGAAAGAGGCGGCGATCGACTGCTTCCTGCTTCGGTACGACGCGATCAACCTCAAAATGCTGCTCAAGGCGCGCTGCCGCGGCCAGGAACCGGCGATGCTTTCCGAATGCGGAACCATCCCGGTCGACGTGCTGACCCGCTGCGTGACCGAACACAACTATAACCGCCTGCCCGAAACGCTCAAAACGGCGCTGGACGCGCTGGAGAAATCGCTCGCCGTGCGCGAAGATCCGCTGGAAATCGATCTGACGGTCGATAAGGCCGTCTGCGCGCTGATCGGGGAAACGCTCAAGGGCGTGCCCTCGAAGACGATCCGCGGCTATTTTACGGCCCGGAACGATCTTCTCAACGCCGTGATGCTGCTGCGCGTGAAAAAGCTGGGGCGCGACGCGTCGTTTATGGCGCAGATGCTGCTGCCCGGCGGAACCGTTTCCGAAAAGGAATGGCGCGCGGCGTTCGAACGGCCTGAGCTGCTGGGCAAAATGCTGGAAAAATATGGGGCGAAGGTGAAATCTGCCGCGCTTGGCGCGGCGCAGGATTCCGCCCGCCTGCCCATCCTCGAAAAAGCGGCCGACGACGCGCTTCTGCGTCCGTTTACCGCGCTGCGCTACGACGCGCTGCGGCCGGAGCCCATCTGCGGGTATCTCCTCGGCGCGGAACGCGAGGCGGCGGCGGTGCGGCTGATTCTTGCGGGCAAGCTGAACGGCTTCAGGGCCGAGGCCATCCGGGAAAGGTTGCGTGAGCTGTATGGCGAATGAAAAAATGGGCGCCGTGGGCGAGCGCGACGCCGTGCTGGCCTTTAAGGCCATGGGCATGCGCGTGGAAACCGCGCAGACCCAGCACGAGGTGCACCGCGCCGTGATGAAGCTGGCGAACGAAGGCGTTCCGGTGATCTTCATCACCGAGCGCGCCGCGCAGCTTTCGCCCGAAACGATGGAACGCTTCAAATCCTCCGCAAACCCGGTGCTCATCCCCATCCCGGGAAGCCAGGGCACGAACGGGTTCGGCATGCAGCGCGTCAAGGCCAACGTCGAGAAGGCCATCGGCGCGGATATCTTGTTTGAATCGCCGTCAGGCGATGGAAGGAAAGAGGGGTAAAATACCGATGCAACAGGGCAACATCATCAAGGTTGCAGGCCCCTTGATTGTCGCGGAAAATATGGCCGACGCCAAGATGTACGATGTGGTGCGCGTATCGGAAAAGCGGCTGGTCGGTGAAATCATCGAACTGCGCGGCGACAAGGCTTCTATCCAGGTTTACGAAGAAACCAGCGGCCTGGGCCCGGGCGAACCGGTCTTTTCCACCGGCGCGCCGCTGAGCGTAGAACTCGGGCCGGGGCTGATCGAGTCCATCTTCGACGGCATCCAGCGTCCGCTGGAGGTCATCTATGAAAAGGCGGGCGACCGCATCACCCGCGGCGTCGAGGTAACCTCGCTGGATCACACCAAACCGTGGCCCTTCAAGGCCGTGGCGAAGGCCGGCCAGCAGGTTGTTCCCGGCGACGTGCTGGGCATGGTGCAGGAAACCGCCGTCGTTCAGCAGAAAATCATGGTGCCCGCGGGGCTTCGCGGCACGGTGAAAACCATCGCCGACAGAACGGCCACGCTGGACGATACCGTCTGCGAAATCGAAACCGAGGACGGCAAGACCGCCGCGGTGACGATGCTGCAGAAATGGCCGGTGCGCCGCGGCCGCCCCTATCAGGAAAAGCTGGCGCCCAACTTCCCGATGATCACCGGTCAGCGCGTCATCGACACGCTCTTCCCGATCGCCTCCGGCGGCACCGCCGCGGTTCCCGGCCCGTTCGGCTCGGGCAAAACCGTCGTGCAGCATCAGCTGGCCAAGTGGGCGGACGCGGACATTATCGTCTACGTCGGCTGCGGCGAACGCGGAAACGAAATGACCGACGTTCTGATGGAGTTCCCGGAACTGAAAGACCCGCGCACCGGCGAATCGCTGATGAAGCGCACGGTGCTGATCGCCAACACGTCGGACATGCCGGTTGCGGCGCGCGAAGCGTCCATCTATACCGGCATCACCATCGCCGAATACTTCCGCGATATGGGCTATAAGGTCGCCATCATGGCCGACTCGACGAGCCGCTGGGCGGAAGCGCTGCGCGAAATGTCCGGCCGTCTGGAAGAAATGCCCGGCGAAGAAGGCTACCCGGCCTACCTCGGCAGCCGTGTGGCGGAGTTCTATGAGCGCGCCGGCATCGTCAGGTGCCTGGGCAGCGAGGGGCGCACCGGCTCCATCACGGCCATCGGCGCTGTGTCGCCTCCCGGCGGCGATATCTCCGAGCCCGTCTCGCAGGCCACGCTGCGCATCGTCAAGGTCTTCTGGGGCCTGAGCGCGCCGCTCGCCTACAAGCGCCACTTCCCGGCGATCGACTGGCTGCAGAGCTACTCCCTCTACTCCGACCGCATGAACGAATGGTTCGACGAGAACGCCGCGCCCGACTGGATGGCGCTCCGCGCCGAAACCATGCGCATCCTGCAGGAGGAAAGCGAGCTGAACGAAATCGTGCAGCTGGTCGGCATCGACGCGCTTTCCTGGAAGGACCGGCTGACGATGGAAGTCGCCCGCTCCATCCGCGAGGACTATTTGCAGCAGAACGCGTTCGACGAGGTGGATACCTACACCTCGCTCAAGAAACAGTACCGCATGCTCCGGCTCGTGCTGGCCTACGGCAAGCGCGGCGCTGAAGCGCTCGACGGCGGCGCGGAGCTGTCGGCCGTGCTCGGCCTGCCCGCGCGCGACCGCATCGCGAGGATGAAGTACATCCCCGAAAACGAGATCGATCAGCAGCTGACCGAGATCGAAGACGCGCTGAACAGCCAGATTGCGGCGCTGGCCGACGAGGGAGGCAGATAAGATGCTGAAAGAATATCGTACCATCC
>CAKTTL010000130.1 GCA_934615235.1 uncultured Clostridia bacterium
GCCCACCGCGCGTGTCGCTGGGCTCGATTAAAAGTCGAGAGGACTGCGGTCCTCTCGAACTCTCCCGGGGAGAGGCGGTCGCATTTTCTTTATTATACAGGCTTTTCCGGCTTCGGGCAAGGGCGGTATGCGGCGCATATTCTGCGCATATCCTGCACCGGGAGGGATGCACGATGCCCACAAACCGAACCCGCATGCGGCGTGCGCGCCCGCGCGCGGATCTGCTTTCGCTGCTGCTGATCGCCGCGGCCTGCGCGTGCCTGTGGCTTGGCTATGCGAACGTATACGACGCGGCGGCCGTTTTCGCGCGCGAGCGCGCAGAGCCCGAAACGGTTACGCTCCTGCTGCCCGAGCAACAATGGTACGTCGTGCGCGAGGACGGCCGGACCGTCGCGGCCTGCGCATCGCTGATCGAGGCGGAAATCGCCCGCGACGCGCGCGCGAGCGCCACCGAAATCGCCGCGCTCAGGGCCGATTCGATCGAGCTGCGCGTTACGGCCGAAAAGCGCTGCGCAGAGGCGCTCGAGGAGGCCGCCGCGGCCGTCGAACGCACGCTCTCCGCGCTCAACGCGATGAACTCCCTTTCGCCCGGGGAACGCATGGACTATGCCGCGCTGCGCGCGTCCGATCTCGCCGCCGTCAGCCGGCGCGTTTCCCGCGCCCTTTCCGGCGTGCAGAATCCCGTCGCGATGGGGCTCTCCGGCCTCGCCAACGCCTGCGCCGCCGCCATGCGGACCCTCGCCTCCTCCGCCGACGACGCAGCGCTCGCTCAGGCCCGCGCCGAGCTGGCGCAGCAATACGCGGCGTATGCGGAATATGTGGGGGACGAAGCCAGGGGGAGAGAACCCTTCCTTTAGGAAAAGGAAGGGTTCTCTCCCCCTGGACCCCCTCTTTCCGAAGGAAACTGCTTTGCGCCGTCCGCCCCTCGGAGGGAGGGGCGGGCGGCGCGTGCGTATGGGCGGGGGTGTTGCGGCGCGCCTTTTGCGCGGGGGCGGGGAGGATGGGAGACGGAGGACGGAGGCGGGGCTTTTGCAAAAGAATCTGAAAATTTACGACATTGATTCGATAATGCTTTGATAATGCGACAGTTCCTGTTTGGAGAAGCCGGAAACATCCGTCCAATGGTATCCGGGCAGGATGCAGTAGGCAGAATGAAAGCCGTCCCTTTCATCAGGCTTTTCGACATAAACCTTTACGGTGCCGTTTGGCTGCATATCAGAATGAACGATTTCGGTCTGATCGTCCAGCGTCAGGAAAGGATACATCATTCCCATTGCCTCCTTCGTCTTTTTTCATAGTATACCATCGTTTTTCGCGTTTTAGCAACCCGGGAAAGCCGCTCTGTCCCGGCGCGCTCTTTGCGCGGCGAAGCGGCTTTCTTTTGGAGAGAGCGCGAGAGAACCTTTTCTTTCTCCTGAAAGAAAAGGTTCTCTCGCAAAAAAACGTTTCCCCATAAGAAAACGACGCACTCCCGCTGGGAATGCGTCGAATCTTCCGCTATATTCAGGCTTTTTACTGAGCGCGCTGAACTTTGCCGCTGCGCAGGCAACGAGTGCAGACGTTCATATGGCAAACGGAGCCTTCCACAACAACGCGCACGCGCTGCGTGTTCGGAGCCCACCGGCGATGGGTGCGGCGCACGGAATGGCTGACGTTGTTGCCGTTCATGAGGCCTTTTCCGCAGATCTGACAATACTTGCCCATTTTTTTCCCCTCCCTGAGTTGGTCGCAACAATGAGTATAACATCATTTCCCCCGCTTTGCAAGTGTTTTTTCATAACTCCGCAAGAATTTTAGCGGAAATTTTCCGGTTTGACAGACGGGAAGAAATAACGGATAATAGAAAAATCAACAGAAAAGGAAAAAGGTGGAAGAGGGAAATGGCGAAGAACCCATTGGCGAGACCGAAAAGCGCGGGCGCGCAGCTGAGAGCGGCGCTGCGGACGAAAAAGCAAAAGGCGCTGAACCTGACGATGTACATTGCGCTGGGCGTGTTTTTCGTCTGCGGGCTGCTGGCGGCGGTGATTCCGGAGCCGTCGTTTACGGCGGCGTATCTGATCATCGCGGGCGGCGCGGTTGCGATTGTGACGGCGGCGTGGGCGGCGGTCAGCTCGACGGTCGAGGGGAAGGCGCTGCGCGCGTCGATGCGGCGCATTGAAGCAAACGGCGGCGAGGAAGCGGCGCTTGCGCAGCTGCGGGCGAGCAGGCGGCTCTGCGGCGGCCCGATCCGCCTGAGCGAGCGCTGGCTGTTTGCGGAGGGCATGGCGGCGGCCGCGCCGCTTGCGGCGCTGAAAAGCATGAAGCTGGAAGCGAAGGAAAAGAAAGAGGACGTTTTCGTCGACGTGTACGCTGAGGTGGAGGGCGAGAAGAAGCCGGTCTTCGTCATGCGCGAGGACGTGGGGTACGTCAATCGCGGCGTCGCCGAGCGGTCGGCGGAGTTTCTGCAGGGCGTGATCGCCAACGGCGGGAAGCTGCCGGAAAAACCCGCGCAGAGCGCGGAAAAGGATCCGAAGCTGAGCCGCGCGAGCGCGAAGGAAACGCGCGCGCTGCTGGCGCTTTTGACGGACGCGGGGCTGCCGGAGGAGAAGACGTACGCGCTGTATCTGCGGCGCAAGGAAGCGCCCGAGGCGGGCGGCCTGCTCGTGGAGCGGACGAAGGAAGGCCGCATGCGCCTCTCCGGCGAGACGGAGCTGGTGGGCGACGAGCTGATCGAGACGGAAGCGGGCGCGTACGAGCTTTCGCGCGAGAAAACGGCGGCGCTGGGCCGCGAACTGGCCGATCTCTCCTTCGTGCTGGCGGAAACGGACGCGCGCGGGCGCGTGAAGGTATACCGCATTACGCCGGAACAGCTGCTGCAGGTGGACAAGTATCTGGCGGAGACGGGGCGGTATTGACGGCGCACCGGCGCTGGAAAGAGGACAGCGCGACGACTAGGCGTAAGACCGTGGCGCGGGCGTAAAAAAATTTGGCGGGCGAAACTCATAACTAATAAGAAAAAAATACTTTACACGCGAACCCGCCTATGTTATTATCTATGGTAGATTTTTCTGCGCTGGTCGGCCCGCTTTGCGAAAGAAGCGGCAAGCTGCGCAAAACGGGAGGATACCAAAATGAAGCAATATCAGACCGAGGATATTCGTAACATCGTTGTCGTCGGACACGGCAGCGAAGGCAAGACCACGCTGGTCGAGTCCATGCTGTTCGCCTCCGGCGCGATCGACCGCGCCGGCCGCGTGGAAGACGGCAACACCGTCAGCGACTTTGACGCTGAGGAAATCCGCCGCGGTATTTCCATCTCCGCGTCCGTCGCGCCCGTCGAATGGAAGGGCAGGAAGCTCAACTTCGTCGACGTGCCCGGCTACTTCGATTTCATCGGCGAAATGATGGGCCCGATGCGCGTTTGCGAAGGCGCGGCCATCATCGTCGGCTCCGTCTCCGGCGTGACCGTCGGCGCGGAAAAGGCGTGGGCGTTCGCCGCCAAGAACGGCGTTGTCCGCAGCTTCATCATCAACCAGATGGATCGCGAACACGCGAACTTCGAGAAGACGCTCGACGCGCTGCGCGACAAGTTCGGCTCCGAAGTGGTGCCGATCCTGCTGCCGCTGGGCGAGGGCCTGAGCTTCAAGGGCGTTGTGAACGTGCTTGAAAAGAAGGCGTACGAGTGCTCCGGCAAGACCGTGAAGGAAGTGCCGCTGCCCGCGGGCGAAGAAGCGAAGATCAACACCGCGCGCGAAGAGATCATGGAAGCCGTCGCCGGCACGGACGAAGAGCTGATGGAGAAGTACTTCTCCGAAGGCGAACTGTCCGATGAAGAAGTGCTCAAGGGTCTGCGCATCGGCATCGCCGACGGTTCCATCGTGCCCGTCTGCTGCTGCGCGGGTCTGGGCGGCGTGGGCGTCGCGCCCGTGCTCGACGTGCTGGCCACCTATATGCCGTCCCCGGCGGGCCGCAAGGTCGAAGGCGTGAACCCGAAGAACGACGAAGTCGAAACCCGCGAATGCAAGGACAGCGAGCCCTTCTCCGCGATCGTCTTCAAGACCATCGTCGACAAGTTCGTCGGCAAGATGAGCCTGTTCAAGGTGTGTTCCGGCACCCTTACCAGCGCGACCGCGCTGTATA
The DNA here is from genome assembly GCA_934615235.1 of uncultured Clostridia bacterium. Classification (GTDB taxonomy): domain Bacteria; phylum Bacillota; class Clostridia; order Christensenellales; family Aristaeellaceae; genus Aphodomonas. Next base: position 4,120 of record CAKTTL010000130.1, read on the forward strand.
ACACCAACGCCGACAAGCCTGAAAAGGCCGGCAACATCCTCATGATGCGCGGTAAGGAACAGATCGTCGCGGACAAGCTGGTCGCGGGCGACATCGGCGCGCTGGCGAAGCTCCAGTTCACCGGCACCGGCAACACGCTGTGCGACGCGTCCAAGCCGATTCGCTTCGAGCCCATCGAGTTCCCGGCCCCCTGCATCTCCATGGCCGTCTACGCCAAGAAGACGGGCGAAGAAGACAAGATCTTCTCCGGTCTTGCCCGCCTGCAGGAAGAAGACCCGACCATCACCGTCGGCAAGGACCCGAGCACCGGCGAAACGCTGCTGTCCGGCCAGGGCGAAATGCACATCGAGGTTATCAGCAAGAAGCTGGCCGGCAAGTTCGGCGTGGAAGCCAACCTGCAGGATCCGAAGATCGCGTATCGTGAAACCATCCGCAAGAGCGTCGACCAGGAAGGCCGCCACAAGAAGCAGACCGGCGGTCACGGCCAGTTCGCGGACGTCAAGATCATCTTCGAACCGATCGGCGACAGCGTGACCGAGTTCGAATTCGTGGATAAGGTTGTCGGCGGCACCGTTCCGCGCAACTTCATCCCGTCGGTTGAAAAGGGCCTGCGCGAAAACCTCCCGAAGGGCGTTCTCGCCGGTTACCCGATGTTCGGCCTGCGCGCGACGCTGTACGACGGCGGCTACCATCCGGTAGACTCCTCCGAAATGGCGTTCAAGACCGCTGCCCGCATCGCCTACAAGGAAGGCTGCAAGAAGGCCAGCCCGGTCCTCCTTGAGCCGATCATGCACGTTGAAGTTGAAATCCCGGACGAGTACATGGGCGACATCATCGGCGACATGAACCGCCGCCGCGGCCGCATCATGGGCATGGAGCCCGGCAACGGCATGCAGCAGGTTGTGGCCGAAGTGCCGCAGGCTGAAATGTTCAAATACGCGACCGACCTGCGCTCCATGACGCAGGCGCGCGGCTCCTTCTCGATGCGCTTCGAGCGTTACGAGGAAGTGCCGGGCAACATCGCGGAGAAGATCATCGCCAACGCCGAGAAGGACGAGGACGAGGAGTAATTCTCATAATCGCATATTGCATTCGATCCGCCGCCTGATGAAGGCGGCGGATTGTTTCAAATGATGCGCCAAAGCCCAAGCGGCTTTCTCAGGAAGGAGCGCGGGCACCGGAGGTGAGCGCGGCCAGCGGCCGATTCAGCGAACCGGAGGTGCGGTACGAAACGAGCAGGCGACCGGCAGGGAGCATGCGACGATTGAGTACCGCGGAACCCATCTTTCTCCTGAAAGAGGGGTCTTGCAAACCCCCACGTAAACCGTAAAGCCCCAAGTGGCTTTCTCAGGAGGGGAGCGCGAGGGGAACCCATCTTTCTCCTGAAAGAGGGGTTCCCCTCGCAAAAACCCACGTAAAACCGAAAGCCCCAAGCGGCTTTCTTAGGAAAGGGGTGTGGGGAAAACCCTTCTTTCTCCAGAAAGAAGGGTTTCCCCCATGAAAAAAACAAACCATGATTACCACAATTTCTCTCTCCCCGGCCATCGATAAGCGGCTGGAGTTTGAGCATTTTTCGATCGGCGGCACGAACCGCGTGCGGCGCGCGGAGGCGGAGGGCGCGGGTAAGGCCGTCAACGTCGCGCTGGGGCTGCAGGCGCTGGGTCTTTCGGCGCTTTGCGCCGGAATATTGCCCGATAACGGGCGGCTGATTACCGAGCGGCTGGAAGCGGGGCACGTGGCGTGCGACTTCCTGCCTGCGCCGGGCAGCGTGCGCGTGAACCAGAAGCTGTTCGACCGCAGCACGCAGGTGCTGACCGAGATCAACGAAAGCTGTCCGCCGATGACGCCCGAGCTGGTCGCCGCGGCGGAAGAGCTGGCCGTCGCGCATGCGAAGGAAAGCGCGTTCCTCGTGCTGACGGGGAGCCTGCCGCCCAAGTGCCCCGCGGACTGGTACGCCCGCGTGCTGCGCCGCGTGCATCGGGAAGCGCCGCAGTGCCGCGTCGTGCTGGACGCGGAGGGCGAGCGGTTCGCGCTGGCCGTGGCCGAAAAGCCGTGGCTTGTCAAGCCCAACCAGTATGAGCTCGGCCTGTTTGCCGGCCGGCCGCTCGATACGCGCGAGGATATCCTCGCGGCCGCGCGCGCGCTGAACCGGCGCGGCGTGGAGGTCGTCGTCGTGTCGATGGGCAAGGACGGCGCGCTTGCTGTTCGCGGCGAGGAGGACGTGTTCGTCCCCGCGATGAAGATCGACGTGCATACGACCGTCGGCGCGGGCGACGCGATGGTCGCCGGACTGCTGCGCGGCTTCAGCGAGCGCAACGATCTCGCGCACGCACTCAAATGCGGCACCGCTTCCGCCGCCGCACGCTGCACCAACACAGGCGCGGGCTATCTACAAAGGGAAACGTTCGAGAAGCTGATGAGGTAGACGGGGGGAAGACGGGAACGGGGGAGACGAGGTTTTTTTGGGGGGGGGGGGGGGGGGGGGGGGGGG
>CAKTTL010000131.1 GCA_934615235.1 uncultured Clostridia bacterium
GCCCTGCCCGACGCAGGGATGATCGGCGAATGGGCGCTTCTGCGCGAGGACGGCAGCGCCGCCGCGCTTCTGCCCGCCCCGCAGGACGGCGTAATCGGCGAAAGCCGCCTGTGCGACGTGCGCGTGCCGGGTCTGCCGCGCTTTGCGGCAAGCTACTCGCTCGAGCGCGACGGCGTGCATCTGCGCCCCGTCGCGGGCTGTAGGCTTCTCGTGGAAGGGCAGCCCGTGCGCAAAAAAGCCGTTCTGCGCCACGGCGCGGTGCTTCGCGTCGGCGAGCGCGCGCTGCAGCTGCGGCTTTTCGCAGGCGTACTGCTCAAGGGCGAAACGCCCGAAAACACCATTGGCGCAGGAGAATCAATGTAACATGGCAAAAAAAGCGACGAAAAAACGCACGCGCATCCGTCTGCAGATGAAGCGCCCGCTGGATTGGCTCCTCTGGGCGAGTCTTCTTTTCCAGGGCACGGCCTGCGCGCTGCTCGTTTTCAAAAGCGGCTCGCCCGACTGGGTCGCCGCGGCGCTGGCGTTTTCGCTGCCGGCGCTGGGCTGGTTCTGGTGCAAACCGCTGGCGCGCCTGCTGCGCGCGGACAGTCTGCTCATAACGCTGACGGATTTTCTCTGCGGCCTGGGCACGGCGCTGCTTTACGCGCTCTCCCCCGCGCTCGGCCTCAAGCACGCGGTGCATCTGGCGCTGGGTGTGGCGATGTTCGCGCTGTGCGCGCTGGCCGTGCGGCGCGTGCGCGCGTGGCGCGTTCTGTGCGCGCTGGCGACGCCGGTATGCGTGGCGCTGCTGCTTTTGCCCGCCGCCATCGGGCAGGAAATCAACGGCGCGAAGAACTGGATCCGCATTCCCGGCTTCGGCTCCTTCCAGCCCAGCGAGCTGGTCAAAATCGCGCTGGTGTTTATCCTTGCGCGCTCCTTCTCCACGCTTCGCGGCGTGAAGGGCATGCTGCCGGGGCTGGCGTTCGCAATCGTCTGCCTCGGGCTTTTAATGCTGCAGAAGGATTTGGGAACGGCGCTGCTTTATTACCTGACAACGCTGCTTCTTTTCTGGACGGCCTCCTCGAATCTCCCGCTGACGCTGGCGGGGCTGGCCGGCGGCGCCGGCGCGGCGGCGCTGGGCTATAAGCTGTTTGCGCACGTGCGCACGCGCGTGGCCATCTGGCGCAATCCCTGGTCGGACGCGCTGGGCAAAGGGTATCAGATCGTGCAGGCGCTGACGGCCATCGCCTCGGGCGGGCTGTTCGGCGTTGGGCTTGGCAACGGCGAAAGCCGCGTCATCCCGGCCTATTCGACCGACTTCATCTTCGCCGTCCTCTGCGAACAGTTGGGGCTTGCCGCGGGCATTGCGGTGCTGACGATGTACGCGATTCTCATCGCGCGCGGCGCGGTCCTTTCGCTGCGGGCGCGCACGCGCTTCCTGGCGCTTTCGGCGATGGGCGCAACGGCGCTTCTGGGACTGCAGACGTTCGTGATCATCGGCGGCGTGATCAAGCTCATCCCGCTCACGGGCGTGACGCTGCCGTTTTTAAGCGCGGGCGGTACGTCGATGCTGTGTTGTCTTGGGCTTGTCGGTATTCTCTGCGGCGTAAACGCCGCCACGGAGGACGGCCGCGACGCGGACGAGCGCATGGCGGCGCCCAGCCTGGAGGAAACGAAATGAAAAAACTTCGGCATAATCTGCGCGTCGTAACGGCTTTTCTGCTTTCGCTGCTCATCGTCGCGGGCGCTTATTGCTTCTATTCCGTCACGACCTACGGCGGGCGCTGGTTCGCGACCTCCACAAACACACGCCTGGCCAGTCAGAAAAAGCAGGTTGTCGCCGGCGATATCGCCGACAGAACGGGACTCGTTCTCGCCCGCACGAAGGACGGCGAACGCGAGTATCCCCGCTCGACGGACATGCGCCGCGCCGTCGCGCACGTCGTTGGCGATAACCGCGGCATCGTCTCCCACGGCGCGGAGACGTTCATGGCGAACTACCTGCTCGGCTTCAAGGCGACCGCGGCCGAACGCCTGCAGCAGCTCTTTACCGGCCAGCAGACGCGCGGCGACGATATCGTCCTCACCATCGACGCGGAGCTGTGCGAATACGCTTCCAGCCTCATTTCGCCCTTCGTCGGCGGCGCAGCCGTCGTCATCAACTACAAGACGGGCGAAATTCTCTGCTCCACCTCCTGGCCGAGCTTTGATCCGCGCAATATGTCTCAGGCGCTTCGCGCCGGCAGCGGCGAAGTTTCGCTGCTCAACCGCGTGACGCAGGGCATGTATTCGCCCGGCTCGACGTTCAAAATTATCACCATGGCCTCGGCGCTGGAGAACCTGCCCAGCGCGCCTGCGCGCGAATACACCTGCACCGGCCGGCTCGACGTGGTAAAGACCACGGTCACCGAAGCGGGCGGCGCGGTGCACGGGCAGGAGACGCTCTCCGAAGCGTTCGCGCACAGCTGCAATACTGTCTTCTCCTCGCTCTCGATGGAACTGGGCGCTTCGCGCCTGCGCCGCACCGCCAAATCGTTCGGGTTCGACGAAAACTTTCTCTTCTCTGATCTGATCGTCTACAACTCGCAGTTTCCCTCCGGCCGCCTGACGAAGGATCAGCTCGCCTGGAACGGCATCGGTCAGGGCACGGTGCTCGTCACGCCGCTGCACATGGCGATGATTTCCGGCGCGATCGGCAACGGCGGCGTGATGATGGAGCCGCGGCTGCTGCTTTCCGCCACCAGCGCGCAGGGGCGGCAGCGCCTCGTACAGGAGGCGAAGGTTTACACGCGCTGCTGCAGCGAGTTCGTCGCCACGCAGGTAAAGGAGGCGATGATCGAATGCGTCGCCAGCGGCACGGGCAAACGCGCGCAGCTGAGGAAATACACCGTCGCCGGGAAAACCGGCAGCGCGGAAATTTCCAACGATAAATCCGTCCGCACGCACGCGTGGTTCACCGGCTTCGTCGACGATCCGGAGCACCCGCTCGCCATCGCCGTCGTGCTGGAAAAAGGCGGCTCGGGCGGCACCGTCGCCGCGCCGATTGCACAGCGAATTCTGCAACGAGCAATCAAATTGGGATACTGATAAAAAGCGCGGAACCGTTTTCCGGTTCCGCGCTTTCTCCGTCTTTTCCCTATTCTTCCAGTTTCCAGATTTCCCTGTCACGGCGAAAAATCAGACAGGTCGCAACGCCGGCAACCGCCAGCAGGCAAAACAGCGCCGCCGCGCCGCTGCCCTTTCCCGTTCCAAACAGCAGCGCAGGCAGACTTTGCGCGGACGCGCGCGCCATCAGCGGCTCGAACACGCCGTCCACCAGCGCGCCGCCCAATGCATATCCGATGGGAATGGTAAAAAACTGCGCCGTATTGCGCACCGAAAACACGCGCCCCTGCAGCTCGACAGGGATACGGCCGCGCATCACCACGTCCAGGTTCGCGTTCATCGTCGGGATAACAAGCCAGCCGAGCACTGCGCCCGCGCACCAGACAGGCAGGCTGCGCCCAAAGGCGAGAAAGAAATTTTCCGTGCTCATGGAGATCAGCAGCGTATTGCAGATCACGCGGACACGGCTCTTCGGCTGCGGCAGAAGCGCCGCGATCAGGCTGCCCGCAAGCGTCGCCGCGCCGGTCACGGCGTTCAAAACGCCGTACGCGCCCTCTCCTCCGCCCGCGCGCGAGAGCACCATCGCAGGCAGCGCCGCAGAATAGGCGGACGCCGTCAGGTTAATCGCGGCCAGGAACAGGATCAGGTGCAGAACGCCGCGTTCCTTTTTCAGGTAGTCGATCCCGCCGCGCGCAGAATCAAGCAGGCGTTCCTTCTTTTCCGCCGTTCTCGTATTCCGCGGGATTTTCACGGCGAACATCAGCGCCGCGAACGCGGCGAAAAACGTCGCCAGATCCACGGCAAAAACGAGCTCCAGCCCTGCCAGACCCATCAGCGCGGCCGCGCAAACCGGCGTTAAAATCGACGTCGCCGAACCGGAAGCCGAGCGCAGGGCGCTTGCTTTCTGGTAATGTTTCGGCGGAATGATCAGCGTAGAGGCCACGTCCGCGGCGGGCTGCTGCACGGCGTTCATCAACCCGCTCAGTACATTGAGCGCATACAGATGGCCGACGCGAAGCGTCCCCGTAAAGTACAGCGCCATCACGGCCGCCGTACCCGCCGCGGCGACGCTGTCGCATACGAGCATCGTCCGGCGCTTATCCCACCGGTCGCTCAGCGCGCCGGCGAAAACGCTCAGCGCCACATACGGCGCATACGAGCAGATCGAAAGCATCGCGGTGCTCAGCGCCGATCCGGTTTCCCGGTAGCTCCAGAGGATCAGCGCGAAATTCGTCATCGCGCTGCCCAGCGCGGAAAGCGCCTGCGTCGCCCAGAGAATCAGGTAATCCCGCATCTCGCGGGCGGTTGTTTTCCAGTTGTTCATTTTGACTTTGCTCCTTCTTTTTCAGGTTTGAGAAAGTGCAAAGTCTTTTCGGGCAGGTTCGAATTTTTTTATCGCTCCATGCGCGCCGCCCGATCAGACGTTGCACGGAGCCGGGACAATGGTAAGGATCAACGCTCTCCCCCTTTTTTTACATTTCCAGCGTTTTCGGCGCAAGGCCGGTAAAATCGGCGATCCGGATGATATCGGGGAAAGCGCGCTCAAGCGCGTCGCCCTCGCCGTCGCCGTCCACGCAGTAGATGCGCTTCACGCCCGCGCGTTTCAGCGCGGTAATCCCCGAATACGAATCTTCAAAGCCAATACAGTCTTCCGCCCTGCAGCCGATTCTTCGCGCCGCTTCAAGGAACACGTCGGGTTCAGGCTTTCCGGGCCACGCGCCGTGATCATACGCGACGGTTTCCATCGTAAACCAGCGTCCCAGGCCGAGGTGTTCGAAATAAAACTCGATATTGGAAAGCCCCACGCTCGTGCCGATCGCCATCGGCGCGCCCTTTTCGCGCAGCGCGTCCAGCAGCGCGGGCAAGCCGGGCGTGAGATGGAATGCTTCGGGATTTGCGAGGCAAGCCTCGCGATACCATTTCTCCTTCTGCTCGGCGATTTGCGCCATCCGCGCCGCAGAAAGCGCGCCGCCGCTCATCTTGCGCAGAATCTGAAGATTCGGCGTGCCATGGTATTCCGCGCGGTATGTCGCCTCGTCCAGCTCGATGCCGAAAACCTCCTTCGCCGTCCGCTGCCAGGCCAGCCAGTGGAACGGGGAATCGAGAAACATTGTACCGTTGAAATCAAAAAGAATTCCGTTCATCTGCTTTTTCCCTTCGCCGCAGTAAAAATCATGATTTATTCAATATTCCTTTTTCTCCACGCTTTTTCCTGCATATATCGTTGAAACGAATATCTATTCACAAAAAATGATTGACAACCTCCTTTCCCGCATGATAGAATCATCTCAGTTAAACGCGTTTAACCAACCATGCAAAAGGCATTTCGCCGGTGATTTTCTATTCGAAAAAATTTTTTTGCAGATGGGTTAATTACATTTAACCCGGTTTGGAAAGGAGATCAAATGAAAAAGTCGAAGCTTCTCGCCCTGATGATGGCTCTTGTCCTTTGTGCGATGGCGCTCCCGTCCGGCGCAATGGCGCACGGCGCATGGTTCGCCCGCCGTTCCGACCGCATCCAGCTCGTTTGCGGAGAAGGCTGGAAAGACAACGCATACGATCCCAACGGTCTGCTTGAAATGAAGGGTTTCGACGCGCAGTACAATGACGTCGCGGTTGAGCCGATCAACGGTGAAGACTATCTCTACATTGAACCCAGCGAAGATCTGGCCGTCGTCTATGTAATGCTGGATTACGGTTTCTGGAGCAACACGCCCGAAGGCACGTGGGTTCCCAAGCCGATGACCGAAGTCGAAGGCTCGACGGTCGGCACGCACGCGATCAAATACAGTGTTAACTATCTGGGCAATGTCGACGAAGTGAAGCCGATCGACGGCCTGCTGTATCAGATCGTTCCGAGCGTCGACCCGACGAAGCTCGCCATCGGCGAAGAATTCACCATCCAGTTGCTGCACAACGGTGAACCCATGGCGGATATGGACATCATTCCGGACGTTGTGAACCATCATACTGAAATGATCAAGACGGACGAAAACGGCATGGCCACCGTCCGGGCTTCGAACGGCGGCGTAAACGTCATCGGCTGCGAAATGGTCGTTCCCTACGAGAACGAAGGCATCGACAACAAAGCGACCCGCAGCAAAGCATTCGTCAGCCTGAGCTTCACGCTCTATCCGGAAGAAGACGAATAATTATACATTTGCAGAGAACGCCGGCGCGTTTTGCGCCGGCGTTTTCTTTGTACAGATATGGATTGAAAAACGACCAGAAATCTGATTTTCCAGGCAGCCCTGCCTGCTCGTCCCGCGCGTCCCGCGCGTCCCGCGCGAACATTGCGCGCTTCTTTGTACGGATGGAACGCCGTTCCCCGAGAATCGACGCGCCTGAACGGCGCGTCGTTTCCATGCAAAGCATTGTCGTCTGCTGCTCAACACATCTGCGTTCCCTGAACCTTTTCGTTTTCTGTTCCATGCTGCTCTGTCAGCTCGTCCGCGCGTCCCGCGCGAACATTGCGCGCTTCTTTGTGCGGCTGCGCCGCTACGAGGGCGGGGGGGGGG
>CAKTTL010000132.1 GCA_934615235.1 uncultured Clostridia bacterium
CTTCCCGCGGATACGCCTGTTCTGCGGCGGTTTCGGTTCCTTTGCCGCGCAGGGCGCGGCTGATTTTATCCCCGCCGCAAATCTTTTCCGGCGCTTCGCAGCTTATCATGCCGCCTTCGTTCGGGCTTCAAGTATAGCATAATCCGGGCGGATTTTCCAGCAGGGCTCCCCTTACGCTTTATCGTCATGCCCGCAGAATCGTCCGCCGCATACGCGCAAAAAAGCCGGACGAGACAAATCTCATCCGGCAAATAATGTTTTCACGCCTTTCCCGCCTCACGCTTTGACCGACCCTTCCGCCAGCCCGGAAACGACAAAGCGCTTCTGGAAGACGGCGAACAGCAGAATCATCGGAATCTGCGCCAGAATGGACGCGGAGAAAATCCACTCCCAGCGCGTGGCGTGCGCGCCCTTGAGCGATTGAATCATCACCGGCAGCGTAATCTGATTGGCCACGCCGCCGAGAATCACCTTGGCGGAGAAAAATTCCTCCCATGTCCCCTGCAGGCAGAAGATCGCCAGCGTGCCGATAGACGGCAGCGCCAGGGGAAGCATGACGCGGAAGAAAGTGGTCATATGTCCGCCGCCATCGATCTTGACCGCCTCTTCCAGCTCCTTGGGCAGCGCCGCCATATGGCCGCGCAGGAAGAACGTATTGCCGCAAATACCTGCGCCCACATACAGCAAAATCAGCCCTGCCTTGGTTCCGATCAGCCCGTTTTTCGCCGTGCCGATATCCTGCAGGACCAGAAACTGCGGAATAATTCCCAGAAAGCCGGGCAGCATCAGCGTAAACAGGTAAATGCGAAACAGCGCCTCGCGCCCCAGAAAATCAATGCGCGCAAAGCCATAAGCCGAAAGCGACGCGACCAGCACCGTAAAGCAGGCCGTCAGCAGGGTGATGATCACGCTGTTGCAGGCCGCGCGCGGCAGATCGGACTGCGAAAGCACATGCTCGTAGGCCGCGAAGCTGATGCGCGAAGGGATCAAATGGGGCGGATTGGGCAGCACATAGCTGAATTCCTCAAAGGAATTGCAAAGCATAAACCAGAAAGGCAGAACAAAGGTAATTACGCTGACGATCAGCACAAGCCAGAACAGCGTTTTGCCCAGCGTTTTCATTCAACCTTTCCCCCTTCCGTGTGAAACACCTTGTTGAGTATCACGGTGGTAAGCAGCACCAGCAGCGCCGTAATCATGCCGATGGCCGCGCCCTGGCCGAACTGGAACAGGTTGAAGGACTTATCATAGAGCAGATACTGCAGCACGCTGGTCGTGCCGCGCGGGTTGCCGCTGGTGAGCATCATCACCTGAATGAAAACGCCGAAAGAGCCGATAATCATATTGACCAGCACATAAAACGTCGTGCTTTTCAAAAGCGGCACGGTAATCCGCCAGAACTGCTGCGCGCGGCTCGCGCCGTCCAGCACGCTGGCCTCGTACAGATCGTTGGAAATGCCCTGCAGGCCGGCCAGATAGATGACCATAGCCCAGCCGATATTCTTCCAGATGCCCAGCAGCCAGATCACCAGATTGGCCGTCCAGGTACGATTGAGCCAGGGAACATAGTCCGGCAGGATGCGCAGCACGTCCTTGAGCAGATAGTTGACCAGCCCCGCGCCGCCGGCGTTGAACATATAAGCGAACACATTGCCCACAATGACCCAGCTTGTAATCACCGGCAGGTAAAAACAGGTCCGAAAAAACAGCTGGCTGCGCCTGAGCGAATTGACCATCACCGCGAAGATCAGCCCGAAGAGCATGATAAACGGCGTGGTGACGAAAGCATACAGAAAGTTGTTGCGAATGGCCAGCAGCAGCCGGTCGCCCCGCTCGGTAAACAGGGCGATGTAATTCTCCAGCCCCACCCACGTCATCGTGCGCTGCACAATCTGATAATCCGAAAAGCTGATACGGATATTGAACAGCATGGGATACACCACAAACACGCAGGCCAGTATCAGCCCCGGCAGCACAAACGGCGCGGCCGGAAGCAGATTGCGCGCGCGCTTGCGCAGACGCAGGCGATTTTCATGCCGCAAAGCGGCCTGAGGATCAAAACCGGCTGGAATCATGTCTTTTCCTCCTTGCAGTTCAGGGGCGGAGAATAAAACCGAAGCCCCGCCCGTCGACGCTTCGGTCTGCGGGCGGGGCGATCGCGCTTACTTCGCAAGCTCCGCGTCAATTTCCGCGGCGTAGCTGGTCAGCGTGGACTGCACGTCCGCGCCCTCGATGAAGATCTCGGTCATCGCATCCTGCCACAGCTGCTCCACGGTGGAAGCCTGCGGGGTGGGAATGCGGCTCTGCGCGCTTTCCAGCTGATTCATATACACGCTCCACTTGGGATCGGCCTGCACGGCCTCGCTGTTGACGCACGCCTTCAGGGTCGGGATCACGCCAACCTTGAGCAGCTCCAGCTGCACTTCTTCACTCAGCATGAACTGCACAAAGCGGAAAGCCGCTTCCTGCTGCTGGCTGCCGGAGAAGATCACAATGTTTTCGCCGCCCACGACGGAAGCGCTCTTGCCGTTCCAGGTGGGAATCAGCGCGGGCACGATACCCTTTTCCTCGCTGAAGGGCGCCCAGGGGCCTTCAAAGAACATGGCGTATTCGCTGTTGATGCCGTCCCAGGCGTCGGCGGTGCCGTCCACGTCGCGGATGGTGAACACGCCGTCTTCATGCAGCTGCAGCATGGTGTTGATCGCTTCCACGCTCTCGGCGCTGTCCAGATAGCCGCTGGCTTTGGTGAACCCTTCGTCCGTGACCACGCCGCCGAACAGCCAGAAATAGGGGAACAGATCCCAGTCGCCCAGACCGGATACGTTCAGCTTATATTGGCCGGGAGCCTTTTCCTTGCAGGCGGCGACAAACTCTTCCATCGTCGCGGGAGCCGCCTCGAAGCCCAGCTCCTTGAGCACGTTCAGGTTAACCACGGCGGCCTTGCAGTTGGTGTTCAGCGGCAGGCCGTAGTAATGGCCGTTCCACAGGTTGGTAGACAGGGGGCCTTCCAGCACCGCGTCCTTCAGCGCGTCGAAGCCTTCGATTTCATCCATCGCCACAATGCCGCCAAGCTTGGCATAGGCGCTGGTCTTGGTAATATCCACGCGCGCCACGTCGGGCACCATGCCCGTGCCCAGCGCCGTTACCAGCATCTGGTTGAAGTCGCCGCTCTGGCGAATGGCTTCCACCTTGATGTCCGGGTTGGCGGCTTCAAACATGGGGATGATCACCTCGTCGATGACGGGGGTTTCCGCATCGCCGTAGGTGTGCCAGAAGGTGATGGTCACCGGCTCCTCCGCGGAAGCAAAGGCGCACACGCTCAGCGCCATCGTCAGGGTCAGAAGCAGTGCAAACAGCTTTTTCATGGGGTTACTCCTCCTTTTATTGATTCTCATGCGCGTCAGCGCAGGAATACCATATTCCAATAGGCCAGCGACGGCTGGGTAAACTCGATATAGGCGGCTTCGCCGTCCTGTCCGGATACGAACGGCAGCTCCTGCGGCGCAATGGATTCGCCGTCGGGAGATGCCAGCCAGACCGCCGTAACCGCATGATTCGTATAGATCCGGGTTTTCACGTTCTGCACAGGCGAAGGCTCCTTCTTCAGCTGCTTTTCGTCGCGCCAGCCGTTGTCCGTGCCTGTCAGGTTGATGAAATGATAGATTTCATTCCGCTCGTCGGCTTTTGCAAACGTCCAGACCTCGTTGCTCTTTCCGTCCGTGCTGACCGGCACGTCCGCCAGCTCCACCCGGCGCTCCACGCAGCGCTGCCCGTCCCGCAGCAGGTTTTCATAGGCCACCAGGAAATCATACAGCCGCTGCACGTCGCCGGGCAGTTCGCCCTTCATGCGTTTTTTTGTATCCGCCGGGAAATACTCGTCCGACAGCATATTGTCGCCGTTTCCCAGCTCAATCCGCGCGCCGCCGGAGGCGAAAACCACGCAGTCCATCATGCGGACGGCGGCCGGATTGAACCGGCTCTTGGGGTTGCGATAGTTCACATAGGCCGCGACGATCAGCGATTTGCCGCCGCTCTGCGCGCAGGCGTTCACAATCGCCTTATGAAGGCTGTAATAGCTGTCGTAGGCAAGGCCGTCGGCGTCCCGGTCCCACGGCCAGAATTCCGTATACAGAACGTCCACATCGCTGACGTTCACGTTCTCAATCCCCTGCGCGCCAACCGGATTGAACGCCAGATACCTGGGCGCGATGGCCGCTTTCACGGCATTGAGAAACTGCGTATAACAGTTCTTCACCAGTTCGATGGGCGCGCCGTTTTCGTCGTAGCCGAGAGGCTCGCCGTCCGCCGTCCGCATGGGGCCGTTTTCACCGATGGTATCGCCGTGCCAGCCGTCGAAAGCAAACGCCTCGAACACTTTCTTTTCCTGCGCAAAGATATACTTTTGCCAGTCCGCGTTCAGCGGGTTGAAATATTGCAGCACGCCCACCGGGCCGAGCTTCGCGTCCATATCGCAGGTAAAATCCTGCCCGTTCGCCCTGACCAGCCGCCATTGCGGGCTCACCCCGGAGCCGTCCGTCCGGTAGGTCTGGTTTGCGGCATAAATCATGTTATAGGCCATGCAGGCCATATTCTTTTCATGCGCAGCGTCCAGATAGGCCCGCACCGCGTCGCCGGAGATGGTTCTGCCCGACCAGTCTTTCCAGGAGGATAAATCCTCCGCTACGGGCTGATGATGCCGGTACTGCCAGTCGTAAAACTGCACGCCGTTGAGATGATAACGGCTCATCGCGTCGATTTTGCCGGCCGCATCCGCCGCAGGCGTAAAGTCCCATACATAACCGTAGCGCGGAAATTTCGTCCAGCTGGACGAAACATCCACAGCCCCAAACGCCTCGGCCAGCACGCCGCCGTTTGAATTCAGCGCCTGCACCTGCATCAGATAACCGGTAAAGTCCGTTTCCGGCAGCTGCAGAGCGAACGACTCCGCCGCAGGAACTTCCACCGTCCGCACGGCTTTTTCCAAATGCCGGAGCGTCGCCCGCAGCCGAACGGCTTCCGGCGGCAGCTGTTCAATCAGAAACTCCGCCGTTTCTCCGGGGGCATACATGCTTTTCTCCGTATGGAAGTTCATGCCTTTTTCTCCTTTCGCGCAGCCGAAACAGCCCAGAAGCATAAATACCAGCCACAGACAAAGCCTTCTGTTTCGTTTCTTCATGCGCCCTTCACGCTCCGTAGACAAGAATAACAGAAAGACGCGTTCAATTCCATATGTTATGCGCATAACCAACAAAAGCAAAGAAAACGCATATCATAATTTGTCAGAACTGCTCAACTCGTTTACTTTTCGCGCAAATCTCTGACGCTTCCGCCGCGCGTCACCCGCGTCGGCAGGATCATAGAAACCGGCGCTTGCGCCGTTCCGTCCAGAATTTCAAACAGGATCCGCAGGGCATTTTGAGCCTTTTTCGTCACATTCTGATGAACGGTCGTCAGGCGCGGCCGGATGATCCGGGAGAGGATATTGTCGTCAAAACCGGTAATTGAAATTTCCTCCGGTATCCGCACGCTGTGATCCGTCAGATAGTCCATCGCCTCCACGGCGTAATAATCCGAAATAAAAAGGCAGGCCGTATCCCCTTCCCTGCGGAAGCGCTCCACCAGCCGCATATAATCCTCGCTGCGCCGTTTTCTATCCTTTGAGATGCAGAAATAGCGCTCCCGGGACCAGGAAAGCCCGGCTTCCTCCAGCGCCTGCTGATGCCCTCTCAGACGCTGCGCGTCCACGCCCCACAGCGTGGGCTGGTCCCCCACCAGCAGCATTTTCCTGTGCCCCAGCTTGAGCAGATACTCCGTCAGCTGGCGCATGCCGCCCTGATCATCCAGCCCCACGTTATTATACTGTTCCCCCTGATCGAAGTAGCAGTCCACAAAAACGATGGGCTTGCGGGTCACCTGCATCAGCTCGCGGCACTGATTGGCCTGCAGCCCCATAACAATCAGCCCGACGGCATTCCACGTCTGGGAAATCCGGTGAATCTCCGCCGCGGTTTGGGCCGCTCGAAGCATGGTATAGTAGCCGCGGCCGCGAATCGCATTTTCCAGCGCGGCAATCATCTCGCTGACGAACGGATCGGCCAGCGCCAGCTTTTCCTCCCGGTTGGGGTAATTCGTAATTACGCCGACGATTTCGCTGTCGCCCTTCGCCAGCATCCGCGCGCCCATATTGGGAATATACTGATACTGCTCCAGCTTTTTTCGGATGAGCTGCGCCGTTTCCGGCGACATTTTCTCCAAATGCCCGTGAATCACATTGGAAACCGTCGCGGTGGATACGCCCAAAGAGTTCGCTATTTCCTTGATGGTCATGAAGATTTGCCTCCATGTTATTCGCATAACTAGGGTGTATCTGAAAAAGGAAGAGACGACAGCACGAGCGGATTTTTCGTCAGTTCAAGGAGGAAAACCGAAGGTTTAGTGGCGCTAAATCGAGGTTTTCCGACGCTGAAATGGCGGAAAAGACGCCGTGATGGAGTCTCAGGGAATTTTTCAGATA
>CAKTTL010000133.1 GCA_934615235.1 uncultured Clostridia bacterium
CGCGCGGATAGCGTTCCCAAAAACCGGGAGGTGCAGGAACCTCAGGTTCCTGCCGGGGGTATGGGGGCGGCGCCCCCATCGTCACCTTCGTTCCCCTCGTCTTCCTCGTCTCTTTATGCTCGGGTGGATTCGGTTGTTTCGCATGTGGTGCGGGGGGCGGGGGAGACAGCGGCGAGGAAGAGGTCGCGGCGGGCGGACGCGGTGCTGATGCACCCGGCGTGGGCGCTGCCGGCGTTCGGCGCGGTGATGGCGGGGATTCTGTATCTGACGTTCGGACCGGTGGGCGGCGCTGCGGGAGAATGGCTGGGCGCGGCGGTCGAGATGGCGTTTGGGGCGCTGGACGGCGCGCTGAAAGGCGCGAGAGCGCCCGAATGGCTGTGTTCGCTGCTTTCGGAGGGAATTCTTAACGGATTGGGCGCGGTGCTGGGATTTCTGCCGTCGGTGCTGACGCTGTTTTTCCTGCTTTCGCTGGTGGAGGATAGCGGGTATATGGCGCGCATGGCTTGCTGCGCCGACCGGCTGTTTCGCAGACTGGGACTGAACGGCCGCGCGTTCGTGCCGGCGCTGCTGGGTTTTGGATGTACCGTGCCGGCGATTCTTGCCACGCGCACCCTGCCCGACGCGCGCGACCGCCGCCGGATGACGCTGCTGCTGCCGTTTTGCTCGTGCAGCGCGAAGCTGCCGGTGTATTCGCTGTTTGCGGCGGCGTTTTTTCCGGGAAAGGAAGTGCTCGCCGTCGGCGCGCTGTACGCGCTGGGGGCGCTGCTGATGCTTCCGGCGGCGTTTTGCATGAGCCGTCTCGCGCCGGGGGAGGAATCGACTTTCCTATTAGAGTTGCCGAGCTATCGGATGCCGTCGGCGAAGGCGGCGCTTTCACTGATGCTGCGGCGCGCGCAGATTTTTCTGCGCTGCGCGCTGACGACGCTGCTGCCCGCGTCCGTGCTGATCTGGCTGCTGAACCGGATTGAACTGAGCGGCGTAAGCCTTCTGCAGCTTGTTTCAGGCGCTGTCGCGCCGGCGTTCGCGCCCGCCGGGTTTGGAATGTGGCAGGCCGCGGCGGCGCTGCTTTGCGGCCTTGCCGCGAAAGAGGGGATTCTCTCGACGTTCGGCGTACTGCTGCGCGCGCCGGGAACGTTCGCGCTGCGGGCTGCGCTGCGGCGGGTTTTCACGCCGCTGACGGCCGCGTCGTTTCTGACGTTTACGCTTTTGTACACGCCGTGCGCGGCGGCGCTGGGAGCGGCCCGGCGCGAACTGGGCGGCTGGAAGGCCGCGCTTGGCGCGGCAATATGCCAAAGCGGAATCGCCTATATCGCGGCGTGCGTGGTGTATAACGCGGGCAGGCTGATCGGATTCGAATGACGGAAGCGCCCTCTGCGAAAAAATTCGCGCGGAGGGCGTTTTTTTGCGCCGGATACATGTTTACAAACAAACCGGGTTATGATACAATGACGGATGCGTGTACCGCGTGCCCGGAGGTTCGTCTCTCCAGCGGCTTCCTGGCTTGCGGCGGATGCAAATACGCCCAAAGAGGCGAAGGAGGAAACACAATGGATACCAACAAGAAACTCGAGATCATCGAAAAGTACAAGCGTCACGACGGCGACACCGGCTCCCCCGAGGTTCAGGTTGCTCTTCTGACCGAACGCATCAACCACCTCAACGAGCACCTCGCCAGCCATAAGAAGGACTTCCACAGCCGCCGCGGTCTGCTGCTGATGGTCGGCCAGCGCCGCAACATGCTCAACTATCTTAAGTCCAAGGATATCGAGCGCTACCGCGCCCTGATCGCTGAACTGAACCTGCGCAAATAAAGATTGGAGTGCGGAATGGAAAAAAAGGTTTATTCAATCCAGTACGGCGCTGCGGAACTGTCATTTGACTTCGGCAAATACGCTCAGCAGGCCGGCGGCTCGGTGCTTGTTCGCTATGGCGACACCGCCGTGCTCGTTTGCGCCACGATGAGCGACAAGCCCCGTGATGGCATTGACTTCTTCCCGCTCAGCTGCGATTTTGAAGAGAAGCTGTACTCCGTGGGCAAGATCCCCGGCGGCTTCATCAAGCGCGAAGGCCGTCCCACGGAGAAGGCCACGCTGACTTCCCGCCTGATCGACCGTCCGCTGCGCCCGCTCTTCCCCAAGGGCATGCGCAACGACGTGCAGGTAGTGGCCACCGTGCTTTCCGTGGATACGAACCTGCCGCCGGAAGTTCCGGCCATGATCGGCGCAAGCGCCGCTCTGATGGTTTCCAATATCCCCTTCGGCGGCCCGATCGGCGCGGCGCAGGTGGGTCTTGTGGACGGCGAGTTCATCCTTAACCCCAACGACGAGCAGCGCGAAAAGAGCGACCTGCACCTGACCGTCGCCGGCACGAAGGACGCCGTGATGATGGTCGAAGCGGGCGCGAACGAGATTTCCGAAGAGACGATGCTCAAGGCCATTCTCTTCGCTCACGAGCAGATCAAGCCCATCGTCGCTCTGCAGGAGCAGATGGCGGCCGAAATCGGCAAGGAAAAGAGCGAAGTGTTCATGCAGGTGACCGGCGAGGATATCGACGCCGCCGTGCGTGAATACGCTTTCGAGCGCAGCAAGTGGATCTTCGAAACCTTCGACCGTCACGAGCGCCAGGCGCGCGAGGAGCAGGTCAAGAAGGAAACGCTCGAGCATTTCGCCGAGCAGTTCGAAGGCCGCGAGCAGGAAATCTGCGATTCGCTGTATTACATCAACAAAGAGATCATGCGCACCCGCATCCTCGAGGAAGGCGTTCGTCCCGACGGCCGCGCGCTGACCGAGGTTCGCCCCATCTGGAGCGAAGTGGGCGTGCTGCCGCGTCCGCACGGTTCCGCCGTGTTCACCCGCGGCGAAACGCAGGTGATGACCATCGCCACGCTGGGCGCGATGGGCGAAGTGCAGATCCTCGACGGCATCACCAACGAGGAAACCAAGCGCTACATGCATCACTACAACATGCCGCCGTATTCCACCGGCGAAGCCGGCCGCATGAAGAGCCCCGGCCGCCGCGAGATCGGTCACGGAGCGCTCGCCGAGCGCGCGCTGCTGCCGATGATCCCGTCGGAAGAGGAATTCCCGTATGCCATCCGCCTTGTGAGCGAAGTGCTTTCTTCCAACGGTTCCACGTCTCAGGCTTCCGTGTGCGGCAGCACCATGGCACTGATGGACGCGGGCGTGCCGATCAAGGCGCCGGTCGCCGGCGTTGCGATGGGCCTGATTAAGGATGCGCACAGCGACAAGGTTTGCGTGCTGACCGATATCCAGGGCCTCGAGGACTTCCTCGGCGATATGGACTTCAAGGTCGCGGGCACGATGAACGGCATCACCGCCATTCAGATGGACATCAAGATCAAGGGTATCGACGAGAAGATCCTCCGCCAGGCGCTTGCGCAGGCGCTGGAAGGCCGTCTGCATATCCTGGGCAAGATGCTTGAGACTATCCCCGCCCCGCGTGATCATCTGAGCACCTACGCGCCCAAGATCATCCGCTTCACGATCAACCCCGAGAAGATTCGCGAGGTTATCGGACCCGGCGGCAAGATGATCAACAAGATCATTGCCGACTGCGGCGGCGTGAAGATCGATATCGAGGACGACGGCCGCGTCTACATCGCTACCCCCGACGACGCCATGGCTCAGAAGGCCAAGCGCATCATCGAAGGCATTGCGAAGGACGTTGAAGTGGGCGATGTGTTCACCGGCAAGGTTGTGCGCATGATGAGCTTCGGCGTGTTCGTCGAGTTCGCGCCCGGCAAGGACGGCATGATCCACATCTCCAAGCTGGCCAACGAGCGCGTTGAAAAGTGTGAAGACGTTGTGAAGATCGGCGACGAGCTGGAAGTCCGCGTTGCGGAAATCGACAGCCAGGGCCGTATCAACCTCGTGCGCAATGATATCGTTTATGACAACAACGAGCCCGTGCGTCGCCCCCCGATGGGCAACCGCGGAGGCCGCCCGCCGATGCGTCGGCCGCGCACCTGATCGTACACATGTAAAGGGCGGGAGAGTTTTCCCGCCCTTTTTCTAGGTTGTATCTGAAAATTCTGTGAGACTCCATTACGGCGTATTTTCCGCCATTTCTGCGTCGGGAAGCTCCGATTTCCCTCTCTGAACTGACGAAAAACCGCTCGAGATGTTGCCTCTTCCTTTTCGGATACGCCCTGATTCAGGCGGCGCCTGCGCCGCAAAAATAAAGGAGACTGCTGCTATGCTCGATATGTTTACGCTGTCCAACGGCCTGCGCGTCGTGGCGGAAAAGCTTCCGCACTTTCGATCGGTTTCGGTCGGCCTGTGGGTGAAGGCCGGATCGATGGACGAAACGCCTGAAGAAGGCGGCCTGTCGCATTTCATCGAGCATATGCTCTTTAAGGGCACCGAACGCCGCAGCGCCCGGCAGATCGCGGAAGAGATGGACGCGGTCGGCGGGCAGATCAACGCGTTTACGAGCAAGGAATGCACCTGCTTCTATGCCAAGGTGACCGACGACCGGCTGCCGGTGGCGATGGACGTGCTGTGCGATATGCTGCGCAACGCCGCGTTCGACGCGGGCGAGCTGGAGAAGGAGCGCGGCGTAATCCTCGAGGAAATCGCGATGACCGAAGATTCGCCGGAGGATCTGGTGCACGAGCTGCTCGGCCAGGCCGCGCTGGACGGGAACCCGCTGGCGCGCCCCATTCTGGGCACGGAAGCGCTCGTCGCCGGCTATACGCGCGATGATCTGGCGCGCTACCGCGCGAAGCATTATACACCGTCCACAACCGTGCTGGCCGTGGCGGGCAACTATGATGTGGATCAGCTGCGCGAGCTGGCCGAGAAGCATTTGGGCGGCTGGGAAGCGAAGCCGGCGCCCGAGCGCGAAATCTGGGGCGAAACGTTTGTGCCGTCGATTGTGCGGCGGGAAAAGGATATCGAGCAGATTCACCTTTGCGTGGCGTTCCCCGGCGTGCCGATGGGGTCGGACGATATTTACCCGCTGAGCGTGCTGAACAACCTCTTCGGCGGCGGCATGAGCTCGCGGCTTTTCCAGCGCGTGCGCGAGGAAAGCGGCCTGGCGTACACGGTGTACAGCATGCCCGCGTCGTTCCCCGGCTGCGGTATGGTGGCGCTTTACGCGGGGACAAGCCCGCAGCATGCCGAACCGGTCATGCGGCTGATTCGCGAGGAAACGGAGCGCCTTCTGCGCGACGGCATTACTCGCGATGAATTCCTCAAAGCGCAGGAACAGCTGCGCGGCGGGTTCATTCTCGGGCAGGACAGCGTTTCAAGCCATATGAGCGCGATCGGCCGCGGAATGCTGCTGATGCCGCGCATCCACAGCGAGGACGAGGTGCTGGCGAAAATCGCCGCCGTTACGATGGAAGACACGATGCGCGTCGCACGGAAGATTTTCAGCGGCGATAACGCCGCTTCGGTCGTCGGCCGCGGCGCGAACGACGTGCCGGAGGAAGTGCTGCTATGGAAAAAATGAACGATAAGCTCGATACCATCTTTCAGATGCAGAATGCGCTGAACGAGGATATTATCGCCCGGCGAGGGCTGGAAGGTATCCCGGACGAGGTGTGGATTCAGAAGCATATGCTGGCCATGCTCTCCGAAATGGCCGAGGTGCTCGACGAGGTGAACTTCAAATGGTGGAAGAACCCGAAGCCGGTAAACCATGACGCGCTGTGCGAAGAGCTGGTGGACGTGCTGCATTTTTACGTCAGCATGTGCCTGAAGGCCGGCATGGATGCGGACGAGCTGTTCCGCCGCTATCTTGCCAAGAACGAGGAAAATTTCCGCCGCCAGCAGGGAAAGTCCGAAAAAAAGGGCTATGACGTGAGCGAAAAGGAATAAGGAAAAACAGAACTTCAAAAAGCGGATTTGCAACCCGAAAGGGCGCGAATCCGCTTTTGTTTTTTTTCAATGTTTTCCCAAAAGAAGTTCCTGCCCCAGCATGGGGACGGCGGAAAGTTTTGCGGGTAGAGGCTGGCGTGACGAAGCAGGTTTCCTTGGGAGGGAATTCAGGGGGGGAACCTTCTTTTTCTAAAAGGAAGGTCCTATCCCGGCACGGGGGCGACGGGCAGGAAATTTTGCGGGAAGAAGCAGGCGCGCCCGACCCTCGTTGAGAGGGGCGGACGCGCCGAAGCAGGTTTCCCTGGAAGGGGATCCAGGGGGGACCTTCTTTTTCTAAAAGGGAGGTCCTATCCCGGCACGGGGGCGGCGGGCAGGAAGTTTTGCGGGAAGAAGAAGGCGCGCCCGACCCTCGTTGAGAGGGGCGGACGCGCCGAAGCAGGTTTCCTTGGGAGGGAATTCAGGGGGGGGGAACCTTCTTTGTCTAAAAGGAAGGACCTATCCCGGCACGGGGGCGACGGGCAGGAAA
>CAKTTL010000134.1 GCA_934615235.1 uncultured Clostridia bacterium
ATATGCAGTTTTCCTTCTGGGAAAGGGGGCGTGGGCGCCGGAGGTGAGCGCGGCCAGTGGCCGATTCAGCGAACCGGAAGCGCGGCATGAAACGAGCAGGCGACCGGTAGGGAGCATGCGACGATTGAGTGCCGCGAAAACCCTCTTCCTTTTCCTCAAAAGGAAGAGGGTTTTCCCCCACATCGTCTCCCTCCTTACCAGTGCACCTCCACGGAATACGGCAGCTCGGAGTCGGTTTCGACGTTTACGGCGTCGCCGTGTATGTGCAGGGTGAAGGCTGCGCAGGTTTTGGCGCGCTCGTCGGGCACGCGGACGGTCAGGATGCCGTCCTTGGGGCGGAAGACGTGCAGCGTCACGCCGTCGCGGAAGTCGTAATCGGGGCGGGTGTCGATCCTGCCCATGGCGAGGACGGAATTTTCGCGGACCATAAGCGGCAGGGAGTGGAAATCGTGGTTTTCACGGCGATAGCCGCCGCCTTCGACGGTTTTGCCGGTGAGGAGGTTTGTCCACACGCCGTCGGGCAGGTAATAATCGACGTGGCCGTCGCTGTGCATCACGGGCGCGACGAGCAGGTTGTCGCCGAGCATGTACTGCGCGTCGCAGTTTTCCGCCGCGATATCGCCGGGGAAGGCGAGCATCATCGGGCGGAGCAGCGGCAGGCCGGTCTCATGGGCGCGCAGCGCCGCCTCGTACAGATACGGCATCAGGCGGCACTTGAGGCGGGCGAACTCGCGCGCCACGTCGCAGCTTTCCTCGTCGAAAAGCCACGGCACGCGATAGCTGCTCGAGCCGTGCAGGCGGCTGTGGCTGCACAGCAGGCCGAACGCGACCCAGCGCTTGTACACGTCCGCCGGGGCGGTCTGTTCGAAACCGGAAATGTCATGGCTCCAGAACGCAAAGCCGGACTGCGCGAAGCTCAGCCCCGAACGCAGCGTTTCGGCCATGCTGGGGTAGGACGCGGTGCTGTCGCCGTTCCAGTGGACGGGGAACTTCTGGCTGCCGATGCCCGCGCTGCGCGCGAAGACGAGCGCGTCGCCTCTGCCGCGCTTGCGCTCGATCGTCTCGAAAACCATCTTGTTGTACAGGTAAGCGTAATAGTTGTGCATGCGCATCGGGTCGCTGTGATCGAAGTATTCGATATCGCGCACCGGGATGCGCTCGCCGAAGTCGGTCTTGAAGCAGTCCACGCCCATGTCGAGGAGCGTCTCGAGGTAACCCGCGAACCATTCGCGCGCGGCGGGGTTCGTTACGTCCAGCACGGCCATGCCGGGCTGCCACATATCGGTCTGCCAGACGTCGCCGTTCTGCTTTTTGAGCAGATAGCCGCGCGCCATGCCCTCGTCGAAGAGCGCGCTCTGCTGGGCGATATAGGGGTTAATCCAGCAGCAGATACGCAGCCCTCTCGCCTTGAGGCGCGCGAGCAGTCCCGCCGGGTCGGGGAAGGTTTCGTCGTCCCAGCGCATATCGCACCAGTTGTAGCCCTTCATCCAGAAGCAGTCGAAATGGAACACGCTCAGCGGAATCTTTCGTTCGGCCATGCCGTCGATGAACGAGGTGACGGTCTTTTCGTCGTAACTGGTGGTGAAGCTGGTGGAAAGCCAGAGGCCGAAGCTCCAGGCGGGCGGCAGCGCGGGGCGGCCGGTCAGCGCGGTGTACCGCTCGAGGATATCCGCCGGCGTTTCGCCGTAGAAAATATTGTAAACCAGCTCCTGCCCTTCCAGGCTGAACTGCACGCGCTCCACCTTTTCGCTGCCCACCTCGAAGCTGACGTCGCCGGTGTTTTCAACGAGCACGCCGTAGCCGCGGTTGGTCATGAAAAACGGGATGTTTTTATACGCGATCTCGCTCGCCGTGCCGCCGTCCTCGTTCCACATATCGACGACCTGGCCGTTCTTGACGTACGGCGTAAACCGCTCGCCCAGGCCGTAGACCTTTTCGCCCACGTCGAGGTTGAGCGATTCGATCATGTAATGCCGGCCGGTCTGCCTGTTTTTCGCGCAGGCCATCGCACGCCAGGTGGACGAGGTGAGCGTTTTCCCGTTCGCGGTATAGGTAACGCCCCAGCCGTCTTTTTTTACGGAGGCGCACAGCGCCCCCGAGGTAAACCGCCAGCCGTCCTCCGTTTCTTCAATCGCCGGCTGCACGGGCGTTTCGTACGTTTCCAGGTACGGTCCCTTCTGTGCGGCGCCCTTGAAATGCGTGATGCGCACGCGAATCACGTTCTCCGCCGGGGCGGTGAAGCGCACCGTCAGCACGGGGCCGTCGAGCATATCGCCGCGCCCGCGAATCGGCCGCGTCGCGCCGAGCACCTCGAGCGCGTCGGCGTCCATGCGCGCGCGCACGCCCTGCGTGGCGAAATGGATGTCGTATTCCGGCTTGAGCACCCAGTATCCGTTTGTGAATTTCATTTGACGATCCCTCCTGTTGGCTTTATTTTACCTGTTTGCACGCCGGAAAGCAACTTTTTTATTGCGCCGTGCGGCGCGATGCCGTATAATGCCGGAGAGATTTGAATCGTACAAAGGAGAGAATCGTATGCCTGTATTGGACATGCCCCTGCGGGAGCTGCTGTGCTATCGGGGGATCAACGAATGTCCCGCCGATCTCGACGCGTTCTGGGAAGAAGGAATCGCCGAAATGGAAGCGCTCGGCACGTCGTGCGAGCTGGTTCCGTGGCCGGTGGAGATGCCGCACGCCGAGGCGTTTGATCTGTATTTCACGGGCGTCGGCGGCGCGCGCATCCATGGTATTTTCATAAAGCCGCGGCATGTTGAAGCGCCCGTTCCCGCGGCGATTGAGTTCCACGGCTATTCGGGCGATTGCGGCAGCTTCGTATCCAAGCTGGGCTGGGCGGCCGCGGGCTTTTGCGCCGCGGCGATGGACTGCCGCGGTCAGGGCGGCCTGTCGGAGGACTGCATCCCCGTCAGGGGCAACACGCTGCACGGGCAGATCATCCGCGGCCTGGACGACGACGACCCGCGCAAGCTGTATTACCGCAGCGTTTTCCTCGACACGGCGCAGCTGGCGCGCATCGTCATGGCGATGGACTACGTGGACGAGACGCGCGTGGGCGCGTACGGCGGCTCGCAGGGCGGCGGACTCACCCTCGCCTGCGCGGCGCTGACCCCGACGCTCAACCGCGCGGCGGCGCAGTTCCCGTTCCTGTCGGATTACCGCCGCGTCTGGGAGATGGACTGGGACAAGGACGCGTATTCCGAACTGAAGGAATATTTCCGCCATACCGATCCGCTGCACGAGCGCGAGAAGGAAACCTTCACCCGTCTGGGTTATATCGACGTGCATAACATGGCGCATCGCATCAAGGCGCGCACGCGCATGTACACCGGCCTGCAGGACAGCGTCTGTCCGCCTTCGACGCAGTTCGCCGCCTTCAACCGCATCACCGCGGAGAAGGATTACCGCATTTATCCCGATTTCGGCCATGAAGGGATGAAGGGGCAGGACGACGACCGGTTCCGTTTCCTGCTGGAAATGAGATAAAACGCCTGACCTCGCCCGCGCAGCCGCCTCATCCGGCTGTGCGGGCGTTTTGCTTCTTCACAGCGCAAAAAGCCTTATGCCGCAACGATTCTACTCCCGGTAGAGCGCCTGGAAACGGACGGTAGAGCCGGTTTCCGGGCGGGTAGGTTGCCTTTTGCTCCGCCCGGGTGGTATGGTTTTTGCCGGAGGTGAGCGCGACGTGGCGTCTGCAAAAACGATTCGGATCCTGACCATTCCGCCGGTTATGGCGGCGATTGAAATTCTGGTGCTCCGGTTTGTCAAAGGTTATTTCCCCGGTGCCGCGGCCATCTGGACGATCTTTTTTCTGAGTATTCTGCCCACGGTTTCCTATCTCGTCTGGTGGTTCGTTCTGGCGCTTCGCCGCAGGGGAAGAAAAACCCAGCGCCCGCTCGCCGTAGCGTTTTCGGTGCTGGGATATGTGCTGAGCGTAGGGTATTGCTTTGTCAGGCCGCTGGGCAGCGTCGAACGCATCGCCTGCTGCACGTATCTTTTCTCCGGGCTGGTCATCGCGCTGTGCGCGGCGTTCCGCATCAAGTGCAGCGGCCATGCCTGCGGTATGTCCGGGCCGATCGCGCTTCTGAGCCTGTTTGTAAGCCCGTGGTTCCTGCTGGGTTATCTGCTGCTGATTCCCGTTTTCTGGAGCTCTCTGCGGCTGGGCCGCCATACGCCCTCGGAACTGGTCCTCGGCACGGTTACGCCGGTGGCCGGCATTCTGTGCATGATGATGCTCTTCCCGGTCTGATCTGGCGATTTAAGGCGCAAGTACAGGAAAAATCGCCCGCAGCGCTTCCCGAACCGCTGCGGCGATTTTTTCTTCGTCCGTCGGCGGCGGGTTGTCCGCGTCGTATTCGGGCTGCGCAGGGCGCGGCGTGGCGCGGGCGGTCACCGCGTCTTCGGCGTAAAGCGCCTCAAGCGTGCGCGCGTCGGCCTCTCCCGTTTCGGGCAGCCCGTTCTGCGCCTGAAAGCGGCGCACGGCCAGCGCGGTCGATTCGGTGTATTCCCCGCCGACGGTCGTATCCCGGCTGAAATAGCCGAGCGCCTGCAGCCGCGCCTTGAGCGCGCGCACTTCCTCGCCCCGGTCGCCCAGCGCGTAGACGGTCTCCGCCTGCTGCGCCTGCGCGGGCAGGGCCAGCGCCGCGAAAGCGGCCGATAAAATCAATATCCACAAAATTATCTTCTTCATGCGCAAAAGTATGCCACCGGAATTTCTCCGCGTCAAGCAAAAATGATTCAAATTCGCGCGGCAATATGATAAAATGATTATAAATAACAGCGAAACAGAGGAGGCCGCGCCCAATGAACGAAATTTTGACCCTGCTCAACGCCGCCACACCCGCCGAGCGGCTGGCAAACCTTCGCCGCCTGGATACCCCGTTTCCCCCGATGGAGGATCACATCAACAACCACATCCACACCACGTTCTCCTTCTCGCCCTATTCGCCCACGGCCGCGGCCTGGCGCGCGCGCGCCGAGGGGCTGTGTACCGCCGGCATCATCGATCATGACAGCCTGGGCGGCAACCGCGAGTTCCTCGAGGCCTGCCGCGTGCTCGGCCTGGGCGGCACCAACGGCGTCGAGTGCCGCGTGAGCATGGCGGGCACGCCGTTCGAGTCCGTCCGCGTCAACAACCCCGACCAGCCGGGCAACGCGTACATCCTCCTGCACGCCGTGCCGCACGGCCGCATCGAGGAGGTTGACGATTTCTTCGCGCCGAGGCGCGAAAAACGCAACGACCGCAACCGCGCGATGATCGCCAAACTGAACGCGCTGCTTGCGGGCAGCGGCGTTTCGCTCGATTTTGACCGCGACGTGCTGCCCATTTCGCAATACGCAAACCGAGGCACGGTTACCGAGCGGCATCTTTCTTCTGCGCTTGCGCTCAAGCTCGGGCACGTTTTCGGCAGCGGCGAGCGGCTCGTCGCTTTTCTGCGCGGGTTGGACAAGCCGGTTACCGCCCGGCAGGAGGCGCTGCTTTCCGATCCGGAAAACCCGCACTTCCATTACGATCTCATCGGCTGGATCAAGGCGGAGCTGATCCCCGCGTTTTATATCCCGGCGACGGACGAATGCGCGCCGGTTGCCGACGTGATCGCGCTGGCCGACCGCGTGGGCGCAATTGCGGCCTACTCCTATCTCGGCGACGTCGGCGAGAGCGTGACGGGCGACAAGCGCGCGCAGAAGTTCGAAGACGATTATCTCGACGCGCTGATGGATACCGTCGCCGATCTCGGCTTTAAGGCCGTCGCCTACATGCCCACGCGCAACACCCCGGCACAGCTGGAGCGCCTGCGCGCGCTGATTGAAAAGCACAACTTCATGCCTATCTGCGGCGAGGACATCAACCAGCCGCGGCAGAAATTCGTCTGCGAGGCGATGCGCGGCGGCCGCTTTGGCGAGCTGCGCGAGGCGACCTGGGCGATGATCGCGCATGAGCGCGAAGAGAACGGCCTCTTCAGCGCCGCCGCCGCAAAGCGCTGGCCCGACCTGGCCGAGCGCGTGGCTGCTTTCGCCGAACTGGGGCGGACGTATACCGAGCGCGAACGGTCCGAAGGCGCGCGTTCCTAGGGTGTATCTGAAAAATTCCCTGAGACTCCATCACGGCGGCTTTTCCGCCATTTCAGCGTAAAAAATCCGCTCGTGCTGTCGCCTCTTCCTTTTTCAGATACACCCTAAAAAATGAGAGGGCTTCGGCCCTCTCATTTTTCCCGAAACTTATTCATCCCCCCGCGCCGCCCGCCCCTCCCTCCGAGGGGCGGACGGCGCAAAGCGGCTTTCTTCGAAGGGGGTCTGGGGGAAACCTTCTTTCTCCTGAAAGAAGGTTTCCCCCAGCG
>CAKTTL010000135.1 GCA_934615235.1 uncultured Clostridia bacterium
CGCCATAGCGTTTACCCCAGCAGAGCGCAGGGTACTGCTGTTCAGGCTGGTTTGGATTGCCGAGCGCACATTCGCTGCGACCGCACGGCCTGTATCGGACATGGGATAAGCAGTCATTGTGCTGCCCAGGCCCTGTGCCGCAGCCGTACCGGCATTTTTCAGGCTTTCGCCTGTCAATGCGGTCTGCAAAGCGGATTCAATGCCGGAAGCCATACCCTGTGCATCAGCGGAGAAGTCATATCCGCTCATGCCTTCGCCTACGCCCGCCGACACATATTCGCCTACAGGTTTTATTCTCTGAGACGGAGAATGAATCTACCAGATGAGAGGAAACCAGATCAGCGTGAAAACGCTGGATCTGAACCAGGAGTTTTCGGAGATAGCAAAGCAGCTGAATGCTATTGCAGCGGAGCACTTTAGATAGCGAAAGCATTTCCCAGACTCCGCATCATTCACCACCTGTAGTCTTTCCTGCTCATCCCGCAGGGAAACAACAGTTTCTCCGCTCTTTGGATAAACGCCAGCATCTCCTTTGTCGCGGTTACGGCTTTGAAGACGCAGGCTGCGATCGGCGCATATCCGTTCCCGCATATGGATGAGGTTGGAGGCTTTTACCATCTTCCGGTATACGCCTTGGTGTGGGGAAAATCACTGGTCAGGCAAATCCTCCCGGGTGATGCGCTGATAGGGGATCCAGACAAAGCGCTCGTCGGTGATCGGATAGCTGTAGGTATCGGCGGAAATTTCTTCGCCGCGAGCCAGAAGAATCGCCAGATCGACGGCGGCCATGGCCTGACGCTCGCCATCGTTGAATACCGTGCCCAGCAGGGAGCCCTGCCGCAGCGCCTCGATGGCCTGGCTGATGGCGTCCACCCCCACCACGGGCATGAAGCGTCCGCCGGAAAAATACCCGGCGGCCTTCAGCGCGTTGATGGCGCCCAGTGCCATTTCATCGTTGTTGGAGATCACGCACTCGATTTGATCGCCCCAGGCCAGCAGAAACCCGGCCATCTTTTCCTGCGCCAGCTGCCGCCGCCACATGCCGGTGTCCTCCTGAAGCTTCTCTACGTGAAACCCCGCCTCCTGAAGGGGCTTCAGGGCGTTTTGCGTGCGCAGCTCCGCGTCCTGATGGCCGGGCTCCCCCTTAATGAGTACATATTGCACCGTGCCGTCGCCGTTCTTGTCCGCTTCCGGGTGGGCCAGAAAGTATTCCGCAAGAATCTCTCCACTCAATCGTCCGCTTTCCGCGCCGTCCGCGCCCACATAAAAAGCGTACTCATACAAGAGCAGATCCTCCAACAGAGGCTCCTTGTTGATAAACAGCGCCGGAGTCTGCCGCTGCCGGGCCTTTTCGATCAGGTATCCTGCAGCCAACCGATCGACGGGATTGATAATCAGCACGTCCACACCGGCCTCCAGCATGCTCTCCACCTGATCGTTCTGCAAATTCTGATCATTCCGGCTGTCATAGACGGTCAGCCTGGCCTTTCCCTGGGCGTAGGTTTCCAGATGCAGGCGTAGGCTTGCCATGAATGTATCCGTTCCGTCATATACGCACACACCGAATGCGGGCAGTTCCTCCGCGAATGCAGGCGTCCCCAGCAACATCATGGCAAGCGCTGTGCAAAGCAGTTTTTTCATCCTGTTCATGCTATTCATGCGTATTCCTCCTGCGCCGTCAATACAGCAGCGGAAAGACCAGCTTGACGTTCTGCGCATCGTACATGTTTTCAGGCGTAACGACAAATGCTGGTGCGCGATATCCTTGCCCGTTTTTGTTCCACAGGGCCTGCGACGCCGCGATATACCCGGTTGCATAGGGCGAGGGAAGAACCACTGCATGCACATGTCCGGTTTCCAGCCAGGATGCAGCTCCTTCGCCTGGATTGACCAGGATCAGCGGCTGCGTCCACTGTCCCTCCGACTTTTCCTGAAGGAGGCGCGCCGCCGTTTCCTCGTCCAGCGCCATCACGGCACAGGATGCAGCGCCAGGATCGACCGACTGCGCATCCAGCCATCGGCTGCGCAAGACTGACTTTGCGGCTTTACGCAGCGGCTCACTACCGCCCAGGCAGATTACGCGCTCAGCCTTCGCCGCCGCGCCGGACGCCAGTGCAGCGTATTGGGCGCCGTCCTGTTCCACCGAGGGAACGCCTTCCTCGTGCGCATCGATGAGCGCGATGGGCATCCCCTGCTCGCGCGCGCTGCGCAGCGTCTGCCGTCGCAACGTTTCATCCTGGATATAGATCAGCACGCCGCTGTATTCTATCCCGCCCCACAGCACATCCGTCATCGCGGCGGGATCGACGATTTGCGTGCTCAGTGTGCAATTCTGTTCCTCCAACGCCTTGAGGATGCCCTGACGCAGCTGCATGAAATAGGCTCCCGTATCCCTTTGGGTCAGCAGCAGTACCGGGCGCTGAATGCCGGCTGCGGACTCCTCCTGCGACCGCAGGCCCAGCAGCATCACGCAAAGCGCCGCCAGGATTAAGAGAAGGGATACGCCCATGACTTTCTTCATACCGCGTCTCCTTTCTTCCGTCGGGGAAGGCGGATGGTCACGCAGGTGCCCTCATCCTCCACGCTTCGCACTTGAATCCCGTAAGGCTCGCCGTAGGTCAGCCGAATCCGCTCGTGGACGTTTTTTACGCCGATGCCGCTTTTGCCTGCGGGAGCGGTCAGCAGTCTGTCTACGACCTCAGGCGGCATCCCCACGCCGTCGTCCTCGATGGTGAAGATCACCTCTTCCTCCGTTACGCCCGCGTGAATGGCGATGTGCAGCGCTTCGTCCTGCGTCTCGTCAATGGCGTGATTGATGGCGTTTTCCGCCATGGGCTGTACGATCAGCTTGACAGTGGTTTCTTCCAATGCCGCTTCATCCCATGTGATGGTGTATTCGAATTTGTTTTTGAAGCGCATTTTCTGAATGATGAGATAGTGGCGCACCTGCTCCAGCTCCTCCCGGACGGTGATCTCGCTGCGCCCCCGGCTGATGGACAGCCGGAACAGCCGAGCCAGCGAGGAAACCATCAGGATCGCCTCCCGCCCCCGGCCACGCTCTTCCATCCAGATGATGGAATCCAGCGTATTGTAAAGGAAATGGGGATTGATCTGAGCCTGAAGGGCGTTGAGCTCGTAGAGCCGCTTGATCTCCTGCTCCTGTACGATCTGATCCATCAGGGCGCGGATGCGGCGCAGCATCCGGTTAAAGGACTCTGAAATGGCGCGTACTTCCCGAAATCCCGTTTCCGGGATCCCCTCGGAAAGATTGCCGGATTCCACCCGCCCGATAGCGTCGGCCACGTGGCGGATGGGCCGCATGAGCCGGTAGGACATCATGGTGGCCACGGCAAGGGACATCAGCAGCGCGCAGATCAGGACCACAGTCAGGATGTGGACGAAGGCGGTCTGAAGAACCAGCAGCTCGTCCAGATACGCCACACCCACCAGACGCCATCGGGTCTGGTTCAGCGTGGCGGCGATCAGCACCCGCTCACGGCCGTCCACCTTGTCCCGGCCCTGCCCGATCAGTAACCGGTTGATCTCATCCAAATTCTCCTCATGCAGGCCGTTGTAGATCAACTGCAGCTTCGGATGGGCGATGATCTCGCCTCCCCGGTCCAGCAGATACACATAGCCGCTTTTTCCCAGCGCGCCCCCCTCTATCAGACGGCTGAAGCTGGCGTAGGAAACGTCCATGAGCACCACGCCCTGTTCCAGCCTGCCTTCCTTCTGATAAAAGGCGGAGCGAGCCAGACGGATGACGAATGTGCGCTGGCCGGAGAAAATGTGCTGCACAAAGGGACTGGAAAAATAGGTAGAGGTGCCGCCCCAGGCCAGCGCCTTCTGAAACCACTCGCTGGAGGCAACCTCGTCCGTATCCAGCGATACGTCGCCTGCGCCCACCGCGCCCAGCAGCGTCCCGTCCCGGTGAAACAGCGCGATGGAAATAATATCGGAATCGCTTTTTTTGATCATCTGCATCTGCTCCACCCATCCCGCCGCCCCGCTGTCCATGCTGTCCGGCAGCACGGTAGTGGCGAAATACAGGGTAGAGAGCAGTCGGTCAATGAACACGTTGGCGGTGCTGACCGATTGGAGTACCGTCTCCTTCGTCCGCTCGAAGGCGTTTTTTTCCAGAAGCGACGAAAGAGGGGTCATCAAGCTGATGGAAATAAACGCCAGCAGCGCGCCCATGCACGCCATAAAGGATGCCGTTAGCTGCAGGCTGAAGCTGCGCCCGTTGCCGCTGTTTCGCTTCAAGCACCTCCCTCCCTTCGCCTGCGAACCTGAGAGGGAGAAAGCCCGTAGACCCGCTTGAACACATAGGAAAAATAGCTGGGATCAGGAACGCCCACTGCCTCCGCTATGGAGGCCGTTTTCATATCCGTCCCGGCGAGAAGGGTCATAGCCTGCCGCATACGGGTTTCCGTCAGATAATTCGGGAAATTTCGCCCGGTTTCCCGCTTGAACAGGGCGCTGAAGTAGCTGGAGGAAACGTGGAGATGACGGCACAGCTTTTCGGCGGTCAGCTCCGGGTCGGCGTAGTGACCCTTGATGTACGTTTGCGCGGCCTGGATAATCTGCTGTCCGGCGGTTAAACGGTTGCTGGCCGCCTTTTCGGTAAAGTCGTCGCACAGGCGGCAGAACAGCCGGCAGGCCTCCTCTGCCGGCGGCAAGGCCAGCAGCCGATCCAGCGGCTCCTCGCCGCTCTCGGCAAGATTCACGGACATGTCCCGGCCTGTGCGCAGCAGCGCAACGTAGATCTCCAGCAGATACGAGCGGTAAGCCGACGTGCCCGGACGGGCCGTCCGGCAGACCGACAGCAATTGCTCGATCCATCGCCGCGCCTCTCCGGCGGAGCCCTTTTTCAGTGCTGTGTCCAGTTCCCGAAGCAGCGCCGCGTCTGCCGACAGCTCGCCGGCGCCTCCCGGCGCAAGGTCGGAAAAGAGCAACAGCCGGTTTTCGTAAAAGGAGCGCTGGGCAAGAGCACTTTTAGCCTGCCGGGCGCACTCGGACAGTCCGCCCGCACCCCGGCAGGGGTTTCCGATGCCAGCGCGCACCGTACCTCCCAGATAATGGTCGATGTGCCGGCAAACGCCGTCCAGCCGCTCGTAAGTCTGCGCCGCCGCCTCTTCCCCGGGCAGCCACAGCAGTACGGCAATATAGGACTGGTAGTAAAAGGCGTATCCGCTCTCTTTGGGCAGCTGCTCACGCACGATGTCCATAGCGGCCACCCGAAGCAGCTCCGGCTCGCCGCTGGGGAAGCCCTCGCCCTTGGGCTGGCTCAGCCGGAGCATCGCCACCGCATAGAGATCGTTCTCATTCAGGGGCAGACCGTACCGCTCCGCCATCTCCAGCGCCCGGGAGACAGGGAGTCCGCCGTCCAGCAGCGCCGTCATCAGCGTTGCCCGGAAGACGGGCAGACCCTCCTCAAAATGCCGCTGCAGCTGCAGCATATCCCGGCGGCGGGCAAAATCCTCGTCCAGTTTTTTCCGTGCGTCCGTCAGTGCCTCGGTAAACTCGGCGGCAGAAATTGGCTTGAGCAGATAGCCCAGGCAATGGAGCGATACGGCCTGACGAGCGAATTCAAATTCGTCGTAGCCGCTGAGGATGATGGAGCGGACGGTGGGCAGCGCCTTCTCCGCCTCCGCCAGCATGGTCAGACCGTCCATCAGGGGCATACGGATATCCGAAACGATCAAATCCGGCTCCTGCTCCTCGCAAAGGCGCAGAGCTTCCAGCCCGTTTTCGGCCTGCCCTACCACGGTAAAGCCGTATTTCTCAAAATGGATGACCTCCATCAGCCCATCCCGGATATCGCTTTCATCGTCCGCCAGCAGCAGCTTATACACAGTCTCATCTCCCCTTGCCTTCCGGTATCGTTAGGTCTGTTCTGCTATTCCGACATAGAAACGCCAAGCGCCGCCTTTTCCTTTGATTTTATTGTACATGGTTTTTCCGGAAAAGCAACCTGCGGCGGTTGAATTCGATGTTTTTTTCATAGTTATGAGTAAAAATTTCAATTCTCTTTTATCCTTCCCGTCCGTTACAATACCAATAGACGGAAGGCGGCGGCGCCGTCTCCGAAAATTAAAGAGAAGGAGCGTTCCCTGTATGAAGAAGATTCTCGCTGTGCTGCTGGCTCTGATTCTGGTGCTTGGCGTAACCTCCGCGTTCGCCGACGAAATGAAGAAGCCCATTAAGGTAGGCGTCACCATCTACCAGTTCAACGACAACTTCATGACCCTGTACCGCACCGAGCTGCAGAAGTATCTGGA
>CAKTTL010000136.1 GCA_934615235.1 uncultured Clostridia bacterium
GGAAGTTTTGCGGGAAGAAGAAGGCGCGCCCGACCCTCGTTGAGAGGGGCGGACGCGCCGAAGCAGGTTTCCTTGGAAGGGGATCCAAGGGGAAACCTTCCTTTTTCGAAAGGAAGGTTCCCCCTTGGTTAATCGTTCGCTTTCATCGATTCCACCATGTCCACCTTGCGGATGCTGCGGCTCATGATGCGATTGACGAGGAAGGTGAAGAGCATGGAAATTGCAAAAGCGTAGACGAAGCTGAGCGGGTAAATGCTGCGGCCGAACATGACCATATCGACCTCGACGGTGCGGACGATGAAGCTGTGCAGCCAGATGCCGACGAACAGGCCGAGGAACGTGCCGAGCACGCTGAGAAAGTTCGTTTCGCGGAAGATGTAGCGCTCTGTTTCGCGCTCGTAAAAGCCCAGGACGCGCAGTGTCGCGAGTTCCTTTTTGCGCTCGCAGATGTTGACGTTCGTCAGGTTGTACAGCACGACCATCGACAGGATGCCTGCCGAGAGGATCAGCACGAGAACGATTGCGTCGATGCTCTTGACGGTATCGGCGAACGCGTCCTTAATGCTGCGCGAAGCGCGCGTATACAGCACGCGGCCGGACGAGAGCGCGCGGGACATTACGCCGTCCATATCCTCGTCGCTCACGAGGTTGACGAGGAGCGTTTTGTAGTTCGGCGCTTTGCCGAAGGCGGTTTCGTACGCGTCCGGGCTGATGTAGGCGTATGCGGCGAGATAATTCTCGCAAATGCCGGTTACGGTGATCTGCGCTTTTTTGCCGTCGGCGTTTTCAAGCGTGAGGACGTCGCCCGCCTTTACGCCGAGGTCTTCGCACATTTTTTCGGTCAGCACGGCGCTGCCGGCGCCGAAGGGAATGACGCTGCCTGTTTTGCGTTTCCGCAGGGTGATGAAGTCCGGAATCGTTTCGGGCGTGCGCGGGATATTCAGCGTTACCTGGCAGGTTTTGCCGTTAAAGGACGCGCGGCCCGTTTCCGTTGCGGCGTTGAGACAGGATACGACGACCGAGTCGTCCTCGAGGAACGCGCGAAGCGCGCCGTCCGACGAAAGAGACGATTCGTCGTCGAGCACCATCGTCAGGTCGTATAGGTCGATTTCGCCGAACTGCTTTTCGACAATGTCGTGAATTGAATCGCGCAGGCCAAAGCCGGTTACGAGCAGCGCGCTGCATCCGGCCAGGCCGATCACCGTCATCAGGAACCGCTTTTTATAGCGGAAGAGGTTACGGCAGGTTACTTTGCGGGTGAATGAGAGCCGGTTCCAGACGAAGGGCAGATGCTCCAGCCAGATGCGCTTGCCCGCGGCGGGAGCCTTGGGAACCATCAGCTGCGCCGGGCAGGAGCGAAAGGAGGCATAGCACGCCCAGAGCGTCGCCAGCAGAATACCGCCGACCGTGACCGGCGCGACGATGAACGCGATCAGCGGACGGAACGGCGTTTCAGCCGCCGGAAGCACGTACATCATGCCGTATGCGTTGCTGATTACGGCCGGGAACAGCCGGAAGCCGACCGCGAACCCCAACGCGCAGCCGAGCGCGGAGGAGAGCAGGCTGTAGAAAAGATATTCGCCCAGCACGTTCCCGTCGGAAAAGCCGAGCGCCTTGAGCGTGCCGATTTCGGTGCGCCGCTCTTCGACAAGGCGCGTCATCGTCGTCAGCGCGACGAGCAGCGCGACCAGGAAGAAAAACACCGGGAACACCTTGCAAAGCGCCGCAACCTTTTCGACGTTGCTCTTATAGCTTGCGAAGCCGACCGCATCCTCGCGCGTGCGGACGAGCCAGAAGCCGTCCTCGAGCGCGGCGAGCTGCGCCTTGGCGTCTTCAAGCGCTTCGCGCTGGGGAGCGAAAAGCGCGGCGGAATCGTTCGCGGAGGCTTGCTGCGCTTCAAGCGTGGCTTTCACGTTCTGCGCCGTCTGCGCAAGCAGCGCGGCAAGCTGCAGGGACTGCGGCTTCTGCGCGGCGGCAAGCGCCTGTGCGACCTGCGCGGTCTGCGCGGCGCGCACGGCGGCGTCCTGCGCAAGTTCCCGTTCCCTGGCGGCGACGCTGTCGAAGAGGTCGAGCGAGGACTGCGCTTCGTCGATCTGCCCCTGCGCCTCGGCGCGGAGTTCTTCCGTGCGGGCGGCCGCGCGGCTTTCGCCAAGCGTTTCAAGCGCGTCCGCGACGGGATCGATCAGCGCGGTATACGCATCGGTGAACGCGTTTTCCGCCGCCGCGCCTGCGACGGAGACGTATACGTCCGTGTAAAAATCGAACGTGTAGAAATCCTCCGGGACGAACACGTGCAGGCCGATGGAACCGGAGCCGACGGACGAGGATTCCGATTCGACCGAGATGCTCATCGGGCTGCGCGCGATGCCCACGACGGTCAGCTCTTCCGTGGACACATAGCCGGAGAGCGTTTCATAGCTGCGGTCTTCCCGCATCAGGCGGAGCGTGTCGCCGAGGGCGACGGCGTGATCGGCATAGCGGCCGAGGGAGGATTGCA
This sequence comes from uncultured Clostridia bacterium, assembly GCA_934615235.1. Taxonomy (GTDB): domain Bacteria; phylum Bacillota; class Clostridia; order Christensenellales; family Aristaeellaceae; genus Aphodomonas. Next base: position 2,498 of record CAKTTL010000136.1, read on the forward strand.
GCACGCATTCGTCCGCGCTTTGCGGCATGCGGCCCTCGAGCAGCTGCACGTCGCACAGCTGCGTTCGCCCGTTCTGATCGAACAGCGCGTAAACGCGCGCGGTGTATTCCGCCGCGCCGCCGTCGGTGAGGACCATGTCCATCACGCGGGCGGGCTGCACGGCCTCCACGCCCGCGACGTGCGCGACGGCCGCCGCGTCCTCGCGCGTAAAGCCCTGCGAGGATTTGACGTCGATATCATACCAGCGCGTTTCGTCCATGTAGCGGTCGCAGCTTTCTTCCATATCGGGCGTGGTGGCGAAAAGCCCGGCAAGGAAGCCCGCGCCCAGCGCGACGATAAACAGAATGGACAGGAACCGGTTCAGGCTCCCGCGGATGCCGCGCAGGATGTTTCTCCTTCTCATTCTTTTCACTGTTTACCACTCGATCCTTTCCACGGGCAGCGGGCTGGCGTTCGTTTCCGTGCGGGTAACGGTGCCGTTTTTGACGTGAATGACGCGGTCGGCGATCTGCGTGAGGGCGCTGTTATGCGTGATGATGAGCACGGTCTTGCCCGTCTGCCGGCAGGTATCCTGCAAAAGCTTGAGCACCTGCTTGCCGGTGTTGTAATCCAGCGCGCCGGTCGGTTCGTCGCAGAGGATCATCTTGGGATTTTTCGCCAGCGCGCGGGCGATCGATACGCGCTGCTGTTCGCCGCCGGAGAGCTGGGCGGGAAAGTTGTTCATCCGCTCGCCGAGACCGACGCGTTCGAGCATTTCGGCCGCATCCAGGCTGTCCTTGCAGATTTCTGCTGCCAGTTCGACGTTTTCGCGCGCCGTCAGGTTCTGCACGAGATTATAAAACTGGAAAACGAATCCCACGTCCGCGCGGCGGTATTCGGTCAATTGCCGGGAGGCGAGACGGCTGATTTCGCGGCCGTCGAGCTGAATGGAGCCGGAGGTCGCCGTATCCATGCCGCCGAGGATGTTCAGCAGCGTCGTTTTGCCCGCGCCGCTGGGGCCGACGATTACGCACAGCTCGCCCTTTTCCACCGAGAAGCTGATATGATTGAGCGCGTGAATCTGATGCTCGCCCATCGTGTAAACCTTGCAAACGTCCGTAAATTCAATATAGGCCATACTTCATTCTCCTTGCGTCATAAGCTGCGCGTACATCTGGGGCATATGCTGAGCGAAAACCGTCTGCGCGGTCTGCGAATCGCGCGCGGCGATTTTTTCAAGCAGCGCCGCAAGCGGCGCGAAATCGCTCTCCGGGCTGAGCGCGTCGAAGGCGGAAAGCGCGGGCATATCCGCGTTTTGCCCGGTCAGACCGGACAGCGAAGTGCCAAGGGCGAGCATCGCGTCGAAGGCCGTCAGGCCGTCGTCTGCAAGGCCGGGGCCGGTCAAACTGTGGCGCTTTTCGTAGTAGGAGGGAATATCAGGCGAAAGCGCGGCGAGCGATTCAAGCGCGCCGTCGACCTTCGCCGCAAGCTCCGCGTCGTTTTGCAGGACGATATCCGTTCCCGCGTGGCGGTAGCCCAGGGATTCGAGCGGCATTTTCGTTACCACGTCGCAGGGGTTGATGTAATTGAAAATGTTGGGGTATTCCGCCTGCGCCGCCGCGCCGCGGACGGTCATGGGCGTGGCGAAGGTATAGACGAAAACGTTCGCGGGATCGTACGCCGCGTCGAGCAGCACGCCGAGCAGATTCGCGCACGCTGCGCCGCGGCTGTGCCCGGCCACAAGGAGAAGCGGGTTTTCCTCGTCCTTGAGAATTTCATCGAGCGAAAGGAAAACGTCCTGCGCGGCGAAGAGGAAGTTTTCGGCAAAGACTGCGTCCGCGCTGTGCGAGGGGGCGAAATCGAAGTTGGAGTACCATTCGCCGTCGTTTGTGCCGCGAATCATCACGGCGATGAGCGGACGCGTCTCGCCGCCGTATTGCGTTTCCGTGCGGGCAATGGTGAAGGCGCAGGTATGCGCAGGATCGTCCGCAGCTTTGTCGAAGTGCTGCTGCAGGAGGACGGTAAAGCCGTCCGCTTCAAGCAGCTGGCGCGTGGCTTCAGCCGTGTTGCCGGTGCAGAGAGCCAGCGCTTTCAGAGCCAGCGCCGGGGAGGATTCGCCGCTCGAGGCGGGCAGGGGCAGCGCGTCCGCCAGCGCGCAGGGCGCGCATAAAACCAGAACGAGCAGCAGACAGACGGCCAGACTGAACGCGGGAGAGTGGAGCATGTGAAATTCTCCTTTTTATGAATGATAACATAATATTATACCATCTCGCGCGCGAAAGGACAAATGCGACTTTCTCCGCTTGACAAAGACGGCCGGTGGGCGCAAAATGAGGGCAGACAAAAGATGAGGGAGGATGAAATTATGCTGCTGATCAAAAACGGACTCGTTCATGATGCGGTCAACCGCGAACCGTACCGCGCGGACATTCTGATTGAAAATGGGAAAATCGCACGCATCGCGCCTGAAATTGCCGCCGAGGGCGCGGAGATTTACGACGCGGAAGGGATGAACGTCTACCCCGGCTTCGTCGAGGCGCACGGCCATACCGGCCTGCACGGCTACGGAATCGGCTATGAGGGCGCGGATTATAACGAGATGGGCGATATCATGTCGCCGCAGCTGCGCGCGATCGACGCGATCGAGCCGCGGGACTATGCGCTGCAGGAGGCACGCGAGGCGGGCGTGACGACGCTGTGCGTCGGCCCGGGCAGCGCGAACGTGCTGGGCGGCACGTTTGCGGCGATCAAGCCCGTGGGCGTGCGCGTGGACAAGATGTGCATCCGCCCCGAAGTGGCGATGAAGTGCGCCTTCGGCGAAAACCCGAAGCGCTGCTACCGCGACAAGGGAAATTCCAGCCGCATGACGACCGCCGCGCGCCTGCGCGAGGAGCTTTTCAAGGCGCGCGAATATATGCGCAAGATCGACCGCGCCAACGGCGATCCGGAAAAAATGCCGCCCTTCGATATGAAGCTGAACGCGATGCTGCCCGTCGTGCGCGGCGAAATGCCGCTCAAGGCGCACGCGCATCAGGCGGACGATATTTTTACCGCGCTGCGCATCGCGCATGAGTTCGGCGTGAAGATTACGCTGGAGCACGTGACGGAAGGGCACCTCATCGTGGACGAATTGAAGGCGGAAAACGTGATGCTGGCCGTCGGGCCGTCGCTGGGGCATGCGACGAAGTTCGAGCTGCGCAACAAGAGCTGGACCACGCCGGGCGTTCTCGCAAAGGCGGGCTGCCACGTTTCGATTATCACCGACTCGCCGGTGATCCCGCAGAAATACCTGCCGCTGTGCGCGGGTCTTGCGGTGAAGGCGGGCATGGATGAATTCGACGCGCTGCGCGCGATCACTATCAACGCCGCCGAACATGCGGGAGTGGGCGACCGAGTCGGCTCGCTGGAAGCGGGCAAGGACGCGGACGTCGTGGTGACCGACGGCAATCCGTTCGAAATCGAAACGGCGGTAAAGGCGGTCTTTATCGACGGGAACCGTGTGTTCGAAGGGTAAAGGATGCTCCCAACGCGTCTGCCGCGAAAGCGAAAAGCGGATTTGCAGCCTGAAAGGGCGGCAAATCCGCTTTTTTGTGCAGAGAACAGTCCCTTTGCCTGGGGTGTATCTGAAAAATTCCCTGAGACTCCATCACGGCGTCTTTTCCGCCATTTCAGCGTCGGAAAGCTTGGGGCAATCCCGCACAATATCGCGCAAAGGCTGACGGATGTCTTTACGCCGTCTGCTGTTTGCAGCTTTCTTGACGTACCGCCGGTACGCCTGCGAAATCTGCAATTCGCATCCGACG
>CAKTTL010000137.1 GCA_934615235.1 uncultured Clostridia bacterium
GCGTTACTGGGCCTGTCTTGATCCGGATACTTTCCTGCGGATCCTTTGGGGCTGATTCTTAAATGCTGTTGCCCTGGGGCGAATACAAAAAAAGCTGGTATTTCCTGCGCGCGTGTGGTATAATACATCGGATTATTGTTCAGGAAGGGGTCTTTGCAAATGCAAAACAGGCGCTCGGAAGCGCTTTTGCGCGCGCTGTCCCAGCAGAACGCGCAGGGCGCGGTGCTTGCCAGACCTTCGAACATCCGCTGGCTGAGCGGTTTCACGGGCGAAGGCCTGCTCGTTGTGACCGGAAAAGGCCTGACGGTGGTGACTGATTTCCGCTACGTTGAAGCGGCGGAAAAACAGGCGCCCGGCTGCGAGGTCAGGAGCATTTCGGCGGGTGTGTCGCATGAGAAGATTGCGGCGGAAGTCCTGGCGGATGCGGGCGTGGAGACGGCTGCGTTCGAGGACGATATCGTCACCGTGCGCTCGATGCGCGGGCTGACGGGCGCGAACGAGGCGATTCATTACGAGCCCTTCGTCACGCGGCCGGAGAAGCTTCGCGCGGTCAAGGACGAGGACGAAATCGCGACCATCGAAGAAGCGTGCGCAATTTCCTGCAAGGCGTTTGAGCGGATTCTGGGAAAGATCCGGCCGGGCGTGACGGAGCGGGAAATCGCCTTCGCGCTGGAAAACGAATTCCGCGCGCTCGGGGGCGAGGGCATCGCTTTCGATACGATCGTCGCGGCGGGCGAGAACGGATCGCTGCCGCACGCCGTTCCGGGCGATCGGGTGATTGAAAACGGCATGATGGTCACGATGGACTTTGGCGCGCGCCTGCGCGGCTATTGCTCCGATATGACCCGCACGGTCGCGGTGGGCAAAATCTCCGACGATCAGCGGCGCGTGTACGACGCGGTGCTGGAAGCGCATCTGCGCGCGATGGAGGCGATCAAGCCCGGCGCGGTCGGCAAGGACGTGGATGCGGTGGCGCGCAATTATCTGCGCGAATGCGGCTGGGACTTCGGCCACAGCCTCGGCCATGGCGTCGGCCTGGACATCCATGAGGAACCGCGGCTTTCCATGCGCAGCGACGACGTGCTGGAGCCGGGCAATGTTGTGACGGACGAACCGGGCGTTTATCTGCCCGGAAAGTGCGGATGCCGAATCGAAGATTCGGTATTGGTAACCAGGGACGGATGCCGGAGCCTTACGCCGGCAGCCAAAGAACTCATCATACTGTAAACGGAGGGGAATTGAGTGATTACTGCCGGTGAATTTCGCAAGGGTGTGACTATCGAACTCGATAACAGCGTCTGGAATATCGTGGATTTCCAGCACGTCAAGCCCGGTAAGGGCGCGGCGTTTGTCCGTACCCGCATCAAGAACGTCATCACGGGCGCGGTGCTTGAGCGCACCTTCAACCCGACCGACAAGATGCCCCGCGCGATTGTCGAAACCAAGGAAATGCAGTACCTCTACGGCGACGGCGACCTGTACTACTTCATGGATACCGAAACCTTCGAGCAGCTGCCCATCAACAAGGATCAGGTTGAAGACATGATCCACTACGTCAAGGAAAACGATATCGTGACCGTCCGCTTCTTTAAGGGCGCGCCGTTCGCGGTGGAACCGGCCAACTTCGTCGAGATGGAAATCACCGAGACCGAGCCCGGCTTCAAGGGCGATACCGCTTCCAACACTACCAAGCCCGCCACGACCGAAACCGGCCTGACGGTCAACGTGCCGCTGTTCATCAACATCGGCGACCATATCCGCATCGACACCCGCACCGGCGAATACATGGAGCGCCTGTAAGCGGAGAATCCTGAACGCCTCGAACGCAAGGAGGGAGAAAATTATGAGCAAAATTTCTGATCGCGTCTCTTATCTGCAGGGCCTGGCCGAGGGCATGGAAATTGACCTCGAAAGCAAGACCGGCCGCATCCTCAAGGCGATGATCGACGTGCTCGGCGACGTTGCCGCGGAAATGCAGCGCCTCGAAGACGAGCAGAACGACCTGGACGAATACGTCGGCAGCATCGACGACGATCTGGCCGAGGTTGAGGAAATCGTCTTTGAAGACGATGACGACGAGGATGAGGACGAGGAAGACGAAGACGACGATCTGATCGAATGCGAGTGCCCGCATTGCGGCAACACCATCTATTTCGACGCCGAAGCCTTTGATCTGGCCGAGGATCATAATTGCCCCGAATGCGGCAAGCCGCTGTTCGACGAAGACGACGGCGACGAGAATAAGGACGACGAATAAAAAACATGGCTCGGGGCTCTCCGGCGCGTCCGGCGGGCCCCGCTTTTCAAACGCCGGCATTTTTGCCGGGCATATCTGAAATTTTTTCAGATACGCCCTAAGAGAAGCTGGACAAAAAACGGAAAAGAGGATTCCGTCGGGTATCGCACGAGGCGAACCTGAACGGAGAAATATTATGAGAAACGAAAAGCTGTTCAAGCAGGTTTTAACCGCGCTTTTTGTGGCGCTGACGCTCATGCTCGGCCTGACCCCGCTGGGACTGATCCCGCTGGGGCCGATTAACCTGACCATTCTGCATATTCCGGTAATTATCGGCACAATTTTTCTCGGCCTGCGCGCGGGGCTGGTGCTCGGCGCGTGTTTCGGCGTCGCGAGCACAATGGCGGCGTTCGGCGTTTCGCTGGGCGCGGCGCAGTCCGGGCTGGCGCTGCTGGTGGTAACGGCGAACCCGTTCCTGGCCGTGTGCATGTGCATGATTCCCCGTCTGCTCATTCCAGTGACGACGCATCTGGTTTACCGCGCTCTGCGCGGCAAAGGCGAAAAGCGCGCGATCGCCTGCGCGGCGGTCGCGGGCTCGCTGACGAACACGGTGCTGTATCTGGGCATCATGTATCTGCTTTTTGTCACGCTCCATCTGGACGTACAGCGTTGGATGAACGCGATTCTGACGGCGACGGCGCTTGTGGGCGCGTTCGGCGAGGCGCCCGTTGCGGCGCTGATTGCGATGCCCGTCACGATCGCTTTGAATAAACAGAAAAAAGCAAAATAATAAAACGGCAGGATAAAATCAATGATCCTTACGCTTGATATCGGCAACACCAACATCAAAAGCGCCGTCTTCGACGGAAACAACATGGTCAAATACTGGCGGCTGAAAACCGACGGCGCCGCCACCAGCGACGAGCTGGGCATCCACATGCTCGCCCTTTTGCAAAACGGCGGCCTGACGCCCGAGTGCATCGACGGCATCATCATGTCGTCCGTCGTGCCGACGATCAATTTCACCGTCGACCATATGTGCCGCGATTATCTCGGCCGCGCGCCGATTCAGATCGGCCCCGGCGTGAAAACGGGCATCAACATCCGCTACGAGAACCCGCGCGAGCTGGGCGGAGACCGCATCGCCAACGCCGTCGCGTGCTACGCGTTCTACGGCGGGCCGTCGATTTTCATCGATTTCGGCACGGCGACGACGTTCGGCGTGCTCAGCGGGAAGGGCGATTTTCTTGGCGGCGCGATTTGCCCCGGCATCAAGATTTCGACGGAAGCGCTCGTTTCCGGCGCGGCGAAGCTGCCGCGCGTGGAGCTGGTGCGCCCCGAAACGGTTATCGGCCGCAATACGGTGACGAACATGCAGTCCGGCATCTATTACGGCTACATCGGCCTGGTGGAAAACATTGTGCGCAAGATGAAGGAAGAGCTGGGCCGCGAGGACGTGAAGGTGGTCGCGACGGGCGGCCTGTCCCGCCTGCTCGCGCCCGATACGCACGCCATCGACGTGTTCGACGGCCTGCTCACGCTCAAGGGACTCCGGCTCATTTACGAGCGAAATTTATAATCAGTTGACACAAGGAGGGTACACTATGATCCGCAGGAGCGAAGAACATCCCGTTGAAGAACGTCTCAAAATGCGCGACGGGAACGGCGTGGTGGAAGTGGTAAGCCTTGAAAAGGAGCTGCTTCCGGAAAAATGCAGGCTCTTCGGGCTGATCCGGCTTAAGCCGGGCTGCTCCATCGGCGAGCACGAGCACGTGGGCGAGGCGGAAATGTTCTACTTCGTCAGCGGCGAGGGCACCGTGACCGACGATGGAAAGCGCGTCGCCGTCAAGGCGGGCGATTCGATGACGACTCCCAGCGGCCACAGCCACAGCGTGGAGAACACCGGCAGCGAGGATCTGCTCCTCGTCGCGGCGATCGTCAAGAACTGACGGGCGTTTTTCCGCGCCCTGCGCGGGAAATAAATTGCGCGGCTTTGCGCAAAAAAGGAGGCGCGGCGTGTTCGGATACGTGATCGTCAACGAGCGGCAGCTTAGCGAAGACGAGCATCGCAGGATGCGCGCGTTTTACTGCGGCGTCTGCCGCGCGCTGAAAAAACGCTACGGCCTGTCCGGGCAGATGACGCTCAGCTTTGACATGGCGTTTCTGGCGATGCTGCTTTCCTCGCTTTACGAGCCGGAAACGGCGGAAACCGAGGGGCGCTGCGCGGTGCACCCGAAGGAGAAGCATCTTTTCTTCTCCAACGAGTGGATCGATTACGCCGCCGATATGGACGTGGCGCTGTTTTATTTCAAATGCCTCGACAGCTGGCAGGACGAAAAAAGCCTGCCGGCCCGGAGCATGGAGCGCATGCTCAAAAAGGGGTATGAGCGTGTGAAAGAGCGCTGGCCGCGCCAGTGCGAAACGATCCGGCGTGAAACGGAAGCGCAGGCCCGGCTGGAAAAAGCGGGCTGCGCCGATCTGGACGCGCTGTGCGCGCCGACCGGCGAAATGCTGGCCGAAATATTCGCCTGCAGGGACGACCGCTGGGCGGACGCGCTGCGGCGCATGGCGAAGGCGCTCGGCGCGTTTATCTACCTGATGGACGCATACGAGGACATGGACAAGGACGCGCGCAGCGGCGCGTTTAACCCGCTTCTTGCCCGGCGGGACGAGCCGGGCTTTGAAGACGGCGTGCGCGATACGCTGACGATGATGGCGGCCGAATGCGCGGCGGCGTTTGAAACGCTGCCGCTGGAGAGCGATTTGGGAATTTTGCGCAACACACTTTATTCGGGAATCTGGACAAAATACGAAGGCATCCGCCAGAAAAAAGCCAAGGCGGGGAAGGAGAAGCTGGATGATCACTGATCCCTACAGCGTGCTGGGCGTGCCGCAGGGGGCGAGCGATGACGAAATCAAGGCCGCGTATAAAAAGCTGGCCAAGAAATATCATCCGGACTTGAACGACGGCTCCGCCGAAGCGGAAAAGAAAATGGCCGAAATCAACGAGGCCTACGACATGCTCATGAAGCGCGACCGCAATGGCAACAACGCGCAGTCGGGCTATGGGCAGGCGTACAACCGGCAGGGCTACGGCCAGGGCGGATACGGTCAGCAGGGTTATGGCGGCCAGCAGGGCTATGGCAACTATAACGGCGGCTTTGAGGACTTCGACGAGTGGTTCCGCACGTTTACGGGCGGACAGTACCGCCAGCAGAGCTACGGCCAGCAGACGCAGGCGCGCGACCCGCAGGTTCGCGCGGCGCTGAACTATATCATGAACGGCTATTATCAGGACGCGGACAACGTGCTTTCGAACATTTCGAACCGCACGGCGGAATGGTATTACGCCGCCGCCATGGCGAAATCCGGCCTGGGCAACCGCATTACGGCGCTGGAATACGCCCGCAAGGCGGTTCAGATGGAACCGGACAGTCTTGAATACCGCCGCCTGCTGCAGCAGCTGCAGCAAAGCGGCGAAAGCTATCGCCAGCGCGGCCGTTCCTACGGCGCGCCGACGGATATCAGCAAGGTCTGTACGGGACTGTGCGTGGCCAACCTGCTGTGCAGCCTGTGCGGCGGGAGAGGGTATTATTTCTGCTGTTAAAGCAAATAGGGGAGAGAAAGAAATTCTTTCCCCTATTTTGTTTGGCTGTTTGCAGCGGACGCAAATCCGTTTCGTTATTCTTCGTGCGAATTACGCGGGGATTGTCTTAGGTTGCGTCTACACGAGCCAAGTGATATAATGGCACTATCACAGTAAAAAGGGTGTCATCATGGAGAAATCAC
>CAKTTL010000138.1 GCA_934615235.1 uncultured Clostridia bacterium
GCTCGTTACAACCACTTCGATACGCTTCCGTGTATAAATATTCACTTTTGGGGACTAATCACATGATTTCGAGTCAGTCCCGTTATGACCACTTCGATACGTCTCCGTATTTATCTCAACATCAGCACCTCAGAAAACGGGGAGAACTGATGGGGAGAACAAGCAAAAATATTAAGTTAAGAATACCCGAAAAATCAAGGGATTCCGGTCAGGGAGCTACCGAGTAGCAACCACGATTTCGAGTCAGCCCCGTTATGACCGCTTCGATACCCCTCCACAGGACGCCTAATAAGCCAAACAGCTCAAAACAGGCAGATAGTATTATATACGCTCGCATGGAAAAAGTCAACCTTTTCGTTGAAATTCTGCGCATTTGCTGAAATGATGCTTGTTCGATACCTTGGCAGACAAGTTCACGTCTGATATAATAATCTCAGATCAGCGCTTTAAGGAGGACGTGTAACATGGTGACAATCCTTGTGATTCTGCTTTTGCCGATCGCCGTCCTTGTTTATCTTCTGGACAAGATGAAATAAGCGTCCTTTCGCGGCGTTTTCCGCCGTCTCTGAATGCGCGCAGATTTTCCATTTTTCTAACAATAAATTTCATCCTCAGCGCTTGCAACGTATATACCCCCATGCTATAATGTGCGCGTGTGCAATGCACAATCAAAAAAACACGGGAGGATTTCCAAAATGAAAAAGTTACTGGCTCTGCTCCTGGCGCTCGTACTTTGCCTGTCCGCGGTGTCCGCTCTGGCGGAAACCAAGAAGCTGGACAAGCTGACCTTCCAGTTTGTGCCCTCCAAGGATGCCGACGTGATCATCACCGGCACGAAGAACCTGCCCGAACTGGTCAAAGCCGAAATGCTCAAGCAGGGCTATGATATCGGCGAAGTGGAAATCTCTGTCGGCACCAACTACAACGCCACCGGCGAAGCCCTGGCTGCCGGTTCCATCGACGTCGGCTGGCTGCCGGGCGGCACCTACGCGCTCTACAGCGACGAGACCGACGTTATCCTGACCGCCACGCGCGCGGGCCTGTCCAACGACAGCACTGATCCCGCCACCTGGAACGGCGACGCCAACAAGACCCTGCCCACCGATCAGCAGGTCACCTTCTACCGTTCTCTGATCTATGCCGGCCCGTCCGAATACGGCAAGCAGCTTGCCGCCAAGGTCAACGCCGGTGAAAAGCTGACCTGGGAAGATCTCAGCCAGGCGACCTGGGCCGTCGGCTCCACTTCTTCTTCCGCCGGCTACATCTACCCCACCCTCTGGCTCATGGAAAACTACGACAAGAAACTGACCGATCTTGAAAAGGTTGTGCAGCTGGGCTACGCCGACGCGTTCGCGCAGGCGGCCGCCGAACAGGTCGACGTGATCGTGTGCTACGCCGATGGCCGCCGCGACTACGAAAAGGCCTGGAACCTCCCGACCGATCAGGCGGACGAAACCGGCAAGGCCGGCATGGGCCGTGAAGACACCATCTGGAACGAGCTGAACGTCATCGGCGTCACCGAAGGCATCTACAACGATACCGTCGCCGTCACCAAGGCCAATCCGGACATCTACAACCCCGAGTTCATCGCGGCGCTGCAGCAGTCCCTCATCAACATCATCAACACCGACGAAGGCAAGGCCATCTTCTCCGTCTACAGCCACACCGGTTACGCCGTGGCCGCGGACAGCGATTATGACGGTGCCCGCGCCGCGCTGAAGGTCGTGCAGTAATTGCACTGTATGGGGCGGTCCCTTTATGGGGCCGCTTTTTTCTGAATGGGACGGTTTTCTTTCATCGCGCGCAGGCGCGCCTGAAAAAAGCCGTCCCCTCACTCAAACAAAGCGGCGGACGGCCGAAAGAGGGGTAAAGAATCTTGATCGAATTCAAGCATGTAAGCAAAACCTATCCCAACGGCGTAAAGGGCCTGAAGGATGTAAACCTGCAGATTGAGCAGGGAGAGTTTGTGGCAATCATCGGCCTGTCCGGCGCGGGAAAATCCACGCTCATCCGCACCATTAACCGCATGATCGATATTACCGAAGGCCAGCTGATCGTCGACGGCGTGGACGTGATGGCCCTCAAGGGCAAAAGCATGCGCCGCTTCCGCCGCAAGATCGGCATGATTTTCCAGTCGTTCAATCTGGTTACCCGTTCGACCGCCATCAAGAACGTGCTGACCTCGATGGTGCCGGACATGAACTTCTTCCGCGTTCTTTTCGGCATTTTCTCGCCCAGGCAGAAGATGCAGGCGCTCGAAGCGCTTGAAAAAGTGGGCATTCTCGATAAGGCGTATACCCGCTGCGACCAGCTTTCCGGCGGTCAGCAGCAGCGCGTCGCGCTTGCGCGCACGCTGAACCAGTCGCCGACCATCATCCTCGCCGACGAACCCGTCGCCGCGCTGGATCCCGTAACCGCGCATCAGGTGATGAGCGACTTCAAGCGCATTAACGAAGAGATGAATATTACGATCCTGATCAACATCCATCACGTTGATCTGGCGCTCAAATACGCCACGCGCGTTATCGGCATCCGCGCGGGCGAAATCGTCTACGACGGCCCGACCGGCGCCGTCACGCAGGACGTGCTCGATCAGATTTATAACGGCGCTTCCGTCCCGCAGGCGGGCGAATAAGGAGGCGCGGCAGAATGAAGAAAAACGAATATCGCGCGCCGCTTTTCGACCGCGTGTTCAAGCCGAAGATTATCACGCTGCCCAGCGGCGCGACGGTCATCCGTCCCCGTTCCCGTCAGCCGATCATCTGGGCGCTGCTGCTGGCCGCCGTTATCGCCTCCATCGAGCTGACCGGCTTCGATCTGGGCATCATCGCCCGGCGCGGCTACCAGTTCACGGCCATCCTCAAAAAAATCTTTGCGCCGGATTTCTCGTATTATCCCAAGGTCGTAAGTCCGCTGCTGGATACGATCAAAATGTCGCTGCTCGGCTCCGCGCTGGGCGCGACGCTGGCGCTGCCCTTCTCGGTGCTCGCCTCGACCAACATCAACCGCAGCGGCGTTTCGGTCTCCATCCTGCGCTTTCTGCTCAACATCATCCGCACGCTGCCGACGCTCGTCATCGCCAAGTTCGCGGCGCTCATCTTCGGCCTGGGCACGTTCGCCGGTACCGTCGCCATCACGGTTTTCACCTTCGGCGTGGTTTCCAAGATGATGTACGAATCGATCGAGACGATTGACATGGGCGCGTTTGAGGCGATGGAATCGGCGGGAGCGAACAAGTTCCAGGCGTTCTGGAGCGCGTGCTTCCCGCAGATCCTGCCGACCTACCTGTCCGACTGCCTCTACAGCCTGGAAATGAACATCCGCGCGGCTGCGATTCTGGGCTATGTCGGCGCGGGCGGCCTGGGGCTGCTCATCGACGAGCGCATCGGCTGGCGCGATTACAACGGTCTGGGCACGGTGCTGCTGTTCCTGTTCGTGGTGGTTCTCATCATTGAAAACACGAGCCAGTACCTGCGCAGGAAATTGAGCTGAGGAGGCGGGAAGATGAAAAAACAGACGATAGTTTCCGACCGCCCGCTGACCATTCAGGAAACCTATGACGCGCGTCCGCGCCGCTGGTGGCTGTATACGCTGATCCTGCTCGTCGTCGCTGCGCTGCTTGGCTGGTCGGGCGAAAGCATCGAGTTTAACGGCCTTGCCACGAAGGGCGTCGAGGTCGCCAAGGGCGTCGGCTGGGGCCTGATTCATCCGGATACGAAGCTGCTGTTCGACATGACGAACGAAGGCGTGCTCTACCAGCTGCTGCAGACGGTCGCCATCGCCGTTCTGGGCACGCTCATCGGCGGTCTGCTGTCCGTTCCCTTCAGCTTCCTCGCGTGCGATAAAATCGTTCCGAAGTGGCTGGCGTTCCTCTTCCGCGCGTTTATTCTGCTCATCCGCACCATCCCGAGCCTCGTCTGGGCGCTCGTCTGGATTCGCGTAACGGGTCCGAACGCGTTCTGCGGCGTGGTCACGCAGTCCATCTGCTCCATCGGCATGATCAGCAAGATGTACATCAACGCCATCGAAGATCTTGATACGAAAATTCTCGAATCGCTCGACGCCTCCGGCTGCACGGCCTTCCAGAAGATTCGTTACGGCATCCTGCCGCAGATCATCCCGAACTTCATCTCGACGATCATCTACCGCTTTGACATCAACGTCAAGGATGCGACGACGCTAGGCATCGTCGGCGCGGGCGGCATCGGCGCTCCGCTGATCCAGTGCATCTCCTCGAGCCGCTGGAGCATGGTCGGCTCGTATCTGTGCGGCATGATCGTGCTGATGCTCCTCATCGAATTCTTCTCCACCCGCGTGCGCCGCAAGCTTGCCAGCGGCAAATAAGGAAAGCAAATGAAAAACTTTCGAATCAATTACACGTCCGATACGCACGGTTACCTCTACCCTACCGATTACACCAGCCGTACGGAAAAGGCGATGGGGCTTTTCAAGCTCTCTGCCGCGTTTGAACGCGGCGAAAATACGCTCATCATCGACGGAGGCGACACCCTGCAGGGGTCGCCTTTTACGAACTATGAGCATCGTCTCGGCCTGCGCCCGCATCCCATCGCGCAGGCGATGAACGCGATGGGCTATCAGTACGTCGCGCTCGGCAACCACGATTTCAACTTCGGCCTCGGCGAACTCAGCGCATATTTGACGAACCTGAACGCCGTCTGCCTTTGCGCGAATATTCGCGATAAAGCCGGCAGGCTGCCCATCCGTCCCTACGCCGTTCACACGCTGGAAAACGGTCTGCGCGTCGGTCTGATCGGCGTTTGCACGCACTACGTGACTGTCTGGGAGCGTCGCGAGACGCTGGACGAGCTGATCATTGAACCGCCGATTCCAGCCGCCAGACGGGCTCTTGAGGCCATTCGCGGCGATGTGGACGTAACGGTCTGTATCTATCACGGCGGCTTTGAGCGCGATCTGCAAACCGGCGCGCTGCTGACCGACAGCGAAGAAAACCAGGCCTGGCGGCTCTGCGAAGAGCTTGGCTTCGACGTCGTGCTCACGGGGCACCAGCACATGGCTGTGCCGGGCGTACGCATCGGCGGCTCTCTGGCCGTGCAGCCCGCCTACCGCGCGGTGCATTACATTGAAGTGAGCGGCACGGTGGATCACGGGCGCGTACGCGCCGAAAGCTGTATCCGCCAGCCCGCTGAAGAAGCGCCTGCCGCGCTGACGCAGCTGCTTGCGCCCGTTGAGGCGCAGGTGGAAGCGTGGCTCGACACGCCGAAGGGGCATCTTGACCAGCCGCTCGACGTTGGCGATCATCTTGAAATGGCCGCGAACGGCTGTCTGCTCGCGAACTTTATCAACCAGGTGCAGCTCGATGCGAGCGGCGCGCAGGTTTCTGCAACGTCCATGGGCAACGATGCGAAGGGCATCCGCAAGGACGCGACGATTCGCGACGTGGTGTCCGCGTATGTGTACAGCAACACGCTCGTGCTGCTTGAAATGACGGGCGCGCAGCTGAAGCGCTATCTTGAGCGCTGCGCGTTGTATTTCACGCTGGAAGACGGGCGGCTGGCCGTCAGTCCGTCGTTCCTCAAGCCCAAGGTAGAGCATTACAACTACGATTTCTTCTCCGGCATGGATTACGGTTTCGCCGTGCGCAAGCCGCTCGGCGAGCGCGTAACGTTCATGCGCCTCAACGGCCGCGATATCGCGCCGGACGAGCCTGTCCGCGTCTGCGTGAACAACTACCGCGCTACCGGCACGGGCGGCTATGAGGTGCTGCGCGAGGCGAAGGTGCTGCGCGAAATCCAGACGGACGTGAGCGAGCTGATCATCGCGTATTTTGAATCGCACCCGGCGATTCATGTCGACACGCACCGTTATCTGACGCTCGAGGAGTA
>CAKTTL010000139.1 GCA_934615235.1 uncultured Clostridia bacterium
ATTCCTGGAGCTTTTCCCGCAATTCTTCTATCTTCATACTACTTCATTATACCACTTTTTAAATGCTGTTGCCCTGGCGTAAAAATGGATTATCCGCGCAGCTTGCCCGGCGCGCAGCCGTACTGCCGGCGGAAGGCTTTGAGGAACGTCGTGTAATCGGAAAAACCCGCGGCCAGCGCCGAGGCGACGACGGGATCTCCCGCGCGAATGCGCCCCGCGGCCTGAATGAGCCGCTTTTGCAGGATGTACTGATGCAGCGTGCAGCCGGTATGCCGCTTGAAGGCGTGCATCAGGTACG
This sequence comes from uncultured Clostridia bacterium, assembly GCA_934615235.1. Taxonomy (GTDB): domain Bacteria; phylum Bacillota; class Clostridia; order Christensenellales; family Aristaeellaceae; genus Aphodomonas. The sequence continues at coordinate 299 of CAKTTL010000139.1, forward strand.
ACGGGCTGAGGAAAAACTCGCGCGCGAGGCGCTCGACGGTCAGCGCCTGCGAGAGGTTGCCGTTGATAAATTCCAGCACCTGGTCGAACTTCGGATCGCGGCGGACGGAGCCGCCCGAAACCTCCTGCGCCGCGCCGAGCTGGCCGTGCAGCTCGAGCAGAAACTGCACCAGATACGTATCGGCCAGCAGCGTATGGCCGGGGGTATCGGCGTATTCGTTTTTTTCCACGCCCTCGAGCTTTTCAAGCAGCGCGCCGCGGCGCTGCGCGTCGGGACGGAAAAGCCCGCTGTGCCGCGTATGCGGCCATTGAAAAACCTCCGTCAGCGCCGGCTCGCCGAAGCGGCGCAGAAAGCGGTCGTTGATCCAGAGGATGATGCGCTCGTAGACCTCCTCGGAGCTGAAGCTGGACTGGTGAATCTGGTGCTCCGGAATGAGCAGAATATCCCACGGGCGCAGGTAGTACGTCGTGCCCTCCATGACGTACGTCACCCGCCCGGCCAGGCAGAGAACGACCTTGTGAAAATCGTGGTTGTGCGCCTCGAAGTCCAGGTCGCGCTGGTCGGTGGAATGGAAAAGGCGGTATTCCTCGTTGAGGTAGCCGCGCGTGTTTACGCTTTGCATGGCGCGCCTCCGTTCACGTCGCAGACAAGCTGCAGGTCGCACGGCTCTTCCTCGGCCAGTTCGCGGAGAACGTCCTCCGCCGGGACGCAGCCCATCGCGCGGTAAAACGCGATCGTCTCCTTCGAGCTGCAGGCGGAAATGTACAGCCGCTTCGCGCCGCGCGCGCGGGCTTCGTCCAGCGCGCGGCAAAACAGCGCCCGCCCGATCCCCTGATGGCGATGTTCGCGCGAAACGTGCAGATCGTGCAGGATCATCCGGTCCCCGTTCAGCGCCTTTTCCAGCGCGATGAACCCGACTGGCCGTCCGCCGTCGAACGCGCCCCAGGCGGCGGATCGCCCGGAGAGGAGCGCTTTGGCTTTTTCGCGCTTGCGCGCGGGGGACCAGTCGTCCGTAAAGCGGCGGGCTTCCAGACGGCAGACGCCGTCCCGCAGGCGGTAAACCTCCGTCACCTCCTGCGTGCGGACGAACGAATCGAGAGAATCTTCGCGGAAATTTTCCGGGGTGATGGGGACGATCGTCATGGCGGCGCGGCCTCGCTTTCCGGTATGGAGTCAGAACTGTTTTATTTCGCCGTTTTCATCCGCGCCTCCTGCCTGACGGAGGAACATGAAAAAACTTGAAATTCCCTATTGACAGACGCGCGGCGTTGCGCTATAATAACCCTTGCCGTTGAACGGCAGACAACATCGCGGGGTAGAGCAGACCGGTAGCTCGTCGGGCTCATAACCCGGAGGTCGGGGGTTCAAATCCCCCCCCCGCAACCATATGGCGGCGTAGCTCAGTTGGCCAGAGCATTCGGTTCATACCCGGAGTGTCAGCGGTTCGAATCCACTCGCCGCTACTGAGAGAAAGTCCTGTTAAATCGTGAGGTTTAGCAGGATTTTTCTTTGCTTTTTGGTGCGGATTCGACAAGAGACGGCGAGCCTTTGCACCCGCCGCCGCTTCCAAATGTTGTAAAATCAAAAAATCCGTCAAATTTTCCGAAGATCGACCCCGGAAAAATCCTTATGCCGCCTGCGTTTTTCGGCTCCTGCCTTCGTCAAAAAAACGATCAAAAACGCCGTTTATCCGGCTGGCTTTCGCGTATACATTTTTGTGATCTGATCCATGGCGATTGCCTCGTCTTCGTCCTGCACGTGATCGTAGCGGTTTTCCAGCGTCTTTTGATCCGACCATCCGCCAAGTACCTGCAGCGTTTTCAGGTCCATTCCTTCCCGCCTGGCGCGCGTTGCGAAAGTGTGTCGGAAGTTGTGCAGGGATTTCCCGTGAAAAACATCGACTCCAACCTGCTTTGTAATGCGCTCCCATGCTCTGTGCAGCGTGGATTGCGTATAAGGGGCATATCGGTCGTTTCGATGGGGGAGCAGAAAGGCTTCCTTGTCGGCCAGTTCTTCCTGCGTGAGTTCGAGCGCGTCCCATAGCTGCGGCGGAATCAGCATCGTCCGCACGCCTGCTTCCGTCTTCGGTTTTCCGATGATCGCATCGCCAACTTTGCAGTTGGGGCCATACAGCGCCGCCTCCTTTTTGCGAGTGATGAACGTGACGTTCTGCCGGACGGAAAGGCGCATGGTTTCGCTGTCAAAGTCTTTCATCTGAAAGCCCAATATTTCACCGCGTCTTGCCGGTGTATACAGCGCAAGCGCCAGAAACCGACGATCCTGAAGGTTCGGCAACCGCGACAGCGCGTCTTCGATTTCCTTGAATTCTTTCTGCGTATAGGCCTCCCGTACTTTCTTTTTGCCCTTTGCCGGGTTCTTGATAAGCCGGCTTTTCGAAGGATTCTTTGCCAATATGCCGGCTTCGCATGCCGCCTGCAGGATGGAATTCAGCAGTCTGTGCAGTTCGTCGACGGTGTGCTCTGACAAGTCGGCTTTCGCGTTCAGAAACGCCTGCACGGTATCGACGATTATCTCTTCCAGCGCCATTTTGCCGAAAAAGGGGTAAATGTGGTTTTTCAGATATCCTTCATACCCGGCCAGTGTGGTGTGCCGCACTTTGCCGCGCTTGTAGAGTGCCATGAAATTTTCGGCGTAAGCCCTGAAATTCGTAGAGCGGGCATGCGGCGTTGAAGATGTATCAGGCGCTTTCGCTCCGCCTAAAACCGTTCGGATGATGTTTTCCGCGTATTCCTGTTCGTTGTTTCCGCAAACCCAGTGTGTTACGCCGTCAACCAGAATCGGCCTTCTAATCTTCTTGGGCATGTCGTTATCTCCTTTCGGCATGCCCGCAACATCCGCTATGAGGCTGTCAAAGTGCTTCGACAAGGCGCTTGCGACAATGGCTCCGATCTGTTGAATCTGCGCCTTGTTAAATCCAATATTTTCGCCCTGAATAGAAATCTTCCTTCTTTCTGTTTTCCATAGCAAAAAAATTTTGAAGGAAGGGGCAGGCTGAATCTATCCCCGCATCCTCGTTCCAACCAAGCGTCTGCTCCGAATTCAGCTCGGGAGCGTTTTCTTTCACCGGCAGGTGGATGTTTCACCACGGCAAGCCGTTATCATCGTCGCTGCCGGGCATATCGCAGTACTGCACGATGCTCTCATACCCGGTACAAGTGTCCGAAAACTGTCCGGAAACCATGCTATTATAATTACCATCAGCATCACCATTACTTTCAATATCATCATTACTTTCATAATTTATATCATAGTTGGTTTCATCAGTATCTTTAGATATACCATCACTTTCAGCTTCATATTTTTCTTTATCATCATTTTCACCATCAGCATTATCATTGCGCAGGAAGTCGGACAGCGTGCTGGAGGGAATCTGCAGCTGCGTTGCAATATCGCGGATGGATTTTCCTTCACGCTGCATCTGCCGGATGCCTTTCGCCTGTGCGTCCGTGATCGCCTTGGGACGGCCGCCTCTAAAGCCGTGTGCGCGGCGTTCCTGGCTCGAATCGATATCCAGCATCATCAGAGTCAGCAGGGTGTTGATAAGGGAGTCCTTCGGGAACCGACGGTACAGGCCATAGTCGACAATCGCATCATACATGGCCAATTTCACGTCCGTACCGAATTGCACGCCATATTTATCCAGCGTATCCCTGAAGTTCTTGAAGAAAGTGAAGCTGTTGCTGCGATCAAATTGCTTGTTGTTCATGTGAATTCCTTTCTCGCCGGTGAGGCGATCTGATATCGTGAGGCATCTGATAACGATTCGTTATTGAGTGTAAGGGGCGGCATTTTACCGCCTCCTGAAATACGATTCTTTGGCTGTGCCGTGAAACGCAGGGGACTATGTTGCGTCCCCCCTTACCTGTTACAATGGTCTGGATATTAAGGCGCTCCGCGCCGTTTATATACACCGTCCGTATACGGGTAACTGCTAAGCGGCTATCCTCTTGCGCAGCTGTTCCGATATTGCGTTGCTCAGCGTTGCGTCTTTCTACAACATGCTTTATTACGCATTAGAACGCAGTTTAGCGGCGGCAGGGGAAATATACTAACTCGCTTGCGGAAGCTGCAGAAACCCCATATATAACAGGCTTTTGAGCAATAAAAGCCCATTGTATCTTCACACGTTGTTGGTGTCCTTATTGTTACGCTCCAGATATTCTGTCAATTGAGAAATATATTCAGCTGCTTCGGCAAACCGACCGGCAATAATGGAATCGCCGACACGCTTGCACAGCTCGCGCTCGTTGTCGATAGGCTCAACAACCGTCGCAGTCGGCACCTTCTCAAACACATTCAACAGCTGCGTGCGCACCTCAGTTGCAACCCTCGAGCTCGGCATCAGCATACCGATGCGAAGAACAGCTCGCCGGGAAAAGACACGGATACCGCGATTGCTGACCTTGATTTCAGCGCCGAACTCCGGCCAGATTACAAGCTTGCAAAAATCAGCCGTGTTCCGAACCTGCACTTGCGGGAATGCAGCAGCGCTGCCCCCTAATTGGATTTTTGGTTCAGTTAGCATATTCTCAACTTTGGACTGGACTTTCGGTTCAGTTAGCCTATCGTCTTGCGGGCGATTCAAAAAGTATTCCGCCTTTTTCATCATACGACGTGCCTGAAGAACGGCGCGAATTTGACAAACTCCGTCGAATTTGGGTTAACTCTAACGAACATAGCCGGAAGCTGCGGGAACTGTTCGCGGACTGTCTCGACGAATTGCAGGAGGTGCAGTGATATGGCGGGCGGGAACCTGAAACTTTCCCCGGAACTTGAGCCGCTGGTTGAGAAAATCCGGCGGCATGCGCTCTGGTTCCAGCAGTACGGCAGGCAGCTGCGTGAAAAGGGCGGATACAGGGATTATGAAGTCCGGTTTGCGTGGGACGTGCTGCGCAAGCTGGTGACGGTGGACGAAATCTGGGACTGGTACGACAAGTATGATGAATGCAACGACCGGCATATTACGGCGCTGGCGATTGCGGCGTGCAAAAGAGCGGGGGTGCTTTGACAGTGAAAGCTTACGAAGTGTCGGCAACGATTCAATACGGTGATGGGCAGACGCTGGTTTGCGAGTGCAATGTCGAAGCCGAATCGCCTGAAGAAGTGGTGCAGAAGCTGGAAGAGACGCCGCATCTTGTACATATTGTATCCCCCAGTGCAGGCTGCTGCGGCTATCAAAACGAGGAGGAAGGCACGAATATCCCACCTCTCACGGATGGCTATCTGAAAATCCTGGACGATGGCATGAAAGGATGTGTGAAATTATGGTAAAGATCGAATTTGCAACCGGCAATGCGGCCTTCGAAGGCGATTATGAAATCGCGGAGGTGCTGACCTGTCTCGACCGGCTGAAGGGGCTCATTTATTCCGGCCGCAGAAACGGCAAGGTCATGGACAGCAACGGGAACTGCGTCGGCGAATGGACGCTGGATTCGAAAAGGGAGGGCTAGCGATGGGACGTGGAAATTATCTCGCCTATGGCGGGGACTGCGGCTATCAGTGGTATGTGG
>CAKTTL010000140.1 GCA_934615235.1 uncultured Clostridia bacterium
GTGGAGCATAGGGGAGTCGAACCCCTGACCTCGACAATGCGAATGTCGCGCGCTACCAACTGTGCTAATGCCCCATATTCAATTCGTTCACGCTTACGTCTCTCGCGAACAGGTAGTATCATACCACATGTTTCAGGTTTTGTAAATACCTTTTTTAGAAAAAAGCAAATTTTTCTAAAACTCTCCTTCCGGCGCGGCTTGCACGCCGGAAGGAGACTCTCTGTCGCCTCAATCAAATCGGCGCGCCGCCTGCGCGGAGAATCCGCTGCACCTCAGCGATATTCACGCCGCGCAGCGTCGTTCCGTCGCGCCCGGCAACGCCCGCAGCCGTACCGGCAGCCTCGCCGATACAGCAGACAATCGGCATAACGCGGTAAGACGCCTGCGCCTCATGCGTGGAAGAAATGCACCGTCCGGCAACGAGCAGGTTTTCCATCCCTTTTACCACCAAACAGCGATACGGAATAGTATACCATTTGCCGTTTTCAAAGAAGTAATGGCTGGTGCCGGTGCCCTCGGGGTTGTGGATATCGATATCATAATTGCCTGCGGCAATTGCGTCGTCGAAGCGTGCATACGCCTTCAAATCCTCCGCCGTCAGCACATAATCCCCTGTCACCATACGGCTTTCCCGCGCGCCGATGCGCATCGCTGTGGAAAGCACGCGGCTGTTCTCAAATCCCTCGATGTTCTCCTTCAGGAAACGGTGCAGCTCGTAGACCTGTTCGCGCGCGTCAATCTCCGCCTGCGTCACGTCGAACGCGTCGGTCGGATTGCGGCGCACAATGCGCGTCGAGTTAAAATGCAGCACACCGTCGTTCATGTTATCAAAAATCAACACATCCTCGCGCGGATTGGAAATCTTCCCTTCCGCCCGCAGCTTCTGATAAAGCGGTGTGATCTTTGCACGGTTTTTCCGGAATTTTTCCTTATCCACTCCGCCCATGCGGAAACAAAGCGTCATCGGCTGGCAGAGATGATCCTGCGCTCGCCCGAGCTGGAATTCGCAGCCCGAAATCGCCGAAAGCTCCGCGTCGCCGGTCGCGTCGATAAACCGATCCGCCGACAGCGTCAGCATCCCGCCAACGGTCGAGCACGCGACGGAAACGATTCGGCCGTCCTGCACGTGCGCAGCGCAGAGATTCGTATGGAACAGCAGTTTCACTCCGGCGCGAAGCGCCATTCGATTCAGCACCAGCTTCAGGATCTCCTCGTCGAATACCATTGAATAATCCTTTTCGCCGTCCAGGCCGCCTTCATGCTTCAGCTCGTCGAGCACTTCGCGGAAAATGCCGTTGCACAGCGCGCGGCGCTCGCCCGTTTCGGGCATCATTGTCCAGAAAGGCATGAAAGGGTTCACCAGCGCGTTGCACGCCGCGCCGCCAAGGCAATTGTCCCGCTCGATCAGCAGTGTATCCTGCCCCAGCCGCGCCGCGGCGATGGCCGCCGCCGTCCCGGCAAAACCGCCTCCAACGACGATCAGATCAAATTTTGTCTGCATGGTTTTCGCCTCCTTTTCTCGTTGTCCTGATTTTAGCACCCCCTGCCGCACGCGTCCTCAACAAACAAGAGAAAAACTTGCACAAACAATAGAAAACTGATAAAATCGCCTTAAAAAGATTAATTTGTTCAAGGATATGCCATGATTGATCTGGTCAACCTCGAAACGCTTCTGAAAACGCTCTGCCGCGAAGATGGGATGCACATCTGCGTACACGATATTTCCGGCATTCTCAATTCGCCCCGGCTGCGCCTGCCGCAGGAATACTGCATCCATTCCCGGCCGTTTTGCGATGCGGCGAAGCAGACCGCGCTCGGCTTCAAAGCATGCACCCGCTGCAAAACGCTTGCCAACCACAAAGCTGAAACGTACGGCGCGCCGTTTACAGGCTACTGCTGCTATGGGATTTACAAGCTGGTCTATCCCGTCGTAATCGGCGGACGGGTCATGTGCATCGTCTATATCGGCAACCTGACGGACGACCGGGCGAAGCTGGAACGCCGCCTGCGGCAAACCTGCCGCATCACGGGCGCAAACGCCGAAAGGCTTACGGCGCTGCTGAGCGGCGTGGAGGAATTTCGCGACCCGCAGCGCTATCTGGACGTCGCGCGCCTGGTCGCCGGATACACCCAGCGGCTGTACAAGGAGACCGGCGATATGAGCGCCGCAAGCGGCGTTCATTGGGCCGTGGACGCGCTGCGCCGCTACATCGACGTCTCTTACGGCAAAAACATCACCCTGCGCGACGCAGCGCGGCTCTATCACGTGAATCATCAATACGTCGGCCGCCTTTTCCGCAATCAGATCGGAACGACGTTTCATGAATACCTCAACGGCGTGCGGCTGCAGCACGCCGCGCAGGCGCTGCGCGAACAGCCGGAGAAAACGGTAATGGAAATCGCGCTGGACTGCGGGTTTCAAAACGCGACGTATTTCAACCGCGTCTTCCGTGAAAAATACGGCGTTTGTCCGACAGAATGGCGTGCGTCCGAAACCGACTGACCGTTCAGCCTTTCGTTATGTTTTCCAGGAAACGCCGCGCAGCGGGCTCCAGCGCTTCCGCCCAGGCGGCGCACCCCCGCTCGTCCGGATGACCACCGTAGCGGGAATAGAACGGCTCTTCCGCGCTCCTGCCGAGAACGGGCACGTTATCGAATACCGCGTCCGCCTCGCGCGCCAGCGTTTCGCGGATCCACCCGTTCACCTGCAGCCAGATTTCCCTGCGTTCGCCCTCATACTCAAACGGCGGAATCGTCTGCACAAGCACGGAAACGCCCGCTTCCTTCAGCCCGCGCACCGTCCGCAGGAGATTTTGCTTCAGCGTCTCCGCCGAAAGCGCGGCGTGATACAGATCGTTCACGCCCAGACAGAGGAACACCGCGTCGTTCTGCCGCGCAAGTTCGAGCCAAACGCCATCGCTTGCCGCGTCGCTCGCCCGCGCGTAGCCCAGGCCGAGGTTCCAGAAGGCATAGTCCGCGCCCAGCTTTTCAGCAAGAACTGCGTTCCAGTGCAGGTAGGCGTTCGGCTGTGTGCCGATGCCCTGCGTGATCGAATCGCCCAAGAACCCCACGCGCATCCGTGCAGGCCGGTCGCATCCCAGCATGGCCGTAAAGAGCAAGTCGGTGCTGTGCGTCCAGCCGTCCTGCGTCCGTACAAAGGCGGGAAGCAGCGACTCCGGATGACACGGGATCCGCTCCCCGCACACCGTGGTTTCCAGGCAGATATACGCGCCTTTTTCCGCGCGCAGCGCGATGGGATCCGCAAAGAACGTCTCCCCCGCCGCGGGCCGGTAATCGCGTTTTCCCGCAAATGTGAGCGGCAGCATCCGTTCCGGCTCGGCAAATCCTTCCATCTCCGCGCGTCCCGTCACGCCGATCCGCGCCGAGCACACGCGCCAGCCGCCCAGCGTCTGATTCGCATGACTGTGCGAACCGTCGGCAAAGGTTGTAAAAACCGCGTCTGAAAAAAGCGGCGACCAGTTATATTCGCCCCCGGCGAACACGCGGTAGAACACCCGGCCTGTAATCTCCTTTTCCGCGCTTTCCGGCCGGAACCAGCTCTGGTTGCCGCTGCCCGCCATCGTGTTGGCGCGAAAGCGCGCAAAATATCCGCTCAAATCCATTGTTTTCCCCTCCGTATTCAAAACGCGGCGCCCCATGTCTCTCAAAACATGGAGCGCCGCGTTTTCTGTTCAATCAACTTTCCAGAATTTTCATGAATTCTTCGCCCGTGATCGTTTCCTTTTCGCGCAGATACTTCGCCAGCTCGTCCAGCTTCGCGCGGTTTTCGGTCAGAATGCGGCGGGCCTTTTCATGCTGCTTCTTCACCAGCTCGACGGTCTTCGCATCGATCTCCGCGGCCGTCTGCTGCGAGCAGGCAAGCTGCGCGTCGCCGCCCAGATACTGGTTTGCAACCTGTTCCATCGCAACCATGTCGAACTCTTCGCTCATGCCGTAGCGGGAAATCATCGCGCGGGCGATCTTTGTCGCCTGCTCGATATCGTTCGACGCGCCGGTCGTGATGCTGCCGAAGACGACTTCTTCCGCCGCGCGGCCGCCGGTGAGCGTCGCGATCTTGTTCTCCAGCTCCTCGCGGCTCATCATGAAATGCTCGTCTTCCTCAACCTGCAGGGTATAGCCGAGCGCGCCGTTGGTGCGCGGGATGATGGTGATCTTCTGCACGGGCGCGGAATGCGTCTGCAGCGCGGCGACGAGCGCATGCCCGATTTCGTGCGCGGCGACAATCGCCTTCTCGTTTTCGGAAAGCACCTGCTTTTTCTTCTGCTCGCCCGCGATGACGGTTTCCACGCTCTCTTCGAAATCCTGCTGGGTGACGGAATTGCGGCCCATCCGGACCGCGCGCAGCGCGGCTTCGTTGACGATATTGGCCAGATCCGCGCCGCTCGTGCCGGCAGCCGTGCGGGCGATCTTCTCGTAATCGATATTGCCGTCCAGCTTGACCTTGCGCGCGTGCACCTTCAGGATGGCGACGCGGCCCTGCAGGTCGGGCAGTTCCACAGGGATGCGGCGGTCGAACCGGCCGGGGCGCAGAAGCGCCGGGTCGAGCGTTTCGGGGCGGTTCGTAGCGGCGAGAATGACGACGCCCTTCGTGCCGTCGAAGCCGTCCATTTCGGTCAGCAGCTGGTTGAGCGTCTGCTCGCGCTCGTCGTTGCCGCCGCCCATGCCGCTGGTATCGCGCTTTTTGCCGATGGTGTCGATTTCGTCGATGAAGACGATGCAGGGCGCTTTTTCAGACGCCTGCTTGAACAGATCGCGTACCTTCGCCGCGCCCATGCCCACGAACATCTCGACGAACTCGCTGCCGCTGATGGAGAAGAACGGAACGTTCGCCTCGCCCGCGACGGCCTTGGCCAGCAGCGTTTTACCCGTGCCGGGAGGGCCGACGAGCAGCGCGCCCTTGGGCATCACCGCGCCGACCTCCTTGTATTTATCCGGATTATGCAGGAAATCAACGATTTCGCGCAGCGAATCCTTCGCTTCATCCTCGCCCGCGACGTCGTCAAACTTGATGCCCGTCTTGGATTCGATATAGATTTTCGCGTTCGATTTGCCCAGCTGCAGCGCGTTCATGCCGCCCGCGCCGCCCATTTTGCTGTACATCATCCGGCCGATCAGGCTGAAGATCAGAATCGGCCCGATCCACGTAATGAGGAACGACAGCAGCGGGGACATGGTTTCGGTGATTGCCTGACCGAAATGCACGCCTTTTTCCTGCAGCCGGTCAACAAGCTTCGCATCGTCAATGCGGCCGGTTTTGTAGTAGGAAACCGGATCGCCGTTATCGCAGAAGATGATCTGATCATCCGCAAGCTCTACGGTGTCGATTTTCCCTTCATCCAGCATGGTAAGGAAATCGCTGTAGCCCACCTCGCGCACCTGCGCGGAAAGCAGCCGCGGGAAAACCAGCGCGTTCATCAGCATCAGCACGACAGCGCAGATCGCCGCATAATAGAGTAATGGTTTCTTCGGCGGTTTTACTTCCTTCATGTGCTTCATACTCCCTGTTTTCAAATTAGGGGATATCTGAAAAAGGAAAAGACGCCGTGATGGAGTCTCAGGGAATTTTTCAGATACCCCCCCAGGAAACCATATATTGATTATACAAAAACAAACTGCGTTGTGCAACATCAAGATTGCCGTTTGCAGGGCAACAGCATTTAAAAAGTGGTATAATGAAGTAGTATGAAGATAGAAGAATTGCGGGAAAAGCTCCAGGAAT
>CAKTTL010000141.1 GCA_934615235.1 uncultured Clostridia bacterium
GATAAGGCTCAAAAACGCCGTATTTTCAGCACTTTTTGAGCCTTAATGTTTTTAGTCCTATTATTACAGCCTCGTCCGCATAGATTCCCGCCAACACCCAGCCAGGGTGCGACGAGATATAGTCTGTATAGTAATTCTTCTGCAGTTCATAAGAGGTAAGCTGCTCATCATTATCAGTAGAAACTCGGACATAGGCCGCAACGCGCAGAATTGTGTTTTTTCCCTCCAGCGCCTCTGTCGGCTTTGCAGGGATGACCTCTACTTCTGCGGTATCGGCGCCTTTATAGCGGTCGCAGATTCTTTGTTTGCGTTCTACCGCTGCTGTCTGCTTTTCACTCATAATCATGACGGCTTCCTCATTTTGCTTCTTTTTCTTCTGCCTTGGGTGTAAGACTCCAGTACCATTGCCGCATCTTCCGATAACATCGAACGCCCAGTTCTTTCTTGGCCACTTCCGCAGTCCTCTGCCCAATTCCTTCGTCGCTCAATCGGATATAGACTTCCTTGGAGCGCATGTCGCCCCGTTCCAGGAGCGTCTTGATCAGGTACGCAGCTTTTTCTGTCTTGCTTTCAAACTGGATCGGCTCCGCTTTCTGAGCCGGATGCTTTGCAGCGCGGCATTCAAGCCACTGAAAGCCCGCTTCCGCAGTGATGGAAAAACGAATTTCTCCATCCGACGGTGCGAGACTGTTTTTAATTTGTCGAACAATTCGGATATCACTGTCTTCTGCATCTCGCTCCACCTGCAGAACGCTCCTTGCCGCCGCAACGACGTCGATACTGCCCAGGCTGCGATACAGTCCCTTTGACCCTTCCTTCTTATTCAAATGCCCGATCAGCACGATTGCGCAGTCGTATACAGACGCCCACATTCCCAACCGACGCATCAGCCTTCTTGCTCTGCCTGTAATCTGAAGATCGGAATCATTCCCCAGATACGCCTGGATTGGATCAATAACGACCAGCTTAGGCCGAAATTCCATCATCGCCTGCCGAATTCTTTCGTCATCCAGCGTAAGACCGCCGTATACTTCTTCATTAATATAAGCGACGTTCCGGCAGTCTGCTCCGCACTGTTCCAATCTGGGCTTGATTGTATCCGCCACGCCATCCTCAGAGCACTGATAGATAATCCGCTGCGGCCGTCCCAATGGGCATCCGTCCGGAGTCACGCCTCCCGTTGACAGCTCGGCGATCAGGCGCATCATCATCGTGGACTTGCCGTCCCCGGGATCACCCTGCAAAAGAGTGATCTTGCCGCTTGCTATGAACGGATACCATAGCCAATGCACGGCAGCCGCCCTCACGTCGCTGTATAATGTCAGCAATCCCGTACTTTCGGTTTCGATCATGCCCTTTCTGCCCTTCTGTCTGCTTTGATTTTCTGCATTTATATTATAACGGATAGACGCAGATTTGACTGCTACCTGCCAGGTAGCACGTTATCCATTTTGCTACCTGGTAGGTAGCAAAACAGCCTTAGACAACATGACAGATGGAGGCGCATGGCTTTGCGGTCTTAGAAACTCACACACTCGGTTGTCATGTCTATCCCCATAAGCGATAATCGAATCAGTCTTATGCAGGTTTGGATGAAGGAGAAAAGGCATGCCTATTGATTATGAAACGCTGGGCAAACGCATCGCTAATGCCCGAAAGCAGGCTGGGATTACACAGGAGGCTCTCGTTGAACAGCTCAATATGACCCGAAAGCACATCAGCGTCATCGAAGCAGCCATTGGACGCCCCAGTCTGGAGACACTGGTTGACATCGCGAATGCTCTGAACGTGTCTCTTGACGATCTGCTCGTCGACAGCTTAACGCATTCCGCTTCCACCGCTGATTCAGAGATTCATCGCTTACTCTTGGATTGCAATGCGGTCGAACAGGAGATTCTTACTCGAATGGTAAAAGAACTGAAAGCCATTTTGTATGGTTTGGGAGTCTGATTTCGTAACTCATTAACTACATAACAAAAAAACCTGCATGAGTCACAGCTGCACCTTGGGATAATTCCGAGGTGCTGTCTGTGGTCTATGCAGGCAAACGAAAAAACCTCCGCAGCAATCGCCGCGGAGGAATCAATTTCATCTATGCAGTTTTTCAAAGCAGACACGACAGCGCTTTTTCCAGAAGGCGATGCCGAACGCCGTGATGTTCTCTCGCCCCTCGTTACGCAGGCGTTCATCGTAGTGCTTTTCCTTGATCTGCGCCATTGCCGCCTGGCATGCGCTTTCCATGCCCGCCAGCGTCGGCGAATACTTCACCTCGATGACCATGCCCGCGTCAGGATCCTCCGGCTCGATGAGAATATCGCTGAAGCCTTCTCCGGATTCCACGTTGGACAGAATCAGCCAGTTCGGCTCGCTCCTGAGAAGCCCCAGCAGCAGGCCGTGATAGAAGTTTTCCTTCTGATCGTCCTTGGCCTTCGTGTCCAGGATGCTGATCATCTTGCCAAGGATGATCGTCAGCCGCCGCTGAATCTCTTCGGCGTTGCCGTCCAGAAACGCCTGACAGAACGCCTGCATGGGCTTCTCGTCCCGGACGACGGTATTCTTGAACCATTCCTGAATCTGGAATACGAACACCTCCCGCACCTCGCGGTTGGGAATAATCAGTTTATACACGCCGCGTTCGACGCGCCCCGCCTGCGTCAGATACCCCGTCGTGAACAGCACGCTCCACAGGTTGTCGATGCTGTTGTCGACCTCGCCGTAGGTCAGCTCCAGCCGAACCGCCTTCTCGATGGCCTCCCCGGCAATGAGCCGCTCGATCTCATCCTGCGTGGTTTTGTCCGCCTTGTCCACAAAGCGCTTCACCAGATCGTTCCCGCTGGAGTTGATCCAGAACGCCTGCGGCTCGGCTTGCGGATTCGCCAGCAGCTTTTTGGCATAGTTGATCACATCCCACGGGCAATAGACATCTGCGTTGCCAAAGCGATACCCGTCGTACCACGCTTTCATTACAGGCGCAGCGGCTTCTCGGTCGTAATACTGCAAAAGCTCCTGTACTTCCGCTTCCGTAAACCCAAACTGCTCGTCGTGTTCCACGTCGATAATGGAATTCACGTCGAAGTTGTTCAGTCCCGTGAAGATGCTCTCCTTCGATACCCGCAGGCATCCCGTCAGCACCGCAAACTGCAAGAAATCGTTCGTCTTGAGCGCCCGGCTGAACAAGCTACGGATCAGCGCAACCATCTCCTTGTAATAGCCGTGCTGGAACGCCTTGTCCAAAGGTACATCATATTCGTCGATGAGGAGAATTACCTTCTGGCCGTAGTGCTGATACAGCAGGCTGGAGAGCATCTTGAGACTTTTCTGCACGTCATCCAGAGTGTCCTGTTCTCTCAGGAAACGTTCGAACGAATATTTATCATCTTCCGCTATCTGCTCACTCTGCATCAAAAAGCTGAGTCGAGAAATCTCCGCCCGCAGAATGTCACGCAATTTCCCATAGGCATTTTCAAATGTAAGTCCATCCACATCCTTCAGTGAGACGAACACCACCGGGAACTTGCCCATATACGCCTCGCACAGCTCTTTCTCTTCGGAGATCGCCAGCCCGTCAAACAGCGTCTTATCTGTGCCGATCTCAAAAAAGGACTTCAGCATGCTCATGTTCAGCGTCTTGCCGAAGCGCCGCGGACGCGTGAAGAGGTTCACTTCTCCCCAATTCTTGAGCAGGTCAATAATCAATCTCGTTTTGTCAACATAATAGAAGTCTTCCCTGCGGAGCTTCTCAAAACTGTCGATGCCCACCGGTAGCTTTTTCCGTTCCATACGTCCGCCTCCCTCCTTTGAGCAGTCCTCACGCTTGCATTGCCTTACCAGGTACCATTTTCATTTTACCTCAAAACCCGCGCTTTATCAAGTTTCGCCGGCAGATATAACGAAAAAAGCCGCCGATTCCATTTCCCCTTTCGAGTACTTTGATAAAAAATCGGCGGCCGGCGGCTCAGGCGCACCGCTTACACATTTACGCAGACACGCGCTGCGTCCACTTTTGAACGCTCACCGCTCCATTTTCAAGATGAACGGCCTGCACTTCCCGCAAAAATCGCTCCGTGCCAAATTCTTCCGCTCCCTTCCATTCCCAGCCGAGCGCATCGGATATTCCGCGCAGCAGTTCCTCTTCCGCAACCGACGTATTCCTGCAGCCGTTTCCAGCCTTCCCCTTCTGACGCTCCCTACAGTTCCACACCTTATGATAAACCGGAGCGCCGTCTGCCGTTCCTCCGGAAAGCGTTCTGCGCTTATAGGGCGCGCCGCATTTTGCGCAGAACACCTTCCCATAAAGAAAATGCGTCGCCGGCGTCTTTTTGTACACGCCGGAAATTCGGTCGCGCTTGCGCGCGTCCAGCACGGCCTGGGCCTTTTCCCATGTTTTTCGGTCGATGATTCCCTCGTGCGTATCCCGCCAGTAATAGGTCTGATACTGTGCGTTCGGATCCGGCTTCTTCGTCAGATAGTGCTGCGGCGGACGCTTTTGCAGCATCCGATCCCCCACATAGATCTCGTTGTCCACAATGGACTGAATGCTGGAAGCGGAGAACGCCGTGCTTCCGCGCATCCGCTTTCCACCCGCCGCCGTAATTGCCTCGGCGATCTTCTGATAGCCCATTCCCTGGTTGAACAGTTCAAACGCCATTCTGACGATCCACGCATCCTCGTTGGGCGTCAGCACGCCGTTCACTTCGTCGTAGCCCAGCACGCGCCGGTTTCCCATATGGTGAATTCCCTGAGCGAATCGTTTCTCGTAGCCCCAGCGGATGTTCTGCGAGATGGAGCGGCTCTCGTCCTGAGCGATGGCGGCCATCATGGAGAAGATCATCTCGGAGGAAGCGTCCAGCGAGCTGAGCCGCTCCTTCTCGAAGCGCACCTCGACGCCCTTGGAGCGCAGCTGCTGGACATAGACCTGACAGTCTACCACGTTGCGCGAAAAACGGGAAATGCTCTTTACGAGGATCAGGTCGATCTTTCCCTCCATCGCGTCCGCGATCATCCGCATGAACTCCGGCCGCTTCGCCGCGCCAGTGGCCGAGACGCCGCCATCGGCGTAGATCCCGGCCAGCACCCATTCGTCGTTTCGCTCGATGTAACTCCGATAATAGCTCACCTGCGTTTCGAAGCTCTCCTCCTGGCTCTTCATGTCGGTGCTGACGCGGCAGTAGGCTGCCACCCGCTTTTTGCTCCGCTGGTGGATGCTGGGAATGTGACGGATTTTCATTTCAATCGCCTGCCTTTCTGTAAACCAAAGCGAACAGTGTAATGCTTCACTTCTTCTGTCCTTCCTTCACCGGAATAATCGGAATGGGGTTCGGATCCTCCAGCCGTTTCTGTATCCTCCGCCTGGGTTTAAGCGTTCCCTCCACCTTCCGTTTCCGGTAGACTTCCGCCGCGTACACCGGGTTCTCCCGGTGATGCCGCACGGGCAGCGGTACCGTCGTTTTCAGCCCGCACCTCCAATGCACCGTCAGCGTGTTCTCCTTTGAAAAAGTAATCCTGTCCACCGTATCGTCCAGCCAGTAGTAGTCCACCTTCTTCAAAAACAGGCGCTTTTTCCATAGCTCCAGCAAATGCTCCGCCGCCGTCAGCTTTTCCCTGCTCTTGCTTCTTTGCGGCTTTTCTCCTTGCAGCTTCTCTATCACGGTCTGTATTTCGTCTCTGTTCAGCGCCTTGCAGGCGTTCAGCACCGCCTCGTTCACAATGACGCTGTTGAGCACATACC
>CAKTTL010000142.1 GCA_934615235.1 uncultured Clostridia bacterium
CCGCTAAACCTTCGGTTTCCCTCCTTGAACTGACGAAAAATCCGCTCGTGCTGTCGCCTCTTCCTTTTTCAGATACACCCTAACGCAAAACGCTCCGTCCTCGCATCATGAGGACGGAGCATTTTTCTTTGCTTTATTCCGCAATCGCCGCGATTATCGCGTCGATTGCCTTCACCATATCTTCCAGCGAAAGCGACGGCACGCCCATACGCGAAAGCGCCTGCTCATGCAGATACGGCACATGCACGAACCCGCCCCGCACGCTGGGAAATTCCTTTTCGATATAATACAGAACGCCGTACATCAGATGGTTGCAGACATACGTGCCCGCGCTGTTGGAAACGCTCGCCGGCACGCCCGCCGCACGCACGCGTTCGACAATCCGCTTGATGGGCAGCGTCGAAAAATACGCCGCCGCGCCGTCTTCGAAAATCGGCTCGTCCACAGGCTGATTGCCGTTGTTGTCCGGGCTGCCCGCGTCGTTTACGTTAATCGCGACGCGCTCGGGCGTAACGGCGCTGCGCCCTCCCGCCTGGCCGATGCACAGCACGACGTCCGGGCGTTCGGCTTTCATTGCGGCGTAAACCGTGTCAATCGCCTCTCCAAACACCACCGGCACCGATACCTTCACAATCTCCGCCCCGTGGCTGTGCGCGTCGATTTTCGCCACAGCCTCCTGCGCGGGGTTAACCTTCTCTCCGCCGAAAGGCTCGAACGCCGTTACGAGAATCTTCATGCGGACGCGCTCCTTTCCCGCGCAAGGCGCGCGAAATCTTCCATCGTCAGCCTCTCGGCGCGCGCGGAGGGATTGATTCCGCAGGCCGCAAGAAGCGCCTCCGTTTCCTCCCGTGAAAGTCCGAGACCGCCGGAGAGGTTGTTGTAAATCGTCTTGCGCCGCATCGCAAAGCAGACGCGAACGAGCCGCAAAAACGCCGCTTCATCCGGTACGTCGACCGGCGGCGTTTCGCGCATCGAAAGCAGCATGAAGCTGGAATCCACCTTCGGCTGCGGCGTGAAATACTCGCGCGGCACATAGACCGCTTCATCAATTTCAGCATAGTACTGACACATCAGCGCAAAGGGACCGTAGCCCTCTTCGCCCGGCTGCGCGTGCATTTTCTCGCCCACTTCCTTCTGCACCATAACGGCCATGGAAAGGACGGGCAGGCGCAGCGTCAGCAGCTTTTCCAGCACGGGCGCGGTAATGTTGTACGGCAGATTCGCCGCGATGCGGCACGGCTCGCCAAGCCGCGCGATGAGCGCGGGAAGATCCTGCCGCAGAATATCGCCTTCGACCAGTTCCGCGTTCGGGTACAGCTCCAGCGTCGTTTCCAGGTCGCGAATAAGCGTCCTGTCCAGCTCAACGGCGATCAGCTTTCTGCACCTGCGCGCAAGCGCGCAGGTGAGCGCGCCGCGGCCCGGGCCGATTTCCAGCACGCCGTCCTCACGCGAGACGAGCGAAGCTTCCGCCAGCCCTTCGATCAGCGTCGGATCGGTGAGGAAATTCTGGCCCATCTCTTTTTTGAATCGAAACTGCTCTTTTTTCATGTTTCTCTGATTCCGAAAAGGCGCATGCCGTTTTCGCGCGTCGTTTTACAAATCTGTTCAAACGTTTCCCCGCGGATTTCCGCCAGCTTGCGGGCGATATATTCGGTGTTGCGCGGATCGTTCCGGCGGCCGCGCAGCGGCTCGGGCGACATATACGGGCTGTCCGTTTCAACAAGCATCCGCTCTTCAGGGCAGAACCTGGCCACCTCGCAGAGCTTCGGCGCCTTCTTGAACGTTACCGGGCCGTCGAACCCGAGATAAAACCCCATATCAAGGTAAATCTTCGCCTGCTCCACGCTGCCGGAATAGCAGTGCACCACGCCCTGCGGCAGTTTTCCGCGCCTTGCGCGGAGAATATCCGTCGTATCGCCGTGCGCCTCGCGGATATGCAGAATAAGCGGCTTGCCAATCTCGCAGGCTGCGTCCAGCTGGCGGGCGAACACCTCGCGCTGCGTCTCGCGTGGGGAAAGATCGTAATGGTAATCCAGCCCGATTTCACCCCAGGCGACGCATTTCGCTTCGCCCATCATCGAAAGCAGCTCCGCATGCGCCTCATCCGTATACGTATCCGCATCGTGCGGATGCACGCCCGCAGCCCAATACAGCCACGGGCGCGACGCCGCCAGCGCTCTGCTTGAACGCGAAGACGGCATATCCGCCCCTACGACAACGCAGGGCGTAAAGCCCCGCGTTTCCATGTCGTTTAGAATTTGTTCCCTGTCCTCGTCGAAATCGGCCGAGTCCAGATGACAGTGCGTGTCGAAGATCATCAGTTTACGTCGCTCCCGTCCGGCACGTCGCCGTCAACCGTCAGCAGGCGGAAATTCTCATGATCGCCGCCGCAGAGCACCATGCCCTGCGATTCCACGCCGCGCATCTTGCGGGGCGCGAGGTTATAAAGCAGCACAACCTTCTTGCCGACCATTTCCTCCGGCGTATACTGGGAGGCAATGCCCGAAAGCACGGTGCGCGTTTCGTCGCCCACCTTCAGCGTCAGCTGCAGAAGCTTATCGCTCTTTTTCACCTTTTCGGCGGCGGTGACCAGCGCCACCTTCAGAGAAAGCTTATCGAAATCGTCGATTGTGATCGTCGCTTTCGGCTCTTCTTTGGTTTCTTCCTTCGGCTCTTCTTTTTTCTCCGGCCCGGCGGGCTTGGCCTGCGAGGCCGCTTCGGCCTTCACCAGCTCGTCCAGCTCCTTCGGGATATCAATGCGCGGGAAGAGCGCTTCGCCCTTGGTCACCTTCGTGCCGGCCTTCAGGCCGCCGAACGAGAGCGAATCCCACGTCATCAGCTCCGGCTCGTTTACGCCCAGCTGCTGGAAAATGCGCGCCGGCGTGTTGGGCATGAACGGCCCGATCAGCACGGCCACAATGCGCACGCACTCGGCCAGATGATACATCACCGTGCCCAGGCGTTCCTTGTTCGCCTCATCCTTGGCCAGCACCCATGGAGCAGTCGCGTCGATATACTTGTTGCAATCGCCGACGAGCTTCCAGATATCGGTCAGCGCAACGGAGAACTGCAGCGCGTCCATATCCTTTTCAACCGTGGCGGCCAGCGCGTTGGCGGTCGCTTCCAGCTGCAGGTCGAGGTCGGTCTTTTCGCCGCAGGGCGGCACAAGACCGCCGAAATACTTCTCGATCATCGCGACCGTGCGGCTGACAAGATTGCCCAGATCGTTCGCCAGATCGGCGTTCATGCGGGTGAGCAGCGCTTCGTTGGTGAAGTTGCCGTCCGCGCCGAAGGGCATTTCGCGCATGAGGAAGTAGCGAATCGCATCCACGCTGTATCGCGCGCACAGGACGTTCGGATCAACCACGTTGCCCTTGGATTTGCTCATCTTTTCGCCGCCGAAGACAAGCCAGCCGTGCCCGAAGATCTTCTTGGGCAACGGCAGCCCCAGCGCGTGCAGCATAATGGGCCAGTAAATCACATGGAAGCGAACGATTTCCTTGCCGATGAGATGCACATCCGCAGGCCAGTATTTGTGGAAGAGCGAATCGTCATCCGAACCATAGCCCAGCGCGGTAATGTAGTTGGAAAGCGCGTCCAGCCAGACATAAATCACGTGCTTCGGATCAAAGTCCACCGGAATGCCCCATTTGAAGGACGTACGCGTCACGCACAGATCCTGCAGGCCGGGACGCAGGAAGTTGGAAAGCATTTCCGTCGCGCGCGAGGCGGGCTGAATGAAATCCGGATGCTCTTCAATATACTGAATGAGCCAGTCCTGATATTTGCTGGTTTTGAAGAAATACGCTTCCTCGCGCACGCGCTCGACAGGACGGCCGCAGTCGGGACAGATATGGCCTTCCTTCAGCTGCGTCTCCGTCCAGTGCGCTTCGCAGGGGGTGCAGTACCAGCCCTCGTATTCGCCCTTGTAGATATCGCCCTGCTCGTAGAGCTGACGGAAAATCTTCTGCACGATCACTTCATGCCGCTTATCGGTGGTGCGGATAAAATCGCTGTATTCAACGTCCATCAGCTTCCACAACTTTTTGAAATTGGCGACGATTTCGTCCACGAACTCCTTCGGGGTAACGCCCTTTTCGGCGGCCTTGCGCTCGATCTTCTGGCCGTGTTCGTCCGTACCGGTCAGGAAATAGGTATCATAGCCGCAAAGCTTTTTGAAGCGTGCCATCGTATCCGCCGCGACGGTGGTATAGCAATGACCGATATGCGCATTTGCGGAGGGGTAATAAATCGGTGTTGTGATGTAAAAAGTGCCCTTGTCTGCCATTGTGAGACGCCTCCCCGCGGCCAAAGCCGCAATAATGCCATAATATAAGAATTATACCGGCTGCGGCATAAAAAGTCAATGCGCGACGGTTCGTTTCCACCGCGCGGCGGCGAATTTATTCAGCGGGCGCAAGGCGCCCCTTATTTCCTCAGAAACCGTTAAACTTTTCCTAATCTTTCCATCTGAAAGCTTGTAAAAGCCTTGATTTTTTCCCTTCATCTGGTTATAATAATGAATGGTTCAGATTTATGGAATCCATTGAAGGAGGAAACTGATATGGTTAAAGTTGGCATCAACGGTTTTGGCCGCATTGGTCGTCTCGTCTTCCGCGCTGCCTGCGCGAACCCCAACGTCGAAGTAAACGCGATCAACGATCCGTTCATCGATGTGGATTACATGGTCTACATGCTCCGCTATGACACCGTGCACGGCCAGTTCCAGGGCACCATCGAAGTCAAGGACGGCGATCTGGTTGTCAACGGCCATGCCATCAAGGTGTATGCCTGCATGAACCCGCAGGAAATCCCGTGGGCCCAGGCCAACGCCGAATACATCGTCGAATCCACCGGCGTGTTCACCACCACCGAAAAAGCTTCCGCTCACTTCGTCGGCGGCGCCAAGAAGGTCGTCATCTCCGCCCCCGCCAAGGACAAGGAAACTCCTATGTTCGTCATGGGCGTGAACCACGAAAAGTACACCAAGGACATGAAGGTTGTGTCCAACGCGAGCTGCACCACCAACTGCCTGGCGCCTCTTGCAAGCGTTATCAATGAGAAGTTCGGCATCACCGAAGGCCTCATGACCACCGTCCATGCTACCACCGCCACCCAGAAGACCGTTGACGGCCCGTCCAAGAAGGACTGGCGCGGCGGCCGCGGCGCGGCGTTCAACATCATCCCGTCTTCCACCGGCGCTGCCAAGGCCGTGGGCGTTGTTATCCCCGAGCTGAACGGCAAGCTGACCGGCATGTCCTTCCGCGTGCCCACCGCTGACGTCTCCGTCGTTGACCTGACCGTCAACCTCAAGACGCCCACCACGATGGACGAAATCAAGAAGGCGATGAAGGAAGCTTCCGAGTCCGAGCGCTGGAAGGGCATCATCGGCTACACCGAAGACGCCGTTGTTTCCTCCGACTTCATCTCCGACGCCCGCACCTCCATCTTCGACGCCACTGCCGGCATCCAGCTGACCCCCACCTTCGTCAAGCTGGTCGCGTGGTATGACAACGAATGGGGCTACAGCAACAAGGTTGTCAACCTCATCGAGCACATGGCCAAGGTCGACGCCGAATAATTCAGGCAAAGCAAATTCCCGTTCTTCCCCGCGAAGAACGGGAATTCTTTTTTTGTGCCCTAGGGTGTATCTGAAAAAGGAAGAGGCGACAGCACGAGCGGATTTTTCGTCAGTTCAAGGAGGGAAGCCGAAGGT
>CAKTTL010000143.1 GCA_934615235.1 uncultured Clostridia bacterium
TGTCCTGTCCCGCCGCGCAAAGGGCGCGCCGGGACGGATGCGCCTTCCAGAAAACGCAACAAAGCCGCATCCGCCGCCCCCTTCGGGCGGCGGATGCGGCCAAGCGGTTTCCTTCGGAGGGGGGTCCAGGGGGGACCCTTCCTTTTTCTAAAGGAAGGGTTCCCCCCTGGCGTCACCTCACCCAAATCTTAAACGTCTGGATCTCAAACGGCCGAAGCGCGGTGGCGATCTCAGCGGCCTGCTGCGGCTCGGCGGCGGGTTCTTCGAGGAGATTGCAGGGCGCGAAGGCCTTCATGGCAAAGCCGGGGCGCAGGGTGACGCGCGCGTGGCCGCCGCGGCACTCATGGATGCGCACGACGAGGCAGTCGTCGTCTTCGGCTTTCTTCACAGCGTCCACGATCACGCTGCGGGAGCCGGTCTCGACCAGCGGCGCAGCCGCCCAGAGCATCCCTTCCGCCTTATGCAGCGGGAGGTTAAGCTTGACGGATTCCTCGATCGTATCGCCCTCGACGACGGAACCGGCGTGCGGGAGCAGCGCGTAGGTGAACTCATGACGGCCCATGTCCGCCTCGGTGTCCGGGTACTTGCCGCTCTTGAGGAGCGTGATGCGCAGAACGTTGTCGTGCGCGCTGTGACCGTACTTGCAGTTGTTCAGCACGCTCACGCCGTAGCCCTCTTCGGACATATCGGCCCACTTGTGCGCGACGACTTCAAAGCGGGCATAGTCCCAGCTGGTGTTGAAGTGCGTCGGGCGCTCCACATGGCCGTACTGGATATCGTACGTCGCC
Source organism: uncultured Clostridia bacterium (assembly GCA_934615235.1). Lineage (GTDB taxonomy): Bacteria > Bacillota > Clostridia > Christensenellales > Aristaeellaceae > Aphodomonas. Next base: position 789 of record CAKTTL010000143.1, read on the forward strand.
TTCGTGGTGCGGATATCGAGCGGGAAAGCGGCCTTGAGCAGACGATGGTTTTCATGCCAGTCGGCGCGGGTTTCGAAATCGATGCGGCGGCTGTCGGCGTGGAAAATCACATCCTGCTCGAAGGTGGAATGACGATACGTATAACGGAAGCGCAGCGTCACCCGCAGCGCGCCCTCGGCGATCAGTTCCGGCGCGCCGTCGGCCGCGGCTTCCTCATGCTTGAGCATGTGGAACAGGTCGACGTCCCAGTTATCGTAATAAATGGGCTTGTCCTCGTAAACCTCCAGAACGTTCGCGCGCTCGCCCGCGGGCAGCACTTCGCGCTCGTTGTCGCGATCGAACAGGCGGGTGATGTTGCCCTGCTCGTTCCAGGCGACGAGATAATGCGGCGTTTCCAGCGTGCGGGCGGCCGCATCGACCTTGAACGGCGCGGCGGCTTCTTCCGCCTTCGCTTCGACGAAGCGCACCGTCGCCGCGGCCAGCGCGGGCAGCGTCACCTCGACGAAATAGCCGTTTTCAACGCGCTGCGCGCGGAGCGTGCCGCCCTCCGCATCCACAAACGCGCCCTCGCGCGCTTCAGCGATGAACACCTCGTCCGTACGGGCGAAGGAGCCGAAGTTCCAGACGGTCGTGCAGTCCTTCTCGGGCCTGGCGAGCGTTTTCAGCGCTTCGCGCTGCAGCTTTTCAACCGACGCTTCAACCTGACCGTATTCCTTGTGGCAGTCCTCGTACACCTCATGGATGGACGAGCCGGGGATAATATCGTGGAACTGGTTGCGCAGAACGGTCTGCCAATCCTCGACGAGCGCATCCTGATCGTACTTGCCGCCGGCGAGCAGCGCCTGCGCGGAAAGCCACTCGGTTTCGGCAAGCGCAAACTCCATGCGGCGGTTCATCATCTTGTTCCATGCCTGCGAGCTATACGTGCCGCGGTGGAACTCCAGATACAGTTCGCCGTCCCACGTGGAAACGTACTGGTCGGTGTTCTCAATGCGCTCGTGCAGGCGGCGGAAAACGTCGCCGGCGCGGCTCTGCTTGACGGCGGGCAGGCCCGGCAGGCCGTCCATCGCGCGGCGCATCTTGAGCATGTTGCGGTTCACGCCGCCGCCGCCGTCGCCGAAGCCGTAGGAAATCAGCGTCTCGTTGGACAGGTGCTTGTCATGGAATTTGTTCCAGCTGCCCAGCACGCTGCGCGGGCTGATCATGCCGTTGTAGGTGACGCTGCGCGCGTCGAAGGACTGGCCCTCGCCCGGCGTGGAAACGAAATAGGTCATGACCTCGCTGCCGTCGATGCCGCGCCACTTGAACAGATCGTGCGGCATGTCGTTGAACTGGTTCCAGCTGATTTTCGTGGTCATGAAGGTGTTGATGCCCACGCCCCTGAGGATCTGCGGCAGCGCCCAGCTGTAGCCGAAAACGTCGGGCAGCCAGAGATATTCGCAGCGATGGCCGAATTCCTTCATCAGGAAACGCATGCCGTAGAGGAACTGGCGGGTCAGCGCTTCGCCGGAGGAAATGTTGCAGTCCGCTTCCAGCCACATGCCGCCGTCCGCTTCCCAGCGGCCTTCGGCGATGCGCGCTTTCATCTGCTCGTAAATCTCCGGGCAGTCCTTCTTGATATACTGATACAGCTGCGGCTGCGACTGCAGGAAGATGTACTCGTCAAACTCGTTCATCAGGCGCAGAACGGTCGCGAAGGAACGCTGCGCCTTCTCGCGCGTGTGCTTGAGCCGCCAGAGCCACGCCACGTCGATGTGCGTGTGTCCCACGACGTTGACGGTAATTTCGCTCGTGTTCTTCAGCTCCGCCAGCTCGGTCTTCAGGGTCGCCAGCGCGTCGTCGACGGTGTCGTAGAAATGATCGACGTCCCAGTCGATAATCATGAAGGCATGCTCGATGGCGCGCGTGAGCGCGATTTTATCGGTGCTGTTATCGTCCAGCAGCGCGGTTTCCTTCACAATCGCCTTGGCGAGATAATACAGCTCGTCCGTCGCCTTGTGCAGATAGCCCAGATCAGCCTGACGGAACAGATGCCGGAACTCGCGCCTGGGGCCGCCGCCTTCCAGACCGGTCCAGAGCATGAACGTCAGCTGCACGGTCTTGCCGGCAAGGCTTTCGAAGTTCACGTCGTTGTGATAGGTGTCCACACCCTGATACGGGTGCCCGTCCACATACAGCAGCGATTCGAAACCGCTGTTGTGGCCGCCGCCGGTTTTGCCGAAATCGAACACGCCGTAGGCCTCGCAGCCTTCGCGGTGCGCGGGCAGCGTGACGGTCTTCTGCGCCCAGAGATAGCGGTCGCGGCCGATGAACTCATCGCCCAGCGCAAACGTCATCCCTTCAACCTTTTCGGGCATGCCGTGATATACTTCGTCAACGCCCAGCCCGCCCGGCATCGCCGTCATCGGCGAAATCGTCGTCAGATCGATAAAGCGGAAATTTTCCAGTTCACGCATGCGGCGCTCCAGGCGCTCCTGCGTGAGAAACATTTTTCTCGTTTCGTCCATCCGTCTGTAACCTCCGAAAAAAGTTGCTTTTTCCGCTAAAAGTTTCGCTGAAAACCCCTGCTTTTCCTGCCGCCGCGTTTGTGGCCGGGCGCAATTATTTCCCGCGCGCAGGCGCGGCGATATGCCGCAGCGTCATCGTCACGCGGTCGTCGATTTCAACCGTGCCCACGCCGAAAATCGCCGTTTCCAGCCTGCCGTGAATCGGCCCTGTCCATTCCGCGCCGATCGCCTCGCGTCCCCTGCACATGCCCACGACGGAACCCGCCGTCGCGCCGTTGCAATCGGTGTCGAAGCCCGTCTGCACGGCCAGGCAGATCGTTTTTCCGTAATCTCCCCGCCCGTAAAGCAGCGAGGCGGCGACAATTTCGGCATTGGAAATCGTATGGCACCAGTCGTGCGCAGAATGCTCGTCCCAGCGTGCGTGAATATTGGCGAAGCACTTTTCAGCGGAGACGTTTTCCTCATAATCGCGCAGCACATACGTCAGATGCTTCGCCAGACGCGAACGCTGAGGGATGAACTTCAACGACGCATACAGCGCAGCGGCTATATCATTTTCTGCCGCCGCAATCGCCAGCAGCGCCGCAATCCACATCTCGCCGTAAATTCCGTTTTTCACATGCGAAATGCTCGCGTCGCGCCAGGCCATTTCGGCCGCGGCTTCCGGGTCGCCGGGATTGATATACCCGAAATAATCCGCCCGAATCTGCGCTCCGATCCATTCGCGATACGGGTTCTTGTGCATCGCCGAGGCAGGCGGCGCATACCCCTTTACGAAATTGCAGAACGCCACGCGCTCGGCCGTGCAGTATGCATTCTTGGGCTGGCGGTCGAGCCAGATGCGGCTCACGTCAAAGGGCGTAAAGTCGCGGCCGCAGCGCTCGATCAGCTCCTGATTGAGGACGACGTAGTTCGTATCGTCGTCGGCGGGCATGCAGGAAACCGTGTCCGCATAACAGCGCCCGCGCAGCGGGAAATTCGTGCGGTCGGCGCGCTCCTCCGTCACGTCGCTGCGGCGGATATAGCGCGTCATCGGATAATTGCCGGATTCCTTCAAAAGCGGCAGCAGCTCCGGCGTGCGGATCCCCTCGATCGTCTTGCCAAGCAGACAGCCGCAGATGCGACCGTACCATGCGCCCGCAATACGGCTGCGCAGCCGCGCGTCGTCCGGCTCGCGTCTGCCAGCGCGGTCCTCCGCCCATTCCGCGCGGATCCCCTCCAGGTCGGACGGCTCGACATACGGATAATCCCGCGCCGTATCCGCGTTGCAGATCAGATCGAACAGCACGTCCGCCATCCGCGCCTTATAGTCGCCGCGCGGCATCCGGTGAACCTGTTCAAAAAGTTCCTTATATGCCGCAATATCCAGCCCTTCCTGCACGGACTGGATATACTCCACCGGCAGCTGCTCGGCGTACGATTCCCATTCGTGCATCGCAGAATACGCCGGCGTAAGCCGTACCTTCCGATGTTCCTCCACCGTGCGCAGGCTGTTATCGAGCACAAGCTCGTCGAGCGAAATATTAAACCGGCGCGAAAGCAGCGTCAGCTTCTCAAGCGAGGGCGCATAGCTGTCGCATTCCCATTTCTGCACCGCCTGCACGGACACGCCGCAGGCGTCTGCAAACTCCGCCTGCGTCATTTTGTTCGCAGCGCGCAGCCTGTGTATTTTCTCTCCGAGGGTCATGATCCGGCCTCCTTGCTTTTTTTCAAATATATCACGGCCGGAAAGCGCGGCGCAACTAAGCGGAGCTTGAAAAAAAATGGCGCAAAGCTTTGCGCCAGAAACCCGCCTGAAATTATTTCAACGCATTACAGCGTCTCTCCGCATTTCCGACAATTTACACGGCTTGGCAAATTCCTCGTTCCGCACGAAGGGCAAATCACCTGCTGCTCACTTGCGAACCGCATGCAAAGTGTTCCCGAAATTTTTTCCAGTACCTCAATTTGTCTTTTCCTATATTTCTCCATATTGCGTCTCCAACCTACAATAAAGCCAAATACTCCGCCCCAAAACAACGCAATCAAACCTGCAAGCGTCAGCGCCGCATAGAGAATCAAGTATCCTTCTGCGTTTGCGGCAAGAAGCATTTCATTTTGCATGACATATGCAATCTTTGTTATACCGTAAACAGTTGATATTAAACCTGTCGCTATCAGAATACCTGAAAATATTTCCATAATGATCATTTATGCGATTCACCTCTATTTTCTTCTTCTCTTTAATTATCCAAATTTATTCTTTTCTGTCAATAGAAAAAAGCGAGTTCCTTACGAAACTCGCTATATGGATTCCGGCGGCGACCTAATCTTCCGGGCCGTGTCCAGCCAAGTACCTTCGGCGCGAAGAGGCTTAACTTCTGTGTTC
>CAKTTL010000144.1 GCA_934615235.1 uncultured Clostridia bacterium
GCGCAGGCGGGAACGGCCGGCGCTGCGTACCGCCAGGGCGTGATCACCGATACGTCCGCCGCGCGCAAGAGCATGGAGGCCGACTGCGGGCTGCATTTGCTCGTCTCGGCCGAGCCGTATACGGACGAGGCGATGCGCAAGCTCCTCGCCAGCGCGGACGGCGATTTTGTGCGCACGGTGGATCTGATTTTCGCCGGCGGCACGGCGGGCGGCCAGTGGCGGCTGCCGGGCGGCCGGGGCGTATGGGCGCAGGGAACGTGGTTCCCAAAAAGGACGCTTGCAGGTTACGGCTATGCGGCGGGCATTCTGCAATATGTTTCCGGCGGACTGGGCTGCGGCGCGGCGAGCCCGCTGCCGGGTTTCCGGCTCTTCAACACGCCGGAAATGACGCTGGTGACGTTCACTTCGCAGATTGATCTGGATACGCTGCCGCGATGACGGCTTACGAAAGGATGAAAAGAATGAAGTTTGTTTTCGCACCCGATTCGTTTAAGGGTTCCCTCACGGCGCAGGAGATGTGCGCGTTCCTTGCGGAGGAGGCGCAGCGCGCCTTCCCCGGCTGCGAGACGGTCAGCCTGCCCGTCGCCGATGGCGGAGAGGGCACGGCGGACGCGCTGGCGACGGCCTGCGGCGGAGAAATGCGCCGGGCGCGCGTAACGGGGCCGATGGGCGAACCCGTCGACGCGTGCTTCGCGCTGCTGCCGGGCGGCGCGGCCGTGGTGGAGATGGCGCAGGCTTCGGGCCTGCCGCTTGTGACCGGGAAAAAGAACCCGCTTGCGGCGTCGTCCTTCGGCACGGGCGAACTGATTCTGCGCGCGCTGGACGCGGGCGCGGAGCGGCTGCTGATCGGCATCGGCGGCAGCGCGACGAACGACGGCGGCATGGGCATGCTCAGCGCGCTGGGCGCGCGGTTTTACGGCGCGCAGGGCGAAACGCTGCGCGGAAGCGGCGCGGAGCTTGCCCGCGCGGCGCGCGCCGATTTCGACGGACTGGACGCGCGGCTTGCGCGGACGCAGATCGAGGTGATCTGCGATGTGACGAACCCGCTGCTCGGTCCGGACGGCGCGACGGTCGTCTACGGCCCGCAAAAGGGCGTCACGCCGGCAATGTCCACCGCGCTGGAGGCGGGCATGGCGAATTACGCCGCGCTGCTGGAAAACACGCTGGGCCGCGACGTGAGCCGGTTCCCCGGCGCGGGCGCGGCGGGCGGAATGGGCGCGGCGCTCGGCGGCGTGCTGGGCGCGCGGCTGAAAAAGGGCATCGACGCGGTGCTGGATGCGGTGGATTTCGACGCGCGCATCGCGGGCTGCGACGCGGTGTTTACCGGCGAAGGGCGGATCGACCGCCAGTCCGTCGCCTTCGGCAAGGCCACGGCGGGCGTGGCGCGCCGGTGCAGGAAGCAGGACGTGCCGGTGATTGCCATCGTCGGGGGCATGGGCCCGGGCGCGGAGGCGTTTTACGACGAGGGGCGCGTTTCGATTTTTACGACCGTGAACGGGCCGATGACGGTTGAAACGGCGATAAAAAACGCCGCGCCACTCTATCGCGACGCGGCCAGGCGTGCGTTCCAGACGCTCGCTATCGGACGCGGGTTGAAATAGGGTGTATCTGAAAAATTCCCTGAGACTCCATCACGGCGTCTTTTCCGCCATTTCGGCGTCGGGAAATCTCGATTTAGCGCCACTAAACCTTCGATTTCCCTCCTTGAACTGACGAAAAATCCGCTCGTGCTGTCGCCTCTTCCTTTTTCAGATACACCCTAGGAACAGGGGTCAGGCTTTTAAGCCTTCCCCCGGCAGATTCTTCGCCGCGAACGCCTCCGCCGGGCCGGTGAAGACGTTCGACTTGCCATGTCCGAGCCGGACGATTGCGGGCAGGTAGGCCAGCGTGCCGATCATGCAGACGATCATATCCTGCATCGTGTCGTCCACGCCGGTCAGCGCCACGCGCTGCACGTCGCGCCCGGTAATCGCATGTACGAAATACTCGCTGATTTCCCAAAGCCCCGCTACGGCCATCGAAGCGAAAAACACGAACAGCAGGGCGAGCACGAGGTTTTCGCGCGTCACCCGGTGCCCGGGGCAGACCATCAGGAAAAGCGCCAGCGCCAGCATGCTCACAAACGCGCCCGAGAGCGTATGACAGAATTTGTCATAATGCGGGATCAGCTGGAAAAACTCGAGAATCGAGCCGAAGGGATAGGCCAGCAGGATAAAGAGGAGAATCATGAAATCCAGCTGAGACGAGCGGCGCGCGTGCACCAGCCGAAAGGCGAAAACGATCAGCAGCGGCATCGTCATCGCCAGGAGCGAAAGCGGAAAATGATACCAGTCCATCCGCACGCCGTAATAGATCGCCGCGCCGGCGCACAGCGCGGCGTAAGCCGGGAAAAACACCCGGTTGATTTTTGAAAATTTGGCTTCCCGCCGCATAGAGAAATTCCTCCCGTTTATGTGGTAGAGGGCAGTATACGCGCCGAAGCTCAACTGGGCGTCAAATTACACTTGCCGCGCGGGGCGGTTTGACTGTATAATAGCGGTAATGTCTACAAAAGGAGATATTTTGTTCATGCGCCGAATTTGCGCCTTTCTGCTTGCGTTCTGTCTGTGTCTGGCCGCCGTGCCGGTTTTTGCCGCGCAGGCGCGGCTGGTTTCCGCGCCCGACGTGCTGCGCCCCGGCAAGGCGTACGACGTGCGGCTGGAAACGGACGAAGCCGCGCAGGTAACGCTGTACCTGACCGATTCGACCGGCATGATCGCCGCGACGGTCGTGCAGCAGTATCCCGTGCAGGCGGGGGAGAGCACCATCACCTGGGACGGCATGCTGCCGGGAGACGAGCCCGTGCCCGCGGGCGAATACACGCTGCGCGTGGCCGTTTCCGGCGGCGAAACGCTGAGCGCTCCGCTGCGCATCGGCGCGCCGTATCCGCTTCTGACGCAGCTTCTGTGCATGGACGCGACGCTGACCGAAGGCGGCAGCGTGACCGTTGAATTCATCGCCAGCCAGGCGGGGACGCTGCTCGTCGACCTGCGCGCCGACGCGGACGGCAGCGAAACGCGCATCGCCCAGCAGCCTGTGCAGGCGGGCGCAGGCAGCTTCACCTGGGCGGGGGAAGGCGCAGCAGACGGCGAATACGCGCTCATTTTCACGCTTGACGGCGGCAACGGCATCGCATCGATGGAACACCGCGTGCCGGTCGAAGTGCGGCGCGAAGCGCCCATAGAAGAGGCGGCTTTTTCCGAAACGGCGGGCGACGAGGCGCACACTTTCCTCGACGCGACGCCGGAGATTACCCCGGAACCCACGCCTGCGCCCACGCCGGAACCGACCCCCGTGCCCGAAAACGCGCCCTATTCCGAAAACGGGCGGGAGGGCACGTTCTGGTCGCTCAAGCCCGGCGAGACGGACGACGCGAAAATCTGGGAGGCGCTCACCAAGCCCATGGTCGTCTACGACGGCGGGCTGAAAGCTTCGCCCAAGGTACACGCCTACATGATGGAAAACCCGGACGGCACGGGCGAGAAGATCGCGCAGCTGCACGCGCAGTCGCAGGGCCTGAACGTGATCGGCGAAAAGAACGAATACGGCTACGTGCTCGTGGAAGCGTTCTCCAACTACGACGAGGATTACAACCCCAAGACCGACGAGGAAAAGGCGCACGCCTTCGAGCTCAAGCGCGGCTACGTCAAAGCCAGCGCGCTGAAAACGGTCGAGGTCAATCAGGAGTACGGCGTCCTCATCGACAAGCTGACGCAGCGGCTGTATCTGTTCCACAACGGCGAGCGCGTCACCGAGATGCTCGTCGCAACCGGTCTCATTCAGGATGGCAAGTATTACTGCGAGACGATTACCGGCGAGTATATCACCATCAGCCGCACCGGCGGCTTCTACAGCGGCAATATGTACTGCGACATGGCCATCCGCATCAACGGCGGCATCCTGCTGCACGAGGTGCCCTGCAAAATTCGCGCCGACGGTTCGCATGATTATTCCTCCTTCGAGGGCTATCTCGGCACGAAGCAGAGCCACGGCTGCATCCGCATCCAGCGGTTGAAGAACAACGAAGGTTACAACCACTCCTGGCTTTGGAAGAACCTGCCGCTCAAAACCCGCGTCATCATCTGGGACGACGCGAACCGCAGCGACTCGCCGGAGACGTGGTATCCGAATCCGTAAAGGGACGAGGGAGAACGAGGGTTTTCTGGGGGCGGAGTCTTCTTTCGGGAGAAAGAAGACCCCGCTACCAGACCCCACCCCAAGAAAGCCGCTTTTACAGGTATAGCATGGATAAAAAGCGAATTTGTGGCCCGTTGTGGGTTCGAATTCGCTTTTTTTGTTTTGGCTGCCTTTTTAATTGTTTTCCACATTGCCGCATGATATAATAAGCTAACTACACTTGGAGGAGGACATGAAATGAAGGTAGTTTCCCGAATTCTCATCTTGCTGCTGGCGCTGGTTCTCGTTGTCGCCGGTGTTTTTACGGGCGTCTATTTCACGCGGATCCAGACGGTTTCTTCCATCCGGAAAGTTACCTCTTATGACGATTACAACCTCTACTCCATGAACGTTCAATACGATTACAGTCTCGACGACGTAATCAACGCCGGCATCACCGATACGCAGTCGCTCATCGACGCGATCGTCGGGGAAGCGCTTCCACTGCTGCCGGTAAAGGTGCGCGTGCCGAGTTTCGGCTGCAGTGCGTTCACCGCGCAGACCGCGGACGGCAAGACGCTCATGGGCCGCAACTACGATTTCAAGAACGACACCTCCGCGCTGCTCGTCTACTGTACGCCGAAGAACGGCTACAAGTCCGTCGCGCTCGCCGCGCTGGATAACATTTCCGCCAACGACCCGCTCGCGGGGCTGAAATCGAAGCTGCCCTGCCTGACGGCCCCGTTCATCTGTCTGGACGGCATGAACGAAAAAGGCGTGTCCATCGCCGTGCTGACGCTTGACAGCGAACCGACTGTGCAGAGCACCGGCAAGCGTGCCATCGGCACCTCGCTCGCCATCCGTCTCGTGCTCGACCAGGCCGCCACCACGCAGGAAGCCGTCGATCTTCTGCGCGGCTACGATATGATCGCCAGCAACGGCCGCGATTATCATTTCTACATCACCGACGCTTCCGGCGACGGGCGCATCGTTGAATACGACTGCCTGAGCGAAACGCGCGAGCTGGTCGACACCCCGATCCGGTCGATCACCAACTTCTTCGCCCTCTACGCCGATCGCGTCCAGCCCGATCAGAAGAACGATATCTTCGGCCACGGCAAGGAGCGCTATGAGAAAATCGAGGCCATCCTCACCGCCGCCGCGGATTCCATCACCGAAGACGACGCATGGGATGCGCTGAAGGCTGCTTCGCAGCTGCCCAAGGAGGGCGACGTGACCAGCAACACCCAGTGGTCCGCCCTCTACAACGACACCGATCTCACGCTTGATCTCGTCCTTCGCCGCGACTGGGACGTCGTTACCTCGTACAGCCTGACGGAGAACGCAATCCGGTAAGGAACGAGGGGAACGTTTGGGGAACGTTTTGGGAGACGTTTTGGGAGACGTTTCGGGGCTCCGCCCCGAACCCCGGCAGGAGGCAGTGCCTCCTGCACCTCCGCTTTTGAGCGCGCCTGAAAGG
>CAKTTL010000145.1 GCA_934615235.1 uncultured Clostridia bacterium
CTGCAACATGTTCTACGTCAACAACCGCTGGCTGGGCGGCATGCTGACCAACTTCCGCACCATCCGCACCCGCGTCGAGCGTCTGAACAAGATCGACCAGATGGAAGCCACCGGTCAGTTCGAACTGCTCCCCAAGAAGGAAGTCGTCAAGCTCCAGCATGAGCGTGAAAAGCTCGAAGCCAACCTGGGCGGCATCCGCGAAATGAAGAAGCTCCCCGGCGCGCTGTTCGTTGTGGATCCCCGCAAAGAGCACATCGCCGTGGCCGAAGCCCGCATCCTGGGCATCCCGATCGTGGCCATCGTCGATACGAACTGCGATCCGGACGAAGTTGATTACGTGATCCCCGGCAACGACGACGCGATCCGTGCCGTCAAGCTCATCGCCGGCAAGATGGCTGACGCCGTCCTCGAAGGCAAGCAGGGCGAGCAGGCGGAAACCGCCGAAGCTCCGGCTGCCGAGGCCTGAGCGCCTGGCAACGACAGAAACTTTATATAGGAGGAAATCCCATGGAAGTTACTGCTGCATTGGTTAAAGAACTGCGTGAGCGCACTGGCGCCGGCATGCTCGACTGCAAAAAGATGCTGATCGAAGCCAACGGCGATATGGACAAGGCCATCGACCTGCTCCGCGAAAAGGGACTTGCCGCCGCCGCCAAGAAGGCCGGCCGCATCGCCGCCGAAGGTCTGGTTGACAGCTACATCCACATGGGCGGCAAGATTGGCGTGCTCGTCGAAGTCAACTGCGAAACCGACTTCGTCGCCAACACCGATCGTTTCAAGGCTCTGTGCCATGACATCGCCATGCACATCGCCGCTGCGAAGCCCGAGTTTCTCGACAAGGCCGACGTGCCCACCGATAACCTCGAGAAGGAAAAGGAAGTCCTTCGCGCGCAGGCTCTCAACGAGGGCAAGCCGGAGAAGATCGTCGAGCGCATGGTCGAAGGCCGCATCGAAAAGTACTACAAGGAAGTCTGCCTGATGGAGCAGCCCTTCGTCAAGGATCCGGACAAGACCATCCGCGATCTGATTTCCGAAGCCACCGTCGCCATCGGCGAGAAGATCTCTGTCCGTCGTTTCGTTCGCTTTGAGCGCGGCGAGGGCATCGAGAAGCGCAAGGACGATTTCGCCGCCGAAATCGCCGCGAACCTCGAAAAGATCAAGTAATTTCAAAAAAGCAAAGGGGGCGCCTTCTGGCGGCCCCTTTTTTCAAGGAGTGAACGGCATGTACAAACGCGTATTGATCAAGCTTTCCGGCGAGGCGCTGGGCGAAAACGGCATTCTCTTCGACTTCGCGCAGATTCGCCGCGTGGCGGAAGCGCTCAAAAGCCTGCACGACGAAGGCATCCAGGTGGCCGTCGTCATCGGCGCGGGCAACATCTGGCGCGGCCGTAAGGGCCCTGCCGCCGGCATGAACGCCGTCAACGCCGACAACATGGGCATGCTCGGCACAGCCGTCAACTGCACCGCCATGCAGGACGCGCTGCAGCATCTCGGCGTAGACGCGCGCAATATGAGCTCCGTCCCCATGCCCCGTTTTGCCGAAACCTACACCACGCGCGACGCGATCCGCCATCTCGAAAAGGGCCGTGTGCTGCTGTTCTCCTGCGGCACGGGCTGTCCGTTCTTCTCCACCGATACCGCTGCGGCGCTGCGCGCCGTTGAAATCGAAGCCGACGCCATCCTGCTGGCCAAGAATGTCGACGGCGTATACGACGACGATCCGCGCGTCAATCCCGCAGCGAAGCTGCTTCCGGATCTCACCTATGAAGAAGCGCAGCGGCGCGGCCTGAAGGTGATGGACGAAGCGGCGCTGATCCTCTGCAAGGAAAACCACATGCCCGCGGTGCGCGTTTTCGGCCTGGACGACCCGGAAAACATTCTGCGCGTGGCCAAGGGCGAGGCGCTCGGCAGCGTTGTGCATCCCTGACCGGCGCCAGATCCATGTTGAAAATCATCAGAAACTTGACACATTCCATCAAAATCGATATACTGATCGTATCAAGCGACTGATTCGCGTTCAATCTGGAGGCAAGTTATCATGAACGAAATCAAGCCGGGACGCTACCGTCATTTCAAGGGAAACGAGTACGAGGTACTCGGCATGGCCACCCACTCGGAGACGTTCGAACCGATGGTGATTTATCGCGCGCTGTACGGCACGCATAATCTCTGGGTTCGTCCCGCGTCCATGTGGAACGAGATGGTCACCCGCGACGGCGTAACCCGCAGGCGCTTTACTTACATCGGCGATTCGGACGAGCCGCAGAAAGAAGAGTGAAGCAATAAAAACGCAGCGCGCGTTCCGCAAGGGCCGCGCGCTTTCACTTATTCATGCCACAAGGAGGTTTCCATGCCAAACGTTCTGGTCGTTATGCCCGCAAACGAATCCCATCGCCGCCAGCTGGAATCCGCCGTGCCCGGCGCGGCGTTCGTCTACACAGCCGAGCCGACCGCGCAGCAGATTGAAGCGGCGGATTATATCGTCGGCAACGTCTCCCCCGTCCTGCTCGCGCATGCGCGCAATTTGAAGCTTTTGCAGCTCAACAGCGCCGGTTCGAACCCGTATCTGCGCCTGCCGGAAATTTGCCCCAACGCGCGCCTTTGCTGCGCGACGGGCGCGTACGGCCTGGCCATTTCCGAGCACATGATCGCCATGCTGCTGATGCTGATGAAAAAACTGGCGCTCTACCGCGATAACCAATACGAAGGCCTCTGGCGCGATCTGGGACAGGTCGTCTCGCTCTGGGACGCAAACGTCCTCGTCGTCGGCATGGGCGATATCGGCACGTCGTTCGCGCGGCTGTGCGCGGGTTTCGGCGCGCATGTAACGGGCGTTCGCCGCACGGCGCGCCGCGAAAAGCCTGATTTCGTCGAAGCCGTCGCCGCGATGGACGCGCTCGACACGCTTCTCCCCGCAGCGGACGTCGTTTTCCTCTCGCTGCCGGAAACGCCTGAAACGATCGGCCTGATGAACGAACAGCGCTTTGCGCTGATGAAGGACGGCGCGTATCTGCTCAACTGCGGGCGCGGCAGCGCGATCGACCAGGCGGCCCTGCTGCGCGCCGTGCGCTCCGGCAAACTGGCCGGCGCGGGGTTGGACGTGACCACGCCCGAACCGCTCTCGCCCGATCATCCGCTCTGGCGCGAACCGCGTATCGCCATCACGCCGCACGTTTCCGGCCATTTCCATCTGGCCGAAACGCAGAACCGCATCATCTCCATCGCCTGTGAAAATCTGCGCGCGATGGAAACCGGCGGCGCGCTCCGCAGCGAAGTCAAATTCAGCGCAGGGTACTGAGAAAGGAAAATCAGAGCATGTCAACCGCTCCGCGCATCGATCTTCACGTTCACATTTATCCGCAGAAAATCGCGCAGCATGCAGCCGACGCGATCGGCGCGTTTTACGACGGCGCGCCCATGCGCTATGACGGCACCGTTGAAACGCTGCTGCCCGCGCTGGACGAGGCGCGCATCGACCGTGCGGTCGTCCATTCCGTCGCAATGTCGCCCGCGCGCGTGCACACGATCAACGATTTCATCGCCGGCGAAGTTGCGAAACACCCGGATCGTCTCGTCGGCTTTGCCACGCTGCACCCGGATATGGACGATCCGGCGGCGGAAGTTGCGCGCGCAAAATCGCTCGGCCTGCGCGGCGTAAAAATTCACAACGACATGCAGCAAATCGCCGTTGACGATCCTCGAATGGAGAAAATCTACGCGGCCTGCGAGGGCGTTTTTCCGCTCCTGCTGCACGCAGGCGATCACCGCTTTCATTTCGACAATCCGTCGCAGATTGCCTGGGCCGCAAAGCGGCATCCGGGGCTGACTTTCATCGCCGCGCATCTGGGCGGCTACACTGAATGGGACGAAGCCGCAAAATGGCTGCCCGGCCTGCCCAACGTGCTGGTCGATACGTCGAGCTCCTTCTTTGCGCTCGGCTACGACAAGATGCGCGCCATGATCGATCTCTACGGCGAGGACAACGTCCTCTACGGCACCGACTACCCCATGTGGTCCCCCGCCGAGGAAATTGCCGTCGTCGAACGCCTGGGCCTGAGCGAAACGACGCTCGCCAAAATACTGGGAGGAAACGCCGAAAGCATTTTAGGGCTATGAGACTATGGGAGTTTTTTCTGGGGGGAGGAACCTTCTTTCTGGGGAAAGAAGGTTCCTCCCCCCAGTCCCCCCTCTTCGAAGAAAGCCGCTTCCGGATAAACGACAATGGGCGAGGGAATTTTCCCTCGCCCATATTGTTATCAGATCACCTTATACTCTTTGAGGAGCTTTTCAATATCGGTTCCTGCGGCCTTTCCCATCAGCGCCTTGAAGGCGAGTTTCTCGAGCAGGTTCGCATCCATTTCCGTCACCTTTTTGCCGTCGCGCAGCTGAACGGTAGCGTTGAGCAGATCGCGGATATCGTATACGCTGCCCCAGACCTCCGGCACGCCGCGGTCGACATTAAGCAGCGTATACACGGCCTCCATGCCGGTGCGCATGGAATACTCGGTCGTGAAGATGGTATCGCGCGGAGTCTCGGAAAACTGGCCGAGGAAAGCGAAGTTCACCGCGCCGTCGGGCACAACCTTCGGGCGGTCGCCGTAGGCGCGCGGCATGAAGAACGCGTCGATATACGGCATCATGCAGGGCACGGTATTGGCGCTGTGCGCCGCCAATTCCTCAATCTGCTCCTCCGGCACGCCGATATGATACAGCCACTCCATGCAGATTTCCTTGCCGGTGCACTCGCGCATCGGCTTCTTGACGAAGTCGCCGGGCTTGTCGGTGAACAGCGCGTACACCCACACCAGGCAATGATCCTTCGGCTGCTCGCGGAACTGCGGCTGGCGGTTGATCGTCCAGCTCATCAGCCAGGAGGAATCCTTCACCGTCACGATGCCGCCGGTCACGACCTTGCCGGTGAACGGATCGCGCTTGCAGATGGCCTTAATATACGGGATAATTCGCTGATCGAGCGTTTCGACGGTCGCGCTCATCCAGTTGGTCTGCTCGGGATCGTAGCAGAATTTGTCCGGATGGCCGAACGCAGGATCCTGCGCGGCAATTCTGCGCCACATATCCCAGCCGCCGCCGGGCTGAATCTCCGTGTTATACGGCGCGGGCGTATCCTGGCTGCCCATCGCGGAATTTTCCACGCAGCCGCCGTTGGTGATAAAGACGAGATCGTTTTCCGTCAGGCCGATGCGCTCTTCCTTGCCGTCCCGGATGGTCTCGATCGACTTGGCAACCTTGCGCTCCGGCGTGCAGTCGAACAGCACGTTCTCAACTTTCACGCCGAAATGGAACTGCACTCCCGCCTTTTCAAGGTATTTCACCATCGGCAGGATCATCGATTCATACTGATTATACTTCGTAAAGCGCAGCGCCTTGAAATCCGGCAGGCCGCCGATATGGTGGATGTAGCGCTGCAGATACAGCTTCATTTCCAGCGCGCTGTGCCAGTTTTCAAAGGCGAACATCGTGCGCCAGTAGAGCCAGAAGTTGCTCTTGAACACCTCGTCGTCGAAAATGTCGGTGATGCGCTTGTCCTGCAAGTCCTCGTTGGGCGTAAGGAAGAGCTTCATGATCTCCATCGCGCCCT
>CAKTTL010000146.1 GCA_934615235.1 uncultured Clostridia bacterium
AATCAAATTGTCGGTGTCCTATTCGGATTGACCGACTATGCCTATTGGCTTTATGTAACTGATTTGGGTGTAGACAGAGACTATTTACACCAAGGGATCGGTACGGAATTGATGGAAACAGCACATTCTTTAGCAGGCGGCAAAAATGATATTGCTGTATATCTAGTTGCAAACGAAAATGCTATTCCATTTTACGAGAAATTGGGAATGAGAGCAGCAGAAGATGTGATGGAGTACAACCACATAGAATGGACTCCGTTTACTGTAACACAATAAACGCAACTTCCAGTTTGCCGCCCCCTTCATAGCGGGCGTTAGGAGGGCAAGAGCGCCCCCAACAGGAAACCGTCCCGAAGGAACAGGAATTTGCAAAATTGAAAAAATCTAACCGCGAGACGCTTCTCGCCCTCACGAACAACAGCGAATCCAGAACTGTTTAACTGCTTCAGCCGACAGTTCTGGATTCCCTATTTATCAGATCGAACTGCTGTTTTATGAAGTTCCTGTATTTGAAACAGGCGGCCTTTTTACGCGAACAGCTTTCGCACGTTGTCGCGCATCAGCTTATCAATGATTTTCTCCGTCACGCCGCGTCTGCGCAATTCCGGCAGTACGCGCTGCGGAACGTCCAGCATCCCGCGAACGGCGCTTGGGTTTTCGCACGGATCCGTCTGCCAGGATCGCCAGTAGTCGGTGTAAAACGCATCGTCATGCGAGAGAACGATCCGATCCTCCCAGCCGCGCTCGAGCAATTCAAGCAGCGTTTCAATCCGCTTTTCGGTCGTATTAAAGCTGTCATGCCCGAAACGATCCAGCCCGATATACGTCCCGTTTCGCAAGATTCGCGTCAGATAGTCCAGATCGTTGCTGTCGCCGCAATGGCCGATCACGACGCGCTCCGGCGCCGCTCCGCTCTCCAGCAAAGCAGCCTGCTGCTCCAGCGCGTTTTTCGCGCTGAAATCAGCCGAACAGGTGTGCGTAAGGATCGGCTTGCCGGTTTGCCTCGACGCAAGCGCCGCCGCCTCGAGCATCGTGCGATTGCACGGCGTTACGCCCTGCGCGTCCGTCGCGCATTTAATCACGCCCGCGCGGACATCCGTTCCCTGCATGCCCACGTTGATCTCGCGGACGAACAATTCCGCCAACCGCTGCGGGTCCGGAGAACGGACAAACGGATCCTCGAAAAAATACAGTCCCGTCGATGCGATGATCGCAAGCCCGCTCCGGCGCGAAAGCTCGGCCAGAATGCGCGCGTCACGCCCGAGGTTGAGAGGCGTCGCGTCGATCACAGCGTCCACGCCCGCTTTGCGGAGGCGTTCGATGCGCGGCAGCGTGCGCGCGAAGTACGCTTCCTCGTTGAACCATTCGGGGACGGCAAAGCGCATCTGCGCGTTGAGCAGCAGCATATGTTCATGCGCAAGCGTATACCCCAGCGCCTGTTCGTCCACCGGCCCCAATACTGTCTGAATCATTGCCGTCAGTCCGCATTTTCAAGCCTGCGGATCAGCTCGTCCTGGTAGTCCGGCGTCATGCTGTTAAAGCGCCAGTTCCAGCCGGTTACGCGCACCTGGAGTCCTTCGTATTTTTCAGGATGCTTCTGCGCCTGGCGCAGCGTAGCAGCATCGGCAACGTTGCCCTGCATGGAATAGCCGCCGCGCGCAAAGTATGTGCGTAGCATCCGTACCAGTGCGTCCAGGCCCGCTTCCCCCTGCGTCACGGACGGGTGCATCAGAAAATCAAGCACCGCGCCGCCCGGCACTTTCACCGCGTCGAACTTCGTGGCAGAAAGTATCAGCGCAGTAATACCGTTGCGGTCCTTTCCAATAGATGCGCCGCTGTTTTTGGATAGCGGCGTACCGGCCAGCCGGCCGTCAGGCGTCGCGCCGGTCAGTTCGCCATAGCGGATATGGTAGTCAATCGAGTTAACCGCCAGCTGAAAACGTCCGTTGCGGCGGTTGGGCCGGTTAAGATACGCGGCAGCGTGATCAATAATCGCGACCTCCAACGCATCAACGGATTCAACGTTATTGCCGTATTTTTCTCCGTCGCGGCAAATCATCAGGCGAAGCTTCTCGTTGCCGGCCCAGTCGGCGCGAAGCGCCTCCCGAAGTTGTTCGAGCGTAAGTCTCTTTTCCACATAGACATACTTGCGCACCATGGCCAGGCTGTCCGCCGCCGTTGCTGAACAGGAGCAGGGAATGCAGGACACTCCGTAGCGAAAAGCGTCCTCCGCATGCTCGAGGCTGTAGGCCAGCGTCGCAGAATCCATCGGCGAGGGGTTAATCTCTGCAATATGTTCATCATAAAAGTTTGAAATGGTGATCGCTCGATCGAGCAGCGCGTCAAGCTGATCGAAGAACGCCTTTTCAAAATCCGCATACTCGTGCATCTCTGCCGGCGCGGACGTTTTTACGCCTATCATTTTTCCCGTTCGCGGATCAACGCCCTCGTTCAACGCCAACTCAATCGCTTTCGCCGTATTGATGCGCGCATGCAGGCAGTCTGTCGTACCGCCCTTAACATTGAGGTTAAAGCATCCCCACGTGCCCACCTGCCAAGGCTCGAGCTTCATCTCGCGCGAAACTTCCATGATTTCCGTTGCTTTGTCCGCATTGATATAAACATACGACCCGCGATTGCCTCTCACCTGCTCGAGCGTTTTGCGCAATAACCAATCCGGCGTTTTTTCGCTGGTGACAACAAATATTTTCAGGTTAACGATATCCGCATCGTAATATGCGTCGCAAATCAGCGAAGAAAGCTCATTGGCGATTGCATTACCGCTGCGGTCAATCCCACCAATGGCCATCGGCTGGTTATATGGATGATTCTGGAAGTCATACTGAATGAACAGATACATCAGCAGTTCCTTCACCTGTTCGCGCGTAAACGTCCCTTCATCAATGTCCTTGATGTAGTACGGATACAGCAGCCGGTCAATATCGCCGAACGAGCGCGCCTGTACTGCCTCAAGATACTGTTGAATGAGATGAAACAGGTAGATGAGCTGCATCGCTTCATAGATATTTTTCGGCGCGCCCTGCGCAAGGGAAGCAAAACACGCGGCGCGCAGGGGCATACGCTCGTCCGCGTCAAGCTGCCGGCGCGCGCATTCTTCCAGCCGATGCATGAAGCGAATAAGCGAACTATAGGTAATTTCAATCGCGTCGAAATATCCTGCCTGTTCGAGCGTGAGATTCTGCATCTGCGCCCGGCGCTTACGCGCGCGTTCGAGCAGCCCCGGAAATCCATAACGCAGCACTGCGTCCCAGTCCGGCACGCTGTGATCGAAATCGGCCCAGAAGCTTCCGGCTCCAGTCTCGTAAACATCCTTCATCGCGTCATGAACGCTCTGTGGAGCTTCCTCCATCAGCTTGCCCAGCCAGCGGTCGCACAACACGCGCAGCGGCTTGACCGTCTTTCCGCCGCTGTTCCGGTTCTGTTCGCGGATGCCCTTCGGGCTGCCGCCGAAACGCAGCCCCGCAACGTTTACGCCAAACCAGCAATACGGGTTCACCTCAATCGCGCCATGATCCAGCACGAAAGCAAACGCCGTCGCTTTTACTACCGCGCGCGGATATCCCTGCATCTGATCGTCAATCTTCAGAATTTCCCGCTCCAGCGCCTCGCAGTCGGTGATACCGCTACCTGGCTCAAAGTGTTCTGCAGCGTACATATTCAAGTACGGACGATCCGTTTCATACCGATTCCAAAGCATATGCTCCGCCTCCATCCCTGCCGGGTTCTGCCATGCAGAACCACCTTGTCCATGTTTTCACCGCGTTCTAAAATGGCGTGCGCCTCATTTGGGCAGCCTTTGCTCCCATTTGCAAAACCACGCTCGCAGCTTATATTTCCAATAGCATATTCTTTCCGCCGATTACCGATTCTTCCGCTTCGCTTCAAACAGGCCGGTGCTCGTCGCTCGCCAGCATCACCTTCATCGTCAGTCTGATCCTTTCATCGCAAGCCCACGCCCTCCGTCTACGGCGTACGTCTGGCCGGTTACAAATCGCGCATCCTCGCTCGCCAGGAAGAGAATCACATTCGCCACATCTTCCGCTGTGCAACGTACTCCAAGAAAATTCGTATGCACCGCATCGTTCGTTTCACCCGGACGCTGAACAATCCCCGGCGCAACCGTGTTGACGGTAATTCCATACTCTGCCATCTCCTTGCACAGCGATCGCGTCATCGCTATGATGCCGCCCTTGGAAGCCGCATAATCGACGCAACCGCGCAGCCCGTTGAGCGCTACGACGGACGAAATATTGATAATGCGCCCGCCGCGCCCTTGTCGGACCATCTCTCGCGCTGCGGCGCGGCTGGCATAAAGCGCTCCAAAGAGATTAATCTGCAGGACCGACTCCAACACGTCATCCGTCTGCTCAATCAGCGGCGCCATCTTGCCGCGCGCGCTGCCACCGGCAGCATGCACCATAATATCGACGCCGCCAAAGACTTCGACTGTTTTGGCAATCGCCGCATCCACACTGGCGGAATTCGTCACGTCCGCCTTCACGCCGATCGCCCTGCCTCCCGCCGCGCGAATTGTTTCAACCGTGCGCTGCACCATTTCGTCGTTAATATCGCATACGGCGACGTTCGCGCCTTCCAGCGCAAAGCGCTGTGCGGTCGTGCCGCCAATATATCCGCCCGCCCCGGTTACAAAAGCCGTTCTGTTTTCAAAACGCATCGAAGTATCCTCCTTTTATTTATGCCAATCAAATACAATTCCCAGCGGCGCAGCCGGATTCTCCACCAGCCTGTGATAAATTTCCGGCGCTCTTTCAGGCGAAACGACATCCGAAACGAGCGGTTTCGCCTTCATTTTGCCGCGCGCCATCATTCCCAGCATCATTGCAAAATCGTCATGGCGCGTCCAGTAGCCCTCACGCGAATCAAAAGCAGGACGGATAAAGTTATGCGCGCCGATCAGCTGCACGCCGGGCTTATGCACCAGCTGATAGAAATCCACCGGCGTATCGCTCACGCGCGTGCACCCGGTCAGGCTGATCCGCCCTTCGCGGCTGGCAACCGTCAGCGCCTGCACAAGCGCTTTTGCCGAACCGGTTACTTCCACATTGCAGTTTACCATTCGGCCATGCATTGCCTCGCGGACTTTATCAACGAAATCCGGCTGCGAAGGGTCAAGCGCCAGGTCTGCGCCAAGCTGCAGCGCGATTTCGCGACGCTTCGCGTCGAAATCCACCGCCATCACCGGCAGTCCGCCGCTAAGCGCCAGCGTCTGTACCGCAAACATGCCCAGAATTCCCAGGCTCGTCACCATTCCGCTCTCGCCCAGCTGCAGGCGCGTCTTGCGCGCCCCCTGCACGCCCATGCTGCCAATCACCACAAACGCCGCTTCGAGCTGATCCACTTCCGGCTCTTCGATACGAAAGAATCCGTTTGCATTCTTCTGGAACTCGCACACGCAGTGGCTGCGGTGATTCAGGTGATCCGTCAGCACACGGTCGCCAACGTGAAACTCCGTCACCTCCGCGCCGGCTTTGACAATTCGTCCGCTGCCGCTATATCCCAGCCGTTTGGGAAAACCATGCACC
>CAKTTL010000147.1 GCA_934615235.1 uncultured Clostridia bacterium
CCCCCCCCCCCCCCCCCCGTCCCCCCCCCTTCACGACAACTTAAGGAGGTACTTATGTCTGGTTTTGTTATTGGTAAAGAGCTCAAGAAAGGGTTTGCGGGCAATGTGAGCCGGTCGCAGGACGCGCTGATCACGTGCTTTGCGGCGAAAGGCGGCGAGATCGGGTTTGGCGATCCGGTTGTAATCAACACGGACAACACGGTTTCGAAGTATGCCAAAGGCAACAACGCGGCGAAGATCATCGGCTTTGCGGTGCGCGCGGTCAAGCAGGCGAAGGACGACAGCGGCGAAGCCGCCTATAAGGAAGGCGAACCCGTCGACGTGCTTCTGCGCGGCACGATCTGCGTGCAGGTTGCTGCGGGCACGCCCGTACCGGGCAGCGCGGTGTATATCCGCACGGGCACGGGCGAGGGGCACACGGCGGGCAGCGTCGTTTCGTACGCCTCGACGACCACGGGCGAGACGGCGAAGCTGACGAACGTCGTTTTCGCATCCGCGGCGGACGCGGACGGCGTGGCCGAAGTGACCGTCTGCAGCCGCATCATTTAAGCATACAGGAGGGATCGATATGCAGAACATTCAGCTTCCGAGCCGCACCCTTGCGCTGGACGGGTTTTCCGCCGGTTTTCTGCCCGCGCGCAGCACGATTGACAGCGGCATGATTTTCCTCGAAGGCGAGCTGGAGAAGCGCGACGACCGTCTGCGCGAGCCGCTTGCGTCCGTCACCTGGCCGCGCGATATTCCCGTGCGCACGGGCGGCGGTTTCGTCGAGAACGTGGCGAGCTTCGCGGTGAACTACGCGACCAGCGGCGGCGCGACCTCCGGCGTGCACGGCCGCGAAACGTCGAACGTGCCGGTCATGCAGGCCGACGTCGCGCGCGACAGCTTCCGCGTCTTCACGTGGAGCCACGTGCTCAAGGTGCCGATTGTCGAGCAGGAGATGATGCTCAAGATCGGCCGTTCGCTCGACGACATCCTCGACCGCGGCATCCATCTCGCGCACGACAAGCAGATCGAGCAGAGCGTCTACACCGGCCTGTCCGCATTCGGCACGACCGGCCTCGTCAACAACGCGAAGGTCACGGTCGACACGGCCGCGCCGCACACGTCGGGCGGTACGGACACGCAGTGGTCGAAAAAGACCGCCGCGGAAATCATCAAGGATATCAACGCCGCCGTGAACGCCACCTGGGCGGCCTGCGACTACGATGTGAGCGGCATGGCGAACCATATCCTGCTGCCGCCCGCGCAGTTCGCGCTCCTGCGCTCCACGGCCGTCTCCGCCAACGGCGAACGCTCCATCTACGCCTACCTGATGGAAAACAACATCGCCGCCGAGCAGGGCGTGAGCCTGTCCATCCACCCCTGCCGCTGGTGCGTCGGCGCGGGCGCGGACGGTGCCGATCGCATGGTCTGCTACTGCAACAACGAAGACCGCGTCCGCTTCGACATCACCGTTCCGCTCCACCGCGTCATGACCCAGCCCAGCGCCGCCGATCTCGCATACATGACCCCTTACATGAGCCAGTTCTCCGAGGTCCAGTGGCTCTTCACCGAACACGCGAGATACGTGGACGGGATCTGAGGACGGGGGAGACGATGGGAGACGATGGGGAACGTCGGGGGAACCCTTCCTTTAGGAAAAGGAAGGGTTCCCCCGAACCCCCCTCCGAAGGAAACCGCTTAACGCGGCGCTTTGGGGGGAGATGGGATGGAACGTTAACCTAAGCGGCTTTCTTGGAGGGGAGCGCGAGGGGGACCTTCTTTCTCCTGAAAGAAGGTCCCCCTCGCAAAAAAGGAGGTATTCCTATCTACACGATCTCTGATTTTCGCGCGGCGATGCCGCGGTTCACGGCGGCGCTTGCGCCGGACGCGCTGGTGCAGACGTACATCGACATCGCGGGCGCGGTTGTGCGCGAAGAGCGATGGCATGCGCTGTGGCGCGAGGGAATGCGGCTGTTCGTGGCGCATTTTCTGACGCTATACCTGCGGGACGAGCCGGAGAGCGACGGCCGCGCGGCGCTGCTGGCCGCGGCGGAGGGCGGCAGCCGCGTGGCGAGCGAAACGGTGGGCGAGGTAAGCGTCGCGTACGCCGCGGGCGAGAAATCGCGCGCCTGGGGCTGCTTTTACGAGACCACGTACGGCCGCCAGTTCGCCACGCTCGCCCGCGCGCTGGGCCGCCCATGCCTGTACGTCCTGTGACGGAGCCTGATTTTTCAGCGCTGAAAGCGCTGAACGGCCTGCGCTGCGCCGTAGGGATCACCGAGAGCGCCGACGCGCGCGGCGGGCCGATCGGCAACGCGGCGCTTTTGTGCCTGCACGAGCACGGTTCGCCGCAAAAGGGGATTCCGGCGCGTCCCCTGCTGGAGCCCGCGATGGAGCGCGCCGGGGAAAACATCGCGGGCGCGGCGGCGGAAGCGGTTTCCGCCGTGCTCTCCGGTTCCGGGGCGCGCGCGGCGCTCGAACCGCTCGGTCAGGCAGCCCTCGCCGCCGTCCTTGCTTACTACGACGCGGCTCCCTGGGCGCCTAACGCCGCCTCTACCGTCGCGCAGAAGGGCCGCAGCGATCCGCTCGTGGAAACGGGCGAGCTGAGGGGCGCGGTGGGGTACGAGGTGCGAGGGAGGGACTTTTAGAAAAAAGTCCCTCCCTCGCGCTCTCACCGAAAACCACTTTACGGTTTTTCGTCTCCGTCACCCGCGCCGCCCGACCCGCTCTCCGCGGTGCGGACGGCGCAAAGCGGTTTCCTTTGGAAGGGGCGCGGGGAAACCTTTCCTTTTTCGAAAGGAAAGGTTTCCCCGCAAAAACCCCAAAAGCAGGTTTCCTTAGGAGGGGGTTCGGGGGAACCCTTCCTTTTTCGAAAGGAAGGGTTCCCCCGAGAAAGGACATCCCACCCATGACCCTCACACGTCTCCTTCGCGCGCCTGCGCTTGGGGCCGGGCCGTTCACGGTGTACCGGCATCCGGGCGAGTGGGCGCGCGGAGCGTTTGAAACGAAGGAAGAGAAGATTGAAGCGATCGGCGTCGTGCAGCCGGCGGGAAAGGACGCGCTTGAGCAGCTGCCCGAGGGCGACCGGCTGCAGGAAGCCATTGCGGTTTTTACGGAAACGGAACTGACGCCCGGCGGCGCGGATCAGGCCGCGGACGAGATCGAATGGCGCGGTGCGCGGTATCGCGTCGCGAGCGTTCGCCGCTGGGACGCGTTTGGCTATTGCCAGGCCGTGGCTGTGCGCGCGGGCGCGGAAAGGAGCGAGAATGGCTGACACTGTGCTGACGCGAACGCAGGCGGAGGACGCGATCTATTCCGCCGTCTGCGCCTGCCTCGGGCTGGATGAAAGTTCCGCCCCGGCGCAGCGGCGCGTGCGCCGCGCATGGCCGTCCGCAGAGGAACAGGGCGCGCAGCCCGGTTTTGCGCGGACGGAAAACGTCTGCTTCCTGCGCGTGAGCCCGGCGGACGAAGCGTATTCCGTTTTTGCCGAAACGCGGAGCGAATACGACGCGGCCGCTGACGCGCTGCGCCAGACGCAAAGCCGCTGCGACGCGCTGAGCGTCCTGCTCGTCTTTTACGGCCCGGCTGCGTTCGACGACGCGCGCCGCACCCGCGACGGGCTGGCGAGCGAGGAAATCCGGCGCGTTCTGCGCCGAAAAAATCTGTACCCTGTGCGGCCGCCCGCCGCGCCCCGCCGCGTGCCGGAGCTTTCCGGCGGCCGCTGGTGGGAGCGCTGCGACCTGACGCTCACGCTCTACGAGCGCACGGAGCGTCAATACACGGCGGGTTACATCGCGCAGGCGGATGTAACATCGAAAGGAGACTGACTATGCTGAATCTGGACGATCTGATCCATGTTACGGTGTCGCTGTCGGGCATGCCGGTGGGGCGCGACGGTTTCACGGCCGCATGCATCGCCGGCGCGTCGGGCAAGCTGCCCGCGGGCACGCGCGCACGGACGTATACTTCCGCCGCCGCGCTGCTCGACGACGGCTTCAACGCCGACAGCCCCGAGTACAAGGCCGCGACGCTTTATTTCGCGCAGTCGCCGCGCCCGGCGCGCGTCGTCGTCGCGGCGAAGAGCGCGAGCGAAAGCTGGGCTGAGTGCGCGACGGCGTGCGCAGCCGCGTCGGCGGCGTGGTATCTGTTTTACCCCTGCGCGCTGCTGACGAAAACCGAAGTGCCCGCGCTGGCCGCGGCCATCGAGGCGACGAACCGCGCCTGCGTCCTCGACACGCAGGACGACGAAGTTTTAGCCGCGCTCAGCGCGGCCAAATACGCCCGCACCCTTGCCTTTTACACCACGTCCGCCTATGCCGGGGCGGCGCTTTGCGGCTTTGCGATGGGCGCGAACGACGGCACGGCGAACAGCGCCTTCACGCTGGCGTACAAGACGCTCGCGGGCGTGACGGCCGACAGTCTGACCGACGCGCAGCTTTCCGCCGTGCGCGCGAAAAACGGCAACGCGTACGTGAACCGCGCGGGCGTGTATTCCACCTTTGAGCGCGGCGTGATGGCAAACGGCGAGCCGTTCGACACGCGGCTCGGGCTCGATCAGCTGGCCGAGAGCATTCGCCTCGCCGTCGCCAATCTCCTCTGTACAACCAAAACCAAGGTGCCGCAGACCGAGACGGGCATGACCCAGCTCAAAACAGCCGTTGCGGCCGAGTGCGCCAAAGCCGTGCGCACCGGTTTCCTCGGCGACGGCGTATGGACGCAGCCCGATCTGCTCACCCTCCGCCGCGGCGACGCGATCCCCGGCTTCGTGATTCTCAGCGAACGCCTTGACGACCAGACCGCCGCCGACCGCGCCGCCCGCAAGGCCCCGCCCATCTACGCCGCCCTCAAGCTCGCGGGAGCCGTGGAGTCCGTGGTTGTGAAAGTCGTCGTGGACAGGTGACGCCAAGGGGGACGCTGGGGAGGACGCCAAGGGGGACGCTGTCCCCCTTGGAACCCCCTGGCAGGAACCTGAGGTTCCTGCACCTCCCGGCATTTTGGCGTTAATTTTCGGGGTAGGGCGCGGGCTGTCTGGTTATGCCGCAGATGTAGTCCATGCTGACGTTATAGAAGCGGGCGAGGACGATCAGGCTGTCGACGGGGATGCGGGTTTTGCCCAGTTCGTAATCGGAATAGGTTTTCTGTCCGATATGGAGAAGCTGCGCGATTTGCGCCTGCGTCAGGTCTTTATCCTCCCGCAGGGCGCGAATGCGTTCGCAATAGTGCATGGTATCACCTCGCCAAGAGGATATTCCAGAGTTTATAACTCTATTGACTTTAAGAGTAATAAACTCTAAACTCTACGGCAGGAGGTGTTGCGAATGAAAACCCGAACCTGCAAGCACTGTCTCCATTTCTGCCAGCATTACCGATTGGAAGACCTGTGGTTCGTCCCCGTCCGCTGCGGCCACTGCATCTATCCCGGCGGAAAAAGCCGCCGGCCGGAGGAAGCGGCGTGCGAGCATTTCGCAGCAAAATTCACGGATGATTTTTCGGGAAACAATCAAATCATCAAATTCCCGACTAAGAAACAAACCTGAAAGCGGTTTCCTTAGGAGGG
>CAKTTL010000148.1 GCA_934615235.1 uncultured Clostridia bacterium
GGGGGAACCCTTCTTTCTGCGAAAGAAGGGTTCCCCCTCGCGCTCCCCCTCCTAAGAAAGCCATTTCGCCGGGCTAGCGCCCGGCGTTTTTTTCACAAATATTCACACGCCGCCCGCCCCTCCCTTTGAGGGGCGGACGGCGTAATATGGCTTTCTTCGGAATGGGGGTCTGGGGGAAAACCCTTCTTTCTCCTGAAAGAAGGGTTTTCCCCCAGCGTCTCCCCCGTCACTCCATCTCGGTCCAGAGAGGGAGCTCTTCGTATAGCTCGGAGGGTTCCTGGCTGTCGTCGTCGGGCACGGCGGGCGCGGCGGTGTCGCTGCTGCGCAGGGCGAAGGACTGTTCAGCAAACTCGCCGGACTGGATGAGGGCGAGCTTTTCTTTCGCCTCGTCGTCGAAAAGATCCTGCCAGCGCATTTCATCACGCTCAGCCCAGGGAGTCTCTTCGCCGGAAAGCCGCGCGTGCGCGGCAAGAACCGGGCCGACAGGCCGGCCGCCCGCCATTCTGCGGAAAAGCTCGACCCTGAGCGCCACGCCGTCGGGGACGCGCGGCCGGTTTTCCATCAGGAAACGGCGCAGGCGCGGGTCGCCGATGTTTTCCTCGTAGAGGAGCGCGCTGAAGGGGCGGTCGTCGTCGTTTTGGATGGTGAGCGAGCAGCACATATCGTGCCCCTGCGCGAAGCGGAAACCGTCGACGAACGCGGTCGCGCCGCGCAGGAAATAATACTCGGACGCGGCCATTTCAGCGAGCGTTTTCCGTCCCTTCTCCGTCATGCGGATATCGCCCGCCACAGGCCGGCCGACCCTTGAATGCGCGCGGTTATCAGCCACGACGAACGTCACCTCAATCGGCGCGGAAAGCTGGAACCCGCGCGGGCGGCCGGAATAATCGGGGATTCGGGGCAGCGTGTTGAGGAACGCGTACAGCTTTTTCTCATAAACCTGACGCACATGGAAAAACACGCGCTCGGCGCGCTCGCCCGGTTCGGCGTTCTCGGGCAGAGGAAGTTCAATATAACCGTTGCCTGCGTCCGGAAGACTTGAGGAAAAATAAACCGTCAGCCTGCCCGTCAGCCGTTCGCCGACGCCGTGCCGGAGCAGTTCGGAAGGCCGGCGCGCGGGCGCGGGAGCCGGCTTTTCCGACGCGTCCTGTTCAGGCTTTGCGGGCTGGGCGGGCGTTTCCTGCCGTGCGGCGGGCTCGGTTTTCTCCTCCACAGGCGGCTGCGCCGCGCCCTTTTCCGCCGCGAAAGCGGCCTGAATTCCCGTCGCTTCTTTATAAGCGAGAATCGTCGCGCCGCGATAGGAAGCGTTCCTTCCGTCCTCCAGGCATCTGGCATGCACGCAATCCGCTTCCACCGCCGTTACCCAAACAATCTCGTTTCCCCACGTGGTGCGCAGCGAATAGCACTTGCCCGGTTCCATCTTGTCAAAAAACATGGTATCCCTCCCTCTTCAATAAGAAAACCAGTTCAAACCATTTACAACAATTATTGAAAACCTTCATGTTACTATTATGGAATTTTTTTCTTCATTTGTCAAATAAAAAGCGAACTTTTCGCCGCAAAAAACGGCAAAAAGTCCGCGATCGAACCAGAATTACGCCGCCTGCGCCGCGGCGCTGACCTTTTTCAGCGTGCGTTTGTAGATAAAGAACTGGCCGATGGCCGTAATCGTCCAGGAAACAGGATAGCACAGATACAGGCAGACGATCGTCGGCCACCAGGCGAAGACGGTCATGATCCAGACGACGCGCAGGAGGCACGCGCCGACGAGCGTGCAGATCATCGGGGCGAACGACTGACCCATGCCGCGCGTGACGCCGGGAATCACGCTCATAAAGCCGCCGGTGAAATACACGGCGTTCAATACGATCAGGCGCGTCATGCCCAGCTCGATCACCTCCGGATCGCTCGTATAGATGGAGAGCAGCTGGCGGCCGAAGAGCAGCATCGCGCCGCAGATCAGCACCCAGCAGGCCATGACCAGCACGCTGCACGCCCGGGCAATGCCCTTGACGCGATCGAACCGCCGCGCGCCGACATTCTGGCCGGTGAAGCTGATAGCAGAGTTGTACAGCGCGTTGTTGGCCGTGTCGGTCAGGCCCTGAATGTTGGAAGCGGCCGTCGCGGCGGCAACCATGGTGGAACCGAAGGAATTGACTGCGGACTGAACGAGCACGTTGGAAACGGAGAAGAGCATGCCCTGCAGCCCTGCCGGCACGCCGATGCGGATGATCCGGACAAACTCCTCCTTGTGGATTTGCAGATGGCGTAGGCTGAGACGGACGGCGCTTTCGGAGCGGATCATAAACCCGACGACGAGCAGCGCCGAGAGATACTGCGAAATCACCGTCGCCCATGCGACGCCCGCGACGCTCATGTTCATGCAGGCGACGAAAAACAGATTCAGCGCGACGTTCACGCAGCCGGAGACCGAAAGGAAGATCATCGGGCGGCGGCTGTCGCCTGCGGCGCGCAGCACGGCGGCGCCGAAGTTATAAACCAGGTTGGCCGGCATGCCGATAAAATAAATCCGAAGATATAAGGAAGAAAGATCGAGAATATCCTCCGGGGTGCCCATCAGCTCCAGCAGCGGCCGGCTGAGGAAAAGGCCGAGCGCCGTCACCGCCAGGCCGCCGATGATGGAAAGCGTCATCGACGTGTGCACCGCGCGGGTCACGCCGCGCTGGCTGCGCGCGCCGTATTCCTGCGCCACGACGACGCTCGCGCCGACAGACAGACCCATAAACAGATTCACAAGCAGGTTGACGAGCGAACCCGTCGCACCGACAGCCGCCATCGCCTCCTTGCCGTTAAACCGCCCGACGACGATCGTATCCGCCGCATTGAAAAGCAGCTGCAGCAGGTTCATAATCATAATCGGTATGGCAAAAACGAGAATCCCTTTCAAAATGGGCCCGGAACACATATCGAGTTCGCGACGCTCCTTTCGCAAGGCATCCACCCCCTATTGTATCGTAACAGCTTTTATTATAGCACAAATAGCGGCAAAGGGAAGTCCCGCGGGACGATTTCCAAATTCCAGATACGCGGGAAGGGAAACGCCGCGTCCGCGCCGAACAAACACACGCATGACCTCGAAAAGGAGCTGATTGGATGGCCTGGAAGACGGATATTGAAATCGCGCGCGAAGCGCGTCCGAAAAAAATAACTGAAATCGCCGCCGAATGCGGGATCGACGAAAAATACGTCGAGCTTTACGGCAATTACAAGGCGAAAATCAATTACCGGATGATGAACGCGCTCGACCGCCCGGACGGCAGGCTGGTGCTGGTGACGGCGATCACGCCGACCCCCGCGGGCGAGGGCAAGACCACGACGACCGTCGGCCTCGCGGACGGCCTGCGCCGAATCGGCAGGAAATCGGTCGTCGCGCTGCGCGAGCCGAGTCTGGGGCCGGTTTTCGGCGTAAAGGGCGGCGCGGCGGGCGGCGGCTACGCGCAGGTAATCCCGATGGAGGACATCAACCTGCACTTCACGGGCGATTTCCACGCCATCGGCGCGGCGAACAACCTGCTCGCCGCAATGCTGGATAACCACATCCAGCAGGGCAACACGCTCGGCATCGACCCGCGTCAGATCACCTGGCGGCGCGCCGTCGATATGAACGACCGGCAGCTGCGCAATCTCGTCGACGGGCTTGGCGGGCGGACGAACGGCACGCCGCGCGAGGACGGATTCGATATCACCGTCGCCTCGGAAGTAATGGCGGTACTCTGCCTCGCCTCGTCGCTGACCGACCTG
Organism: uncultured Clostridia bacterium; assembly: GCA_934615235.1. GTDB lineage: Bacteria > Bacillota > Clostridia > Christensenellales > Aristaeellaceae > Aphodomonas. The sequence continues at coordinate 3,763 of CAKTTL010000148.1, forward strand.
AAAGCGCGGCTGGGACGGATCATCGTGGGGTATACATACGCGGGCGAACCGGTAACCGCGCACGATCTGAAAGCGGAAGGCGCCATGGCCGCGCTGCTGCGCGACGCGATCAACCCCAACCTCGCGCAGACGCTCGAAGGCACGCCCGCGTTTATCCACGGCGGACCGTTCGCGAATATCGCGCACGGCTGCAACTCCGTGCTGGCCACGCGCATGGCGATGAAGCTTGGGGATTACGCGATCACGGAAGCGGGCTTCGCTGCCGATCTGGGGGCGGAAAAGTTTTTCGATATTAAATGCCGCATGGCGGCGTTAAAACCCTCGGCGGTCGTCGTCGTGGCGACCGTGCGCGCGCTGAAGCACCACGGCGGAGCGCTCAAGGCGAAGCTGAGCGAAGAAAACCTGTCCGCGCTGGAGAAGGGACTGCCAAACCTGCTGCGGCATGTGGAGAACATCACGAACGTGTTCGGTCTGCCGTGCGTGGTGGCAATCAACGCATTCCCGACGGACACCGCAGCGGAACTGGCGCTGGTAGAGCGAAAATGCAACGAGCTGGGCGTAAACGTCGCGCTGAGCGAAGTATGGGCCAGGGGCGGCGAAGGTGGCGTTACGCTGGCGGAGGAAGTGGTACGGCTGTGCGAAACGCCGAGCGATTTCCGGACGAGCTATCCGCTGGATGCGAGCATTGAAGAGAAGCTGGAAATGATCTGCAAGCGGGTTTACCATGCGGCGGGCGTGAAGCTGACGCCGGAAGCGAAGAAGCAGGCAAAGCGGCTGACGGAGCTTGGGTTTGGCGGACTGCCGATCTGCATGGCGAAGACGCAGTATTCGTTCTCGGATAATCAGAATCTGCGCGGTGCGCCGGAGGGGTTCACGGTAACGGTAAGGAATCTGAAAGTCAGCGCGGGGGCAGGGTTTATCGTTGCGTTGACGGGGGATATTATGACGATGCCGGGATTGCCGAAGGAGCCTGCGGCGGAGAAGATCGATGTGGATGAGGATGGAAGGATTGTCGGGTTGTTTTAGGCAGCATGGTTCTGAGTGAAGGTGGAAGGTCCAGGGAACTCAGTTCCCTGGCAGGGGTTATAGGGGGCAGAGCCCCCTAACGTAGCCCTAGCCCATGCGGCCCGTGGCCGCCTAAAGAACCGCGCAATGTTCGCGCGGAGCGCGGACGAGCTGAAGCGGCCGCATGGTTCTGAGTGAAAGCGGAAGGTCCAGGGAACTCAGTTCCCTGGCAGGGAGTGCAGGGGGACGGAGTCCCTCCTGCCCTCGATGCGCCGCAGCGCACAAAGAAGCGCGCAATGTTCGCGCGGAGCGCGGACGAGCTGAAGCAGCCGCATGGTTCTGAGTGAAAGCGGAAGGTCCAGGAAACTCAGTTCCCTGGTAGGGGGTTATAGGGGGCAGAGCCCCCTAACGTAGTTCCGCATTGCACGACCTGACCAGGATATATCTGAAAAAGGAAAAGCCGTCGTGATGGAGTCTCAGGGAATTTTTCAGATGCACCCTAATATCCCCGTTTTCTGCGTGCTTCTCAACGCACAAACGACCACGAACGCTCTCCCTCCCATTCATCAACAACAAAAAATTATGCAGAAGCACGGCTGTCCTTCACATTGACCGCCGCGCTTTTTTCATGTTAGAATATGCGGACAAACTTGGCATTTTGAGTTTTTATTGCTTTATGCAGCGTTGCGAATGCCCACAAAACTCCGAAGCGCTGTTTCGGCCGCTGGCTGCGGTGTCGTCTGCCGCTCC
>CAKTTL010000149.1 GCA_934615235.1 uncultured Clostridia bacterium
GCTAAACCTTCGATTTCCCTCCTTGAACTGACGAAAAATCCGCTCGTGCTGTCGCCTCTTCCTTTTTCAGATACACCTTAGGGAACCGCTCCCAGGCGCGCAGGGCGCGCCCGAAAACGGAAACCCCAAAATACCTGAAAAAGGCGGAGCCGGTTTGCGCGGCCCCGCCTTGCGTACGAGGGATTAATAGACGGTGTTCAGCTCGGTGATGCCGTCGATGCGGAGCGAGAACGCGGGGGCCGCGAAGCCGTCCTGCTCGGCGAAGTAGGTCACGCCGCTTTCGTCGGCGACCATGTGCTCGACGCCGTAGAAGCCTTCGATGTCGGTGGTGGAGGTGACGGTTTCGCCGTTCACGGTGAAGGTGGCGTTGTTGAAGACGTGGAGCGTGCCGTCCTTGATCGCGGCGACGGCGGCGTCAACGGCTTCCTGCGTGCCGGCGGCGATGGTCTTCTCGTTCAGCTCGGTGATCCACACGGCGTCGGATTCATAACCGTCGGAACGGTCGGCCGGAAGCTCTTCACCGTTGATGAGCGCGTTGACGAAGAAGGCGTAGTCGGGGCCCCACTTGAGGGAGGCGGAGGTGAGGGTGGTGTTGGGGGCGGTGTCGATCATGCCGACGTTGTAGCCCACGTGCCACACGCCCAGCTCTTCGCAGGCGGAGGCGGCGCCGGTGGTATCGGCGTGCTGGGAGATGAGGACGCAGCCGCCTTCGATGAGGGCCTGCGCGACTTCGCGCTCAGTGGCCTGATCGGCCCAGGAGCCGGTGTACTTGACTTCCATGGTCACGTTCGGGCAGATGCTGCGGACGCCAAGGAAGAAGGCGGTGTAGCCGGAAACGACCTCGGCATAGCTGAAAGCGCCGACGTAGCCGATCTTCGCATCGGTATCCGCGCCGTAAACTTCAGCCAGCTTCAGACCGGCGACGATGCCGGAGACATAGCGGCTCTCGTAAACGGAGGGCATGAAGTTGTGAAGGTTGTCAAGACCGGAAGAGGCGGCCTGATAGCCGGTGGCGTGGCAGAACTGCACGTCCGGGTTTTCTTCGGCGGCCTGCTTGAGGTAATCTTCATGGCCGAAGCTGTCGGCGAAGATGATGTTGCAGCCCTTGGAGACGAGGCGGATCGCCGCGTCGTAGCACTCTTCGTTCTCGGGGATGTTGTACTCGGTGACGATCTGATCGTCGGACAGGCCGAGGGTTTCCTTCATGTAATCACGGCCGAGGATGTGCGCGTAGTCGTAACCAACGTTTTCGTCATGGAGCAGGATCACGCCGACCTTGATCTCATCGGCGGGGATCCCTTCGGCCACGGCGGCGCAGCCGAGCATCATAACCAGACAAAGAGCCAGAGCCAGGAACTTCTTCATAGCATTCCCTCCACTGTAATTTGGATTACCTGCGCATTATACCGCACATTTCCGAACATGTAAAGGGGTTTTCAGGCGAAAAAGCGAATTTTTCCGAATATTTACGAGTTTTACGGCGATAAATGTTCGCAAAAGACGAATATTCGCGAAATCAGATGGTTTTCGCCTCAAAGTTCTCCGCCGTCAAAAGCGCGGCCGGCACCAGCTGCGGGTACATTGCGCGCACGCGCGCGAGGACTTCCGCGTCGGAAAGCGCGGCGGCGTCGGTGAAGATGCGATAGCGCGCGCCGAAGAGCTGCACGCGCACGCGCGTTTCCCGCAGCGCCGCGCGGTGGTAAAACGCGTTGCGGCGGTTGCGCACGGCCAGCTCCTTTTCGTCCAGCGCGAAATCAGGGTCGTCCACCTCGAGGATGAGGCAGTTCCACGGCAGGCTCGTGCCGCCGGAGAGAATATAATGAAGCAGTTTCCCGCCCACGCCGTGGCAGCGGTATTCTTCCATTACGGCGAGGTAGTCCAGCAGCGCCGTGCCGTGTTCGTCCCAGCAGAAAAACGCATAGCCCGCAAGCGTTTCGCCGTCGTATGCGCCGAAACCGGCGTAGCGCCCGCACGCAAGCAGGCCGCGCACGTCCAGCATTGGCACGTCGCCGGCCGGCATGGGAACGCCGCCGTCGAAGGGGCGAATCTCGTTGGCCGGGAAATGGCGCGGGATGTGCGTCTGATAAGCCGCGCTCAGCGCGGCGGAATCCATGGGGCGAATGATGAATTCAGGCATAACAGGCTCCTTTGAAAAATCGTTATCCTTTCATATTTCGTTTTGCGCCGCCGCTTTTCCTGCCGCAAAGATTTTTGTTTTCTTTCGCGTCGAAATCGGATACAATAACAGAAGAATATTTTGCAAGGAGAAAACGATGCGGGATGTGTTGATCGTCGGCGCGGGCCCCGCGGGGCTGACGGCGGGACTTTACGCGGCGCGGGCCGGGCTTGCGGCCGATATCTATGAGAAGGACATGCCGGGCGGCCAAGCCGGGCGGACGGATAAAATCGAGAATTATCCAGGCTTCGCCGAGGGGATCGGCGGGCCGGAGCTTTGCATGGCGATGGCCGCTCAGGCCGAGCGCGCAGGGGCCGCGCTGCATTATGAATCCGTTGTCGAAATCGACTGCGCGGGCAGGCGCGTGCGCACGGGAAAGGGCTGGCAGGAGGCGAAGCAGCTGATCCTCGCGCTGGGCGCGAAGCCGCGGCTGCTGGGCGCGCCGGGCGAACGCGAACTGACCGGACGCGGCGTGAGCTACTGCGCCACGTGCGACGGCGCGCTCTATCGCGGCAGGCGCGTGGCGGTGATCGGCGGAGGCAACTCGGCGGCGGAGGAAGCGCTGTATCTGGCGAACCTCGGCTGCGAGGTGCTGTTGGTTCACCGGCGCGACGCGCTGCGCGCGGAACGGACGCTGGCCGCGCGCGTGCTGAAAAATCCGCGCATTCACCCGCTGTGGAACAGTCGTGTCGCGGCGTTCGAGGGAGAGAAGGCGCTTTGCGCCATGGCGCTGGAAGGCGGCGCGCGCGAGGAAATTGCGGCTGCGTTCGTGGCGATCGGCCGCGAACCGGATACGGCGCTCGTGCGCGGGCAGGTTGAAATGGACGCGCAGGGGTTTATCGTTGCGGAGGAAGACTGCCGCACGAGCGTGCCGGGCGTGTTCGCCGCGGGCGACGCGCGGACGAAGCGGCTGCGGCAGGTAATCACCGCCGCGGCGGACGGCGCGATTGCAGCCGCGCAGTGCGAAAAGGCCTGAGGCCGGAAAAATGCAGCATCGCTTGCCTTTGCCTTCAAAATGGTATATCATGGGTAGAAGAGCATATACATACGGCGCGGACGCGAAAAAACGCCGCGCATAGGAGGAACGGCATGGAACAGATCAAAATCGGAACCTGTATTCCGGGAAAGCTGGCGGAAAAATGGCTGCCTGCGATGAAGAATTACGATTTCGAATGCTTCGCGGTCAATTTTCATATGACCTACGGCGGAATCGATATCCGCGAGCTTGCGCCGAAGGTGCAGGATATTCTGGCCGGAACCGGCAAAACCGTGACCACGCTGGGCTATTACTGCAACGCGCTGGAAAACGAATCGCAGCGGCGCGATCTGGAATACGCCATTGATAACGCGCACCTTTTCGGCGCGAAGACGGTTTCGACCTTTGCCGGCGCGCTCGAGGGCAAGGACGTGCCCGCCGCGATGCCGCGCTTCAAGGAGGTCTTCTCCGAACTGGCGCGCCGCGCCGAAGACAACGGCGTGAAAATCGCCATCGAAAACTGCCCCATGGACGGCGACTGGCGGCACGCCACGTGCAATATCGGTTTTAACCCGGACGCGTGGGAGATGATGTTCGACGCGGTGCCGTCCGAGGCGCTGGGGCTGGAGTGGGAGCCGGCGCATCAGCTGATCCAGCTGATCGATCCCATTGCCGAGCTGCGCGTGTGGGCGAAGAAGATCGTGCATATGCACGGCAAGGACACGTCGGTCGACTGGGACGCGGTGAAGCGCCGCGGCATCTACGCCATGCGCAATTTCGCGCCCGAGCGCACGCCGGGTTTCGGCGACACCGACTGGCGCGATATTTTCTCCATCCTGCACCAGAACGGATATGCCGGCGACGTCTGCATCGAAGGGTATCACGATCCGGTTTACGGCGGCGACTGGGAAATGACCAGCCAGCTGCACGCGCTCAAATATCTCAAATTCTGCCGTGGCGGCGATTTTATTCCGAATCCGTGGGATGAAAAATAACAAAGGCTGAGGAGGAAACAATCATATGAGAACAATCGGTACGGTGGTCCGCGGCGTGCGCGCCCCCATTTTTCAGGCCGGCGACGATCTGGCAAAGGAAGTCTGCAAGGCCGTGATGGCGGCGTCGAAAGAGGCGCAGGCGCCTCTGCGCGACCGCGACGTGATCGCGGTGACCGAGTCCGTCGTCGCCCGCACGCAGGGCAATTACGCGACCCTCGAACAGATTGCCGCCGACGTGCGCGCGAAGATTCCCGCCGGGGCGGACGGCAAGCGCACTGCGGCCGTCGTTTTCCCGATTCTGAGCCGCAACCGTTTTTCCATGCTGCTCAAGGGCATTTCCATGGGCGTGGACAAACTGTATATCGTGCTCAAGTACCCTTCCGACGAGGTGGGCAACGAGCTGATCAGCCTTGACCGGCTGGAGGAAAAGGGCGTCGATCCCTATCGCGACGTGCTGACCGAGGCGAAGTATCGCGAGCTGTTCGGCGAAAACGTGCTGCATCCGTTCACCGGCATGGACTATGTGAAACTTTACCGCGAATATGCGCGCAACAGCGAGATCCTGCTCGCCAACGACGCGCGCGCGGTCCTGCCCTACGCGCAGGACGTGATCGCCTGCGATATCCACACCCGCGCCCGCACGGTGCGTCTATTGAAGGAAGCCGGCGCGCGTACGGCGCTGACGCTGGCCGACCTGCTCAACGCGCCCGTCGACGGCAGCGGCTATAACCCCGATTTCGGCCTGTACGGCTCGAACCTTGCGACGGAAAATTCCGTCAAGCTTTTCCCGCGCGACTGCGAGAAGTTCGTCGAGAAGCTGGCGGGCATGCTGCGCGCTGAAAGCGGCAAGCAGGTGGAAGTGATGGTTTACGGCGACGGCGCGTTCAAGGATCCTGTCGGCGGCATCTGGGAACTGGCCGATCCGGTCGTTTCTCCCGCTTATACCGAGGGGCTGGACGGCCGCCCGAACGAAATCAAGCTCAAATATCTCGCCGACACGCAGCTGCGCGGCGAAACCCGCGAACAGGCCGCCGAGGACGCCCGCAAGGCGATCCGCGCCAAGGCCGCCTGCCTGACCGGTCAGATGGCCTCTCAGGGCACAACCCCCCGCCGCCTGACCGACCTGCTCGGCTCCCTTTCCGACCTGACCAGCGGCTCCGGCGACAAGGGCACCCCGATCGTCTGGATCCAGGGCTACTTCGACACGTACGCGGCAGAGTGAGGGAACGTGGGGGAGACGCCAGGGGGAACCCTTCCTTTAGAAAAAGGAAGGGTTCCCCCTGGACCCCCTCCGAAGGAAACCGCTTGCGCCTGCGGGCGCGGG
>CAKTTL010000150.1 GCA_934615235.1 uncultured Clostridia bacterium
GGAATGATAGAGTTTGTTGTTGGTATAGTTCTGCTTATCACAGGTGTTGCACTTATTCTGTTTGCCTAATAAATTCCGGTTTGCCGACCGGATAGAAGCGGCGTTCTTCTGCAAAATTCCCGCGCCTGTGCGCTGCGAAAACGATCGCCCCGGACGTTTGCCTATCCGGGGCGTTTTGCGTTTGATCTGCGGCGCGAAGCGCCTTTTTATCCCTTTATCTCCACCGCTCCAGGATTTTTATCAGCGCTTCGAGGTAGCCCGGCATGGCGACGTCGCCTGCGGCTACGGCGGGCAGCGTCTGCAGAAGGCCGCCGTCCTTGAGCACGCGGATTTCGCCCAGCACATCGTTTCGGCTGACGGGCGCTTTCACGCTTTCGGGCAGCGCGACCTGCAGGGAAAGGCGCTTTTCCTCTCCTTTTCGAACGAGCAGCCGGACCGTTTCGCCCGCGGCGACGCCGACGTCCTCCGCGCCGCCGCGCTGAACGGAAACGCGCTCTTCGAGCAGGTCGCCTTTTTTGCACGCTTCAACCAGCGCATAGGAGGCGAAGCCGTATTCGAGCAGCTTGCGCGCTTCGTTAAAGCGCGTCAGGCTGGCGGGGGAGCCGAGCACGACGGCGATCAGCCGCATGTCGCCCTGTCGGGCTGTGGCGGAGATGCAATAGCGCGCCTCGTTCGTCGAGCCGGTTTTGAATCCGTCGCAGCCCTGATAAAAGCGAATGAGCCGGTTGGTGTTCGTCAGGTCGGTCACGCGGCCGCCGGGGTGGGTCAGCGTGTCCATCCAGACGGTGCTGTATTTGAAATAATCCGGGTGCTTCGCCATCTCGCGCGAGAGCACGGCTACGTCGCGCGCAGTCGTATATTGCCCGGCGGCGGGCAGGCCCGTGCAGTTCTGATACGCCGTGTTTTCCATGCCGAGCGCGGCGGCGCGCGCGTTCATGCGTTCGACGAAGTTCTGCTCCGTGCCCGCGATGTGTTCCGCCAGCGCCACGGCGGAATCGTTTGCGCTGGCGATGATCGTCGAGCGCAGCAGGTCTTCCAGCCTGTATTTGCTGCCCGCGTCGAGCAGCGCCTGCGAGCCGCCCATCCCTGCCGCGTTTTTTGAGCAGGTTACCGTATCGCCCAGACGAATGGAACCGTCTTCGAGCGATTCGAAGGTGAGCAGCAGCGTCATCAGCTTCGTTACGCTGGCGACGGGACGGCGTTCGTCGGCGTTATGCTCGCAGATGACCTGCCCGGTCGATTCCTCCAGCAGCAGATAACTCGGCGTTTCCAAAACAAACGGCGGGTCGGTTTCTAACGGCGCCGCCAGCGCCGAAGAAAACAGACCGATGAACACCAGCACCAGACAGACGGCTTTTCTTTTCATGACACGAAAAAACCTCCCGCTTCAATTGATTCATTGTGTGCGGGAGGTTTTGAAAATATGACGAGCCTTATAATTTCATTTTGCCAACGCTCGCTTCGACCAGCGCGCTGAAACGAGCCTTGACGCGCGCGCCGGTTTCCATCACTTCTTCATGGTTCAGCGGCTGATCGAGAATCCCCGCGGCCATGTTGGTGATGCAGGAAATGCCCAGCACGCGGATGCCGCAGTGCCGCGCGACGATGACCTCCGGCACGGTGCTCATGCCGACGGCGTCCGCGCCGAGCGTGCGCGCCATGCAGATTTCCGCCGGCGTTTCAAACGACGGGCCGCTGAACCACATATACACGCCCTCGCGCAGCGTCAGCCCCTGCGCCGCCGCAACGCTGCGCGCCACGGCGATGAAATCCGCGTCGAACTCGCGGGACATGTCGGGAAAACGCGGGCCGAATTCATCGAGATTCGCGCCGATGAGCGGGTTAAGGCCGCTGAAGTTGATCGTATCGGTGATCAGCATCAGATCGCCGGGGGCAAAGCCGGTGTTCACGCCGCCTGCGGCGTTGGTGACGATCAGCGCCTTTACGCCCAGGCGCTTCATTACGCGAATGGGCATGGCGATCTGTTCCATCGTCCAGCCTTCGTACATGTGGAACCGACCGCGCATCATGCAGATGCGTTTGCCGTGCAGCGTGCCGCTGACCCATTCGCTCTTATGCCCCGGCACGGTGGAAACCGGGAAATTTGGAATCTCCTGATATGCGATCTTTTTTTCGTTTTCCAGCGAGATGCTTTCAGCCAGGCCGGAGCCGAGAATCATGCCGATCTCGGCTTCCCCGCACGCGGCGCGGATTCCATCCGCCGCGGCGTTGATTTTTTCCATCGTCGTCATTGCAGTATGTCCCTCCCTTATTTCGTCTGGGTCAGGAACGAGGTCCCGTCCAGCGTGTTTTCAAGGCCGAAATAGTCGAGAATGGTGGCGGAAATGTCGGCGTAAGTGGCGCGTGTGCCGAGCGCCTGCGGTTTTATATGCCTGCCGTAGCCCAGCAGCGGCACCATTTCGCGCGTATGGTCGGTGCCGCGGAAGGTTGGGTCGCAGCCGTGATCGGCGGTCAGTAGAAGCAGGTCGTCTTCACCGAGCAGCGCTTCAATCTGCGGCAGCGCCGCGTCGAATTCTTCCAGTGCCTTCGCATAGCCCGCCACATCGCGGCGATGGCCGTAAACGGAATCAAAATCGACGAGGTTGACGAAGATCAGCCCGTTGACGTTTTCCTTCAGCATCGAAAGCAGCGTTTCAACGCAGGCGGGATTGCCCGCCGAATGGACGGAGTGCGTCAGCCCGCGGTGCGCGAAGATATCTTCGATTTTGCCAACGCCCCATACGTCCAGGCCGCTGCGGCTTAGCACGTCGAGCATCGTATCGCCCGCCGGGGTGATGGAGAAATCGCGGCGGTTGCCGGTGCGCGTAAACGCGCCGGGCCTGCCGATGAACGGCCGCGCGATGACGCGGCCCACGCCGTGCTCGCCCTGCAGCATTGCGCGCGTCTGCTCGCAGATATGCCACAGTTCCTCGTGCGGCACGACGTCTTCGTGCGCGGCGATCTGAAAAACGCTGTCCGCCGAGGTATAGACGATCAGCTTGCCGGTCTTCATGTGCTCCTCGCCCAGCCGCTCGATGATTTCGGTGCCGCTGGCGGTGCAGTTGCCCAGCACGCCGCGCCCGGTCAGCTTTTCAAACGCTTCGATTACATCGGCCGGAAAGCCGTTGGGGTAGGTGGGGAAAGGCTTTTTCAGCGTCAGGCCGGACATTTCCCAGTGGCCGGTCGTCGTGTCCTTGCCGGCGGCGCGTTCGATGCAGCGGCCGTAAACGCCCTTGGGGCAGGCGGCGGGGGCGAAGCCGGTATCCGGGATATTGCCCAGCCCCAGCGCTTCCAGATGCGGCAGGCCGGGACGCGCGCTTTCCGCGATATGCTTGAAGGTATTCGCGCCTGCGTCGCCATACTGCGCCGCGTCCGGCGCGTTGCCGCAGCCGACGCTGTCGAGCACGATGAGAACCGCTTTTTTACTGGTTGCCATGTGAACCCCTCCTGTTATGATTCATACGCTTTGCGGAGCTGTTCCGCAAGCAGGGCGATACATTCGGTGTTGGTGGGTTTGCCGCGCTGCGGGTCGATGCTGTTGCCGAAGAGGCGCGCGAGCGTTTCCATCCGTCCGCGCGTCCAGGTGGTTTCGATCGCCTGACGGACGGCGTGCTCCACGCCGCCGGGCGTCGCTTCAAAGCGCGCGGCCACGCGCGGATATAAAAGCGTCGTTGCGCGCGAGAGCAGCCGGTCGTCCGCGCTGCACAGCGCTACGGCGCAGGCGAGGTAATCGAACCCCTTCAGCCGCGCGGGAACGCCGAGCGCCGAGACCTGTCTTCGCGCTTCGTCCATCCGTCGAGCTACGATGTTTTCGGCGAGCCTGGACACGCGAACGCGCGATTTTTCTGCCGCGGCGAGCAGCGCTTCGGGCGCGAGCGGCTTTGCAAGCGCTTCGTCCGCGCCGAGGGCGAGCGCACGCGCGCGGTTTTCAGCGCCCGTCGCCGTTCTCACGACGATATACGGATACCGCGGGAGCGACAGAGCGGGCAGACTTTCCAGCACGGCGAAGCCGTCCATCTCGCGCAGAACGAGCGAGAGCAGCAAAAAATCAAACCGTTCGCAGGCAAGCGTCTGCAAAAGCGCGCGGCCGCCGCCGGCTGTGCGGACGGTAAAGCCGTTTTCTTCCAGCAGCGCCGCGGCGCTTTCGCGGCTTCGCGCGTCGCAGTCCGCGACGACGGCGTTTCGTCTTTCTTCCATAATGATCCAGAAATTCGACGCAAAAGGCGCTTTTCCTGCAAAACGGAGACGGGATGCGGCGAGCTTTCCGGAGGGCGGTCGAAATTCCCTGAGACGCTGTTTCGGCGGCGCAAAACCCATTTGAGCTGTCGCATCTTCCTTTTTCAGATACGCCTTAATCGTCAGATAAAGTCAGAAAACACCACTTGCATTTTCAATTCTGTGTGGTATACTATAAATATCAAAGATGGTCAAAAATGGGAGGCGGCCGAAATGAGACCGTTAACGGATAGTATAGAAGCGTTTATCAAGTCCCTGCTTGAGGAAGGGCAGGAGCAGGTCGACGTGCAGCGCAACGAGCTGGCGCAGTATTTCCGCTGCGCGCCCTCGCAGATTACGTACGTGCTTTCCACGCGCTTTACGCCCGATCACGGCTACGTGATCGAGAGCCGGCGCGGGGGCGGCGGGTATATCCGCATTGTGCGGCTGCGCGAATCGCCGGGCAGCAATCTGCTGTATCTGATCAATCAGCGGATTGGGGAATCGATCTCGCGGCAGGACTGCGAGGCGATTATTTCGCAGCTGCGCGATAATAAAGTGGTGACGGAGAACGAAGCGGGTCTGATGCGCGCGGCCGTGTCGGCGGAGGCGATTTCGCTTCCGGTGGCGTTTAAGGATTCGCTGCGCGCCAGCACCCTGCGCGCAATGCTGCTGCAGATTGCGGGGAGGCAGCCGAAGGAGGGATGAGCATGCTCTGCGATGAATGCGGCAAGAATCCCGCCAGCATTAAAATGGTAACCGTCGTGGCAGGCGAGCGCAGGGAGCTGAACCTGTGCCCGGCGTGCGCGGCGAAGCGCCGGGTAGCGCCCAAATCGATCGGCATGGGGCAGCTGCTTGCCGCCGTGCTGAACGCGCCGCGGCAGGAAAAGGAGACGGAAACGTCCGTCTGTCCGGCCTGCGGGACGAAACTTTCACAGATTCTGCGCACGCAGCGCGTCGGCTGCTCACAGTGTTATGAGCAGTTTCACGCGCAGATTGGCGCGCTTTTGAAAAAGGCGCAGGGCGCCGATACGCATATCGGACGGCAGCCTGAGCGAGAAAGAAAGGATGAGGAAAGCGCGCTTTCCCGCCTGCGGCAGGAGCTGGAAATGGCCGTCGCGTGC
>CAKTTL010000151.1 GCA_934615235.1 uncultured Clostridia bacterium
ATGTCCTACTTCCCCCCTTACGTCGACCAGACCGGCTATCATTACCCGACCTACAACGACGTTCTCGCCTATCTCGTCGAGGGCGCGAAGAATATCTTCGGGCAGGATATCTATCTGGGCAGCGACAGCCAGGATTACCAGCTGCTTTCGATTTTCGCGAAGGCGGCGTTTGACAGCTACGCGGCGGCCGAGGCCGCATACAACGCACACAGCCCGGTCACGTCCGTCGGCACGGGGCTGGACGCGGTCGTCGCGGTGAACGGTATCGCCCGCAAGGAAGCGACGCGCTCCGTCGCGCAGGTGACGCTCACCGGCGAGGCGGGAACGACCGTCTCCGGCGGCGTGATCGCCGATTCGTCCGGCACGCTCTGGGATTTGCCCGCCACGGTCATTCTCGGCGAGGGCGGCGCGGCGACGGTCACGGCCACCTGCCGCCGCTACGGGCAGGTCGTCGCGGGCAAGGATACCATCACCCGCATCATGACCCCGACGCTCGGCTGGACGGCCGTCACGAACGACGAGCCCGCCACGCCCGGCCGCGTCGCCGAAACCGACGCGCAGCTGCGCGCGCGGCAGGCGCTCTCCACGGCGCAGCCGTCCGCCTCCATGATGGAAGGGCTCGACGGCGCGCTGCGGGCGCTGCCCGAGGTGACGCGCGCGAAGATTTACGAAAACGATACCGATACGACCGACGCGAACGGCGTGCCTTCGCATTGCGTCTGCTGCGTCGTCGAGGGCGGCGAAAGCGGCGAAATCGCCGAGACGATCTTCAACCGCAAGCCCATCGGCTGCGGCACGCACGGCGGCGTGACCGAAACCGTCCTCGACGCGTATGGCGGCGAGAACACCGTCAAGTTCCAGCGCCCGCAGAACGTCGATTTCGACGTGGCGATCACGCTCAAGCCGCTCTCCGGCTACGACGCGCAGGCCACGCCCGCGGCCATCGCGGGCGGCGTAACGGCGTATCTCGATTCCCTCGGCATCGGCGACGGGCTGACGGCCTCCATGCTCTGGTGGGCCGCGATGAACACCATGACGGCGCAGTCCGCGCCCACGTTCTCCATCACGTCCGTTACCTGCTGCCGCCACGGCGGCACGCCCGGCACGGCGGATATCGCGCTGGGCTTTGCCGAAGTGGCGCGCGGCAACGCGAACTATGTAACCGTTGCGGAGGCGAGCGCATGAACGCGGAGAATTACGCAAAACTCGTCACTTCGCAGCATCGCGGCGCGCCCCGTTTCATGGCGTGGGTGCGCTTTCTGGTTTCGCTCTTCAATGTGAATCTCTGCGATGAGCTGACCGAAGCGTTCTCCCTCGAGCAGGCGCAGGGCGCGCAGCTGGACGCGCTGGGCGCGCTTTGCGGCGTTTCGCGCGGCGTGCTGGGCGAGGGGAGCGCGCTGGACGACGAGCTGTATCGCCGCCTGCTGCGCGCGAAGATCATCCGCAACCAGTTCCGCGGCCAACAGGGCGAGCTCGCGCCCATCTGGGAAACCGTCTTTGGCGACGAGCTGGGGCTGACGGTCGTCGATAACCAGAACATGAGCATGGCCGTCGATCTGACGGCGGGCGGCTACGGGCAGGAGACGCTTTCCCTGCTGCTGGGCGGGTATATCGTCCCAAAGCCGCTTGGCGTGCGGATTCTCTACCGGCTCATCACGGGGCTTTCGCGGCCGCTGGGCAGCGCGTGCGAATGCTCGTTCTGCGGCCTGGTCGAAATCCCCGGAGAGACGGCGTAAGCCGCCGGGAGAAAGGAAACCGAATGAACCTGAAAGCATATGTAACCACGAAGGGCAACGAAGCGATCACGCGGCTGCTGGCCGCGCAGGGCGCGCTGAAGATCACCCGCGCCGAGCTGGGCAGCGGCGCGGCCGCCAGCGAAGCCGAGGCCCGCGCCCGCACTTCGCTCGTCAGCAAAACCGCCGACGCGAGCCTGGCCTCCTGCTCCATGCGCGATAAGCAGGCCGCCGTCGACGTGCAGTACGTCAATACCAGCCAGAGCGCCGATATGACCGTCCGCGAACTGGGCATTTACTGCGCCGATCCGTCCGACGCGGCGAAGGAGGTGCTCCTTTGCTACGTCGCCTTCGGCGATTCGCCCGATCTGATCGTCAAAAACGCGACGGCGACGTATACGCGCGTGTACCGCGTGTACGTGTACGTATCCGATCTGCAGCAGATCGAGGTGAACGTCTCTCCCGCGGCGATGGTTTCGCAGGACGATCTTGCCGCCGCCCTGGCGGCGCTGAAAATTCCGAAAATCGCCGCGCTTGCCGTGACGCTTCCCGCCGACGGCTGGAGCGAAAAGACGCAGACCGTTTCCGCCGCGGGCGTGACGGCGGACCGGGAAGTGATCGTCCGGCCCGCCCCGGCGTGCTATCTCGCCTGGCAGGACGCGAACGTCTACTGTTCCGCGCAGGGCGCGGGCAGCCTCACCTTTACCTGCGAGGACGTGCCCGAAAGCGCCCTCACCGCGAACGTGCTCGTCGTGGAGGTGGCGGAATGATTTTTAACATGGCCTGCGGCGGCGGTAAGCCGCGAATCACCTATACCGGCGCGTATACGACCCAAAGCTATACCGCGGACGGAAAGCCGTACACCCTTTATACCCTCACCGGTTCGGGAACGTTGACCGTTCGCGGACGGGCGCGGCATGCGGGCGTGTGGCTGTGCGGCGGCGGGGCGAACGGCATGACGGGCGGCAGCGACGAAAACCGCCCGGCCAATTTCGGCAAGGGCGGCGCGGGCGCGTACTGCGCGCAGCTGAACGACGTAAAGCTCAAGGGCGATTACGTCGTTACCATCGGCGCGGCGCAGGGCGCGACCTCTTTCGGTTCGCTGCTGTCCGTCTCCGCCGTGTCCGGCATTTCGGGCGGTTCCGGCGGCGGCGCAAGCTCGTACTATGCCGCCGTCTATCCGCAGACCGGCGCGCCCGGCACGGGCGACGGGCAGAGCAAGTATCCGTTCGGCGATACGACTCACTTCGACCCGCACTGCGCGGGCGGCGGCGGTGGCGGCATGTATTATCGCGGCTCCGGCAACACCTTCGGCTCGACCGAGCAGGGCGGCGCGGGCGGCTCAAACGGCGGCGGGGGCGGAACGACCGTCTCCGGCGGCGGCAACGGCAACAATCTGGGCAGCATGGCGGGCGGCGCGGGCGGCGTCAAAGGCGGCGGCAAGGGCGGCGCGGCAAGCGACAGCAGCCTGTACGGCCAGTCCTACACCTATAACGGCGCCTCCGCGACGTTTTATGGTTCGGGCGGAGGCGGCGGCGGTTCGCACGTGAACGCGTATGTCGAAGCGTCGCCGGGTTCCGGCGGCGCGGGGTATCAGGGCGTGGTTTATCTGCGCGTGCCCAAATAAGAGAGGAAGGATCAAATGAGATTTGCGGTTTTGAACGCGGCGGGCGATCTGGTGGAGAACGTCGTCGTTGCGCGGGAGAATCAGCGGGAGGAGCTGGAGGCGGCGCTCGGCCGGGCGCTCGTCGACGCGGCTCCGCTCGGGCTTTTGCCTGGGGACAGAAAAACCGGCGCGGGCTGGACGCGCAACGTCGACGGCGAGCAGGTCGTACTGCCGCTCGACGCGAACCCGGACGTGACAGAAGTGCTCGACATCATCGAGAGAGGAGAATAAGCGAATGGCGATTACTGCGCAACAGCGCCTGCGCGCGATTGCGATCTATAAGCGCAACAGGAGCATCCTCGCCGAGGGCGCGCGCATGGCGCAGGCGTCCGGCGCGGAGCCCGCGGCCACGGTGGGCGTACTGGCCGACGGTTTCCCTGCGTGGGAACCGGATAAGGCGTATAAGCTCAACGAGATTTTTGTCTACGACGGCAAGGCCGGCTTCGCGCGGCAGGCGTTTACGTCGTCAAGCGTCTATCCGCCCTTTTCCGCCGGCACGGAAGCGCTCTACGGCGTGCGCCCCGCCCCGGACGGCGACGGCGCGTATCCCTACGTCTACAACATGGCGGTCGCGGCCGGCATGCGCGTGAAGAACGGCGGGAGGACGTACGTCTGCATCCAGGCGGCCAACCCGCTGCTCTACGCGCCCGGCGACGTGCCGGCGCTCTTTCGGGAGGAGGATGCGAAATGACCGGCGCGGAGCTTGCGGCCTTTTGCGCGCAAAGCGCGGAAAATAAAATGCGCTACTGGATGGGAACCTGCTGCTATCCCTGCACGAAGGAACTGTACCTGCGCAAGCGCGCGCAGTATCCCGCGCATTACGGGCAGAGCCGCGCGGCGCGCTATCAGGCCGATATCGCCGCCGGGGCGATGTGCGCCGACTGCGTGGGGCTGATCAAGGGCGCGGCCTGGACGGAACTGGGCGCGCATGCGGCGAAGTACCAGTCCGGCGGCTGTCCGGACAAGGGCGCGAACGGCCTGTATCGCTGGTGCGTACGGCAGGGCATGGCGCACGGCGAAATGACCGCGCTGCCCGAAACGCCCGGGCTGCTGCTGCACAAGGACGGCCACGTCGGCGTGTACGTGGGCGGCGGCTGGGCGGTCGAGGCGAAGAGCTTCGCCGAGGGCGTTGTCCGCACGCGCGTGGACGGGCGCGGCTGGACCGGCTGGGCGCGCCTGCCGTTTGTCGATTACGAGGAGGACGCGCCTTTTCTTTACGGCGCTTTGCGCCTGTCCCGCGCCGAAGCCGCCGAGCTGCGCGACGCGCTCTCGCGCTATCTGGAAGGGGCGGCGCAATGACGGTCTACGAATGGGTCGGCGCGGCGGGCGTCGTCGCGGCCGCGCTGTTTTCCTTTTCCAGCTGGCTGCGCACGCGCGGCAAGGACGGCGGCGAAACCGTCCGTCAGCAGGTGCTGCTGGAAACCATCCGCGACAGCGTGGAAGAAATCCGGCTCGACACAAAAGCCCTCCGCCGCGATTACACCGATTTATGCGTGCGCGTCGCCCGGCTGGAGGAGCATAAAGGAGGCAATAATCATGTGGCAAACGATTCTTGAACGCCTGAAAAGCCCCGTCGTCATCGGCGCGATCATCCTCGCGCTCTTTAACCTCGCCACCCAGATCACCGGCGTCGAGTACGGCGACCTCGCCGAAAAAATCGTCGCCGTCGTGACCGCCCTCGCCAGCGTCTTCGCCGCCATGAACGACGCGAAGAACCGCAAGGGGTTTTAAGGGACGAGGGGACGAGGGGAACGTGGGGAACGTTTGGGGCTCCGCCCCAAGCCCCGGCAGGAGGCAGTGCCTCCTGCACCTCCGCTTTTGAGCGCCCCTTCGGGCGCTCAAGGGGGGAAACATAAGAGCGGATTTGCGGTTTACGGG
>CAKTTL010000152.1 GCA_934615235.1 uncultured Clostridia bacterium
TAACGGGAAAAATCCATCGCCGCAGCGGGCAGGTCCAAATGCCTGATCATAGGTCTGTTCCTTTCTGGCGGTTTTGTACAGATTTTGTGCTGAAGGCGTCAACTGCCGTAAAGCAGATTGATAATCCGGTTATGCGGGTGATTTTCATAGCCGGAATAGTTGCAGCCGTTTGCAACTTCCATGGCAAAGTAAACGGAAATGTGATTTTGGCAATCGATATACACCTTTGTGCCGCATGCGCCGCCCCAACCGAAGGTGCCTAAAGGGCAGCGGTAATGGCGTGGCGCCGGATCCATCAGCGTCATCACGCCCAGACCGTAACCGTTGCCCCAATGGCCCGTCTTTTCCTGGAACCGTTCCAGGAGCGGCGCGGGCAGCTGGTTCTTTGTGAAATAGCCTATGCTTTCGGGCTGCAGCAGTGAATAGCCGTTAAAGCCATGCCCGCCGCAGGCCAGCGCATCCGCGAAGCGGATATAATCATCGACCGTGCTGAACATGCCGCCTCCGCCGCTTTCGAAGTTCGGCGTAATGGCGAACGGGCGTGGATGCGGCGCAGGCGCCGTTGTTTTGGTTGCGGAATCGTACTGAAAATGCGTGGTCAGGCGTGCACTTTGCGCGTCGCTGAGGAAAAAGCCCGTATCGCGCATTTCGAGCGGCGCAAAAATTTTCTCGCGCATGTACTCGCCGAGCGTTTTGCCGGAAGCGGCGGCAAGAACAAGCCCCAGAACATCATGGCAAAGACCGTACTGAAAATCTTCGCCCGGCTCAAAGCTCAGCGGTTCGGAGGCGATTGCCGCCGCAACATCCTGAATATCTGCCTGGCTGTTTTCAAACAGCGCGATCATTTCCGGCCGCGTGTTCCAATTATAGGTTAGCCCGCCGGTCATGGTCATCAGATGGCGAATGGTCAACGGCGTTTTTGCCGGCCTTATTTGGGTTCCATCCTGAACGCGGAGCTTTCCAAACGCGGGAAGGTATGCTTCCACACAATCGTCAAGTGACAGCAAGCCGTCCTCTACGGCGCGCAGCGCCGCTGTACAGCAGACCACCTTGGTGGTGGAATACTGCCAGTAAATATCCCGAGCCGTTACAGGACGTTTCTCGCCGTCTGCGCTGCCGCTCATATGGCGGTAAAT
The DNA here is from genome assembly GCA_934615235.1 of uncultured Clostridia bacterium. Classification (GTDB taxonomy): domain Bacteria; phylum Bacillota; class Clostridia; order Christensenellales; family Aristaeellaceae; genus Aphodomonas. The sequence continues at coordinate 1,137 of CAKTTL010000152.1, forward strand.
CTGCCGATGATCCTGCCAAACGCTCAGATCCCGCGCGGGAATCCCGCATGCGTCGAGGCTGTCCAGATAGGCGGTTAATGCATCGAACGACATTGTTTTTTCTCCCTTCATAATATACCGGGAAAAATGTTCAGCGAGCTTCATCGTTTTCTTCGACGAAATAACGCACGAGATTTTTGAGCAGCGCCCGGCCTGCCGGATCGCGGGTCAGGTTCAGCGAGCAAAGCAGCGTCTTTCCTGCCTTCAGCAGGTATCCCTGCTCCAGCCAATCGAAGCTGCGTTCCTTTTCGGAGGCCTGTTCCCTGAGTGCATTCGGATCCTGTACCACGGGCTGCTTTTTCTCCTGATAGGGAACCTTAGCTACGGCATAGACGATTTCCTCAGGCACTTGCTTCAGGGCGGCCGACAGCGCATCCCGGTTCAAGGCGCGGGCGGACTGCACCATTTCGTAGCAATGCAAATCGCAAAATCCGTCATGGGGAAAATCGCCCAGCGCCGGATGATTGCAAATTACCGTCAACAGGTTGCCCGTATGCCAGCCGGCGCGGAAGGAAGTGAAATACCGGCCGGTATCCCGTTCGCCAAGCACGGGAAGCAGCGCCGGATTATACCACGCCTTCGGAAGGCGGCCGCTGTCCAGCAGAAGGACGGGCACATCGTTTCGGATTGCCAACACGGTTTCATCCAGCGTATCTGCAAGAACGGGGCGGTTCAGCGTACGGGCGGTTTCGGCCAGCTGCGGGTGATTCCAGCTGCGGCAGCCAATGCAGATGGAGTCTGCGTCCTGCAGGGTGCAGGCATTGGGGAAGATTTCCCGGAGCGCTGCCAGCAGCGCCGCATCCTGCACATGCAAAAGCGGCATATCCTGCGCGGGGCGTGGATCAAAGGCCCAGAAATCCCACGCATTTTTCGCGCCGGGCATTTCTGCTTGAAGAACCAGGCGGCGGTTATGCGCCTCCACCGGAACGACGAACGTAAAAGTATGAACGATTCGCGTTTCCCCCGGCGTCGCATGGACAAAGGCCGAGTCCTCCGCCAGCAACTTTTCGCCGTCCCAAAGCGTAACGCGCAGCGTTCCCTTTGCTTCCGCGCGGCTGAAATTGGAGAGCGTGATTTTCACGCTTTGCGGCACAAAACAGGGAATCGCTCTCCCCTGAAAGCCTCGGTCGATCAAAAGCGCTATGCGCGAATTACAGCCCCGCGCAAAAATTACAGGATCGCCGTCATAGATTTCGCCGGTATCGCTGCACAGGCCGGTGCTGCGCTGGAATCCACGGAAAAAACTCCACAGCGCGTAGCCGCTGATATACGGCTGCCGCCGCGCCTCCTCCAAAATAACGCGCGTGTTCATCCGTGCCTGTTTTCTTGAATTTTCAATAAACAGCTGCTCGCGCTCCGGACAGCCTTTTTCCTGCAGGGCCAGCCGCGCCTGCGCGGCGAAATCCCGCTTCGTGCCGCCCAGCGCGTTGACGGTTTCTTCCTCCCGCATATCGGGCCACACGCCGAACTTCCCGTATTCATGCACCACGCAGGGACGGCCGAGCGTGGTCTGCGCAAGCAGATCCCAGGGCACGCGGCTCAGGCCGTCATAGGCGGCCAGAAAGTTGTCGCTCCACAGATGGGGTGTTTCAATGTCGTTTTGGAGTTCCGGCAATTCGCCCTGATTGCCGAAGCAGGTCAGGGCCAGCTGGTTATCCGTGTTGGCATGGATCGTTTCGTAGCCGATGCGCGCCTTGTTGCGCTCAACGGCGCTTTCCACCATCAGCTGGCTGCCTTCATTCCCCAGGCAATAGGCCAGCAGGGCGGGATGCCGCCGCGTGGCGCGGACATATTCCGCCAGCATGTCGAAGCCCTTTTCAACAGGCAGCGTCTTATGAAAATTGGAAACCAGTCCCAATTCCGCGTCCACAAATACGCCCATTTCATCCGCGATGGACAGCTCTTCTTCCGTCGGCACATGGGTATGATAACGATAAAAATTGAAGCCGTGATCCTTTAGCGCCTGAAAGCGACGGCGAATCAGCACCGGATCTGTCAAAGGTGAAATCTGCAGCGATTCAAATTCTTCTCCCGCTCCCGCCAGAAAAACTGGCATACCATCGAGCAGGACGCGCCCCGATTTTGCCTCGACGGTGCGCAATCCTGTACGGAAAACCGTCGTATCGCCAGCGCAGCAAAGCTGCACGTCCACCAGCGCCGGCGCGTCGCCCCGCCAACGCGGCAGGGTCCCCGTATCCAGCGGCACCGAGAAAGCCTTGCACTGGCCCGGATACAGAGCAATCGAAACGCTTCCGCAAACGCCGCAAACGTTCGCCTGAATCTCTCCGCAAAAAGGAGTGTCGCCCCGCTGCTCCGCGTCGCCGGAAACGCCTTTTGCTGTCAGACAGAGGTTCGTCAGCCGTACAGCTGCGCCCAGTTCCACATAAGCGCTGCCGAACAATCCTGACCAGTTCAGCCCGCAAAAACGCGAGCCGGCATACATCTGGTTGAAATCCTCCGTCACGGCTATGGTGACGCGGTTTTCTCCTTCGCGCGCCAGCGCGGTTACATCCGTCTCCCAAGGACAAAGCGCATGGTCGTGCCGGGAGACGTATTGCCCGTTCCAGAAAAGGTGACAGGCCGGGTTTGCGCCTTCCAGCCGCAGCGTTGCATGTTGTCCGTTCAGCGGCGGCAGCGTCACCGTCGTTTCCAGAAACCAGGCGCCCAAATAGCTGTTGCGCAGGCCGTTTTTCGGCGGATATTTTTCTGCCAGATCATCCAGCTGCTGTATGCATCCGGGAACGTGCACGCGGCATTCCGCCGCAAGCGGCGTTTGAGCCCAGCCTTGCGCAAGGCCCTCGTTTTCCGGGTCCAGACGCGCGTTCCACAGCCCGTTGAGGCAAATTCGCTTCATCCGCGTTCCTTCCTTTCGCAGTCGACCACCACGTGAATCGTTCCTTCGGGCGGCGCGTTGCGCAGCTGAAAGGCCTCGTCTATCTGCTCCAGCGGGAACGTGTGCGTGATCATCTCAGACGTATTCACCAGCCCGTCCATCACCATTTGAATGCCTTCCTGGAAAAAGCGGCGCATATCGATATCCCGGCGCGGTTCTGTAAGATAGAATTCCAGCCGTTTGCGGTGAGCCTTGAAAAAGTCGATGGGCCTGCGGCAGACGCCGATGCACCCGTAAAGCACAATCCGGGCGCACAGCGCCGCGCAGTCGATCGCATCCACCACGCCGTCTCCTTCCAGCAGGCAGGGGATTACCACGTCGAACCCGTCCGGGAAATCCTGCCCGGCGTAATCCATCGTGCGCGCATCCTTGTCCGGCAGCAGATAGGTGTACGTCGCGCCGTATTTTTTCGCCAGCTCCAGCTTGCGCGGGCTCAGATCGGTTACGGCAAGATTCTTTGGGCTGAACTGAGAAATCACTTGCGTCATAATCAGGCCGCTGACGCCCTGCCCCATAATTAGCACGTTTTTGCTTTGATCGATCTTTCCCAGCTCCGCTGCATGGATGATGCCGGGCAATACTTCGATCGGGCTGATTTCCAGCATGGGGAAATCCGGCGGCAGCACCTTTACATTGAAGGGTTTGCAAACAATGTATTCGGCGTACGCGCCCCAGACATAGCGGCAGGCGACCTTGTCTCCCTCCTTCAGGCCGATTACCTTTGCGCCTACCTTGTCGATCACGCCGCTGACTTCATGCCCAAGCCGGGCAGGGGTGGAAATGAATTCCGGCGCGCGGGTGCCGCGATAGGTTTCCAGATCGCTGCCGCAGATGCCCACCCATTTGATCTTGACGCGCACTTCGGTTTCGTCGGGTTCCGGGATCAGGGCGTTGCGCACGCTCATCTGGTAAGGCGCGTCCAGCACCGCGACTCGCTGTGTGTTATCTCCCACGCGATCTACCAGCTGCAGATCCGCCATTGCCATTTTTGTTGCCATTGTTATTTCCTCCTCACAGCATTCAGCCGTTCTGTTTTTGCAAACCCTCTTCATATGCGTTCCACACGCCGCGAATCAGCGCAATATCCTCTTCGTCAAAGGGAACGTCCCCGGCGGCGGTGAGGTAATACAGA
>CAKTTL010000153.1 GCA_934615235.1 uncultured Clostridia bacterium
TGTTTGCACTTTATATATCATAATTTTTTAGCATATTTCAACTCTCATTTTCGTGTCTGCACCATCATTTCTGCGTCCTTTTTGAAAAAAAGAATTACTTTTGATCATAGAAATCAAAAGTAATGCTTCATTTCATTGTATAAAATACTATCCGGATTTTATCTTTTTCGTTCAACGCTTCCCGTTTCGCACAGATAATCTGTAATGACTCGGCAGAATCCCTTCCCGTTTCTTAAAAATACGACAGAGACTCTGCTCGTTATTGCAGCCAACAGCAAGCGCAATCTCCCGAATCGTCATATTCGTTTCCTGTAGCAACTTCTTTGCCTCCGCAAGGCGTTTATCGTTAAGAAAATCCAGGATGCTGCATTGCATGCTCTCTTTGAAGACCTTTCGCGCATAGCTGTAGCTTATTTCTAATTGAGCCGCCACATCTTCAATGCTCAGATCATTTTGATAATTCTCATCTATATACCTGCAAATCCGTTTAACCGTTCCGTCCTCCACAGGCTTACGACTCATCAGCCTTTGCATAGCCGAACCCAATTGCTCTTGGAAAAAGTCCTCTACTTCATCTAATGTCGCCATAGGTCTGAAAAACAACCTGTCTAAAATCACCGTCACCTCCGGAATAGATATGCCGTCGGTTCTTCCTTTCTCATTTAATATCCTCACGACGGTTCCTGCGAAAAGATGCAATGCAAGCATTGCATTATCAACCGTAATATCAGTTTTACTACGTAATGTTTGAATAAACTCTCCCACTGCCGCCATTACCATCGACCCGTTTCCTGATGAAATCGCGTTGGTTAATTGCCTTTCCTGCATAAATGGATAGAAGAAATGTGCCTGATCTTCCGGTGTTTCTGTCGCCATTACAATACAACGATACCCGCGCAGCAATTTCATTCGCGCAGCATTGCGCGCCTCAAGATAAGAGTTATGAGCTTTCACCGTAGTGCGCCACGGTTTAGAAATGCCGATAGAGTAAGAGAATCCAAGTGTTTTTTCGCAGTTTTCCTGAAAAGTACGTAATGCATCGACAATCTCCTCATATCCACCGTCTTGAGGCAACCTATGACAAACAATCAGCGTATCTCTGTTAATATACAATATTGTGTATTGCGCATCCTGCATCGCCAATGCATCTATGCACAGACCGGCCGCCAAACTTTGATATTGCTTCAAATCTTCTCCATGGCAATGCGTCAATCGCGAAATTGCGTTGTCATTTGACATATACAACGTAATCTGCTCACATTCACCGCACATTTCCGTTAGCGTCGGATCCTCCTCTTCTTCTCCTTCGGATAATAGTAGCGACTCCGCATACCGCTGTCTATGTTCCCAGCTTCGCTTTTCCACCTCTCTCGACAATCTTTTTTCTTCCTGTTGCAAATATAACATGGCCTTCTCAATTCGATGAATATCGTCCGGCCCTGTATTGCGAAAACGCTCGTCAGCTTCCAACTGCTCTCTCAAGCGCATAATCGGCAAAGACAATCTTTTCGCCAGAATCCAAACCAGCACGCCGCAGAACAGAAAAACTGTGCTCATGGCAAGCGCCATAATACGAAGACTTCTGTCTCGAAGAGAAATCATATCATGCAGACTAGACAGGCGAACAACCCACCAATCCCTGCATATTTCCATCTGAGCATAACTCACAACAAAATCTTCATCATTAAATTTCCGAACAAAACTGCCGCCTTCTTCATTCACCTTGCTTTTTACGTCCTGCAACCCGTTCACACATTCCGTAATTTCCGTGCCAATTCCGTTACATGCAACTTCCCCGCTACGATTTACAATCGCCGTAGATTCTATTCCAGAAGCATTTAGAATCGACAAAATCTCGCTTTCCAAAATATTGAACACAACAAGCCCTCGCACATTCGGCGCGATATAAGTCGAAAGGGGATAAATATATGTCATTACATACGTCGGAGTATTAGATTGATACGGATATACCGTACGCACACCCATCCACATTTCATTTTCCTCATCGCTTTCACGATATGCCTCAAGCCATGCACGATCAGAAAATTTTTCGGCGTATGCAAATTCGGAATTAGACGAAATCACATAATTCAAATCAGACAGGTAAAGATAAACCGATTGAAAGCCGGCGTTCGCTCGAGCAATATGAACCAAATGATTATATAGATTTCTTCTCAACAAAATCCCTTGCGTCCCGCGTGATAAAAAAGTTTGCGCTGAAATGTTCCCGCTTGTTGTCTGGTTGATTAGTAGCGTCAAGTGCAACGCATCGCGCGCTAATCCGTTCGCCATAACCGTCATCGTATCTGATACGCTGCGAACACTCTCCTCGCATTCAATCGCTATCTGTTTTTCCGCATAATCGCTCATAACGCTATAGGAAGAAAAAAGAGCACTCAGACAACACATCAACACTATTATAAGAATAATAAAGAAAACTTTTTCAAAATAAGAAACCCCGTCACGTTGTCTGTTCATATAATATCCTCTCATCGGCAGCCAGCACAATTTTCATATGATTTGCATTTACAATATCACTTCTCAATGCCGTTTGTCAACAAAAGGCGCTCTTAAAAACGTCTCTCCATTCCAGCTGCCCGCCCCTTCTCCATCGCGCACGCGGTTCATCACATCCCCAAAACATAAAATACGGCTGGCAGCACCGCCGCCAGCCGAAATCATATGCAATTCAGAATACGTTCGCTCGACCGTCCGCAGGGTGAGAACCATTTCGCGCCATCTCTCCTCCGCCTCTCGTGTTCCCCCGCCTATTCGGCAATCTACACGCGCATCTCGTTTAGTCCGCGATTCCCCCACGCGAAGTGCGGAATCGCCGTGACCTGTGTCTTATGGAAAACGGGCAGCCGGTCGCTGTAGAGCGCGCCCTGCGCGTCCGCGCACTCGCCCTCCGTACGGAGCGCCGTCATACCCGTGAGCGGACCGGTCTGCACCCGCTCGGCAGCAATCTTCGCTTCGCGGCGCAAATGCAGCGCGCACAACGCCGCTCCGTTATCGACACTCTCCAGACAATAGGCAACGGGGCCGCGCTGTAGCGCCGCACAATTCGTATCCGCACGAACGTCGGGATTGGCGTACACGCAGCGAACGGCCAGCTCAATCTGCAATTCGATTTCGTGCGCGCCGTGCGTGAGCTGCAGGCGTCAGTATCCGTCCACCGGCTCAACAGGCCGCTCACAGCCGTCCAGCCGCAGCGCGTTTTGCCGGCTCCAGTCAGGAATCCGCAGCGCCACGCTTAGCGGCCTGTCCGTTTCGATTTTCCAGCGCAGCTCGCCTTCCCACGGGTAGTCGCTCTCATGCGTAACCTTCACGCCGTCCCATTCGATAGCGCCGTCAGCGTACAGATGAATACCCAGATTTTCGCCGTCGTAGCCGTAGACGTAGACGTAATCGTACAGCGAAAGCAGCAGGCGCGCCATATTCGGTGGGCAGCACGCGCGGCCGAACCATACCGAGCGCTCGGGCAGCGCGTAGCGATAATCCGGGCTTTGCCCGGAAATTTCCGGAATCACCTCCAGCGGATTGACGTAGAAATACCGATCACCTGCCAGGTTGGAGCCGCTAAGAACGGTGTTGTACAGCGCGCGCTCCATCTCGTCCGCAATCTCGCCGCGCATATGCAGCTTGAGCATGCGGCGCGCCCAGAACACAAAGGCGACGGATGCGCAGGTTTCCGCGTAGACACCATATCGTTGGGCATTTCGAGCTCTTCGGCGGACGCTTCGCCATGATGCGTCGCACCGAAACCGCTGGTGATGTACATCTGCCGAGTTACGACGTTGTCCCAGAGCGTGTCGAGCGTCTCGATCAGGCCTGTGGCGCGGGTCGCGATCGCCTCGTCTGTCGCGCCGGAGTAAAGATACAGCGCGCGCACCACATGGCCGACGGCGCGCTTTGGCTCCCTCAGCGGCTTATGCGCCTGATAGTACGTCAACTCCTCCTCGTTGATGTCCTTTTCGTGTTCCTTTTCCTCAAGTTTTTCCAGCTCCTCAAATTCCTGTTCGAAGTAGTTTGGCCGCGTGCCGCGGTGGTCGATGAACAGCTTCGCCAGCTCTCTGTATTTTTTCACGCCCCGCCGCCTGCGCTAGGCGGTAGAGCGCCAGCTCCAGACCGAACATCCCCGGCATTTTAATATCCGTAATCAGAATATCCGCTTCTTCTTTTTCCAGAAACCGCCAGGCCTGATCGCCCATCTTGAACGCGCCCATCAAAGCAAAATCGGGGGGCGTTTTTTTCGATTTTCTGAGAAAGGATTCGCCGAGGTATTCCTTCGTCGTCAACGATCACTACTCGATACAAGCTAAACACCCCATCCTCCTGTTTTTCACCCCCGCTTTAGCATAAGGACCACCCGCTTTTGCAAGCGGCTACAGGAAAAACTGGGCTTAATTGGCACGATAAGTTCCTTTTGACATAGTTTGATGAGGGAGCTTTTTCGAAAATACCTTGCTGTGTAACAAATAGCAATTAAATCAAGCCTCTCCTATCAGGCTCCAACCGCCATTGACTGTATAAAGTTCTCTAACAACCTCTTGCGGATATTGCGGGCATTCGCTTCATTTAATTATGTAACTATAGCTACTTCTGGTGGTTCGGGACCAAAAGGTCGCAGGTTCAAATCCTGTCACCTCGACTACCAAAGAACTCGGATATTGATACAATGTCCGGGTTCTTTCTTTTTTGTATATTATTGTAGTTCTGTCGCTATAAAACCAATTATCTCGTATAGTTTCGGCAGAAAGCGCAAGTAAATATTCAGCTAATAAAAATAATTATGCGTCATATCGTTCGCTCGTCCAAGCGGCACAGGATGTTTTCGAGCGTATTCTTTCGCCTTTTCCTCGATTTTTTGTAAAGAGTGAACCGCCGAACCTGCTTCAAAGACAACCGTCACGTAATTCGTGACGCTTACTCGGCGTAACGTTTGCGGGTTTGAGGGAAGTAATATAAAGAACTTTCAGGAGGAACAAAAGCGCGGGAACCGAAAGCTAAATGTTCACATCATTCCCGTACAGCAAACGCGTTATTCTCGTGAGGTTTCAATTCTCCGATATATTCTCCGTTGATATAAACAAAGGGGCCTGGCTCTTCTTCTTCGCCAAAATATTCCGCCCTTTGGGAAAGCATATCCAGCAATTCGGTCAGGTCGTAAATTTTCGTCGCCTGATATGGTT
>CAKTTL010000154.1 GCA_934615235.1 uncultured Clostridia bacterium
GGGCTCCGCCCCAAGCCCCGGCAGGAGGCAGTGCCTCCTGCACCTCCGCTTTTGAGCGCCCTTTCGGGCGCTCAAGGAAGAAACAAGAAACGGATCTGAAACCCGATAGGGCGACAGATCCGTTTTTTTATTTTGAGTTAAAGAGGCTTTCTTAGGAGAGGGGGTCTGGGGGAGAACCCTTCTTTCTCCTGAAAGAAGGGTTCTCCCCCAGAAAAAACCCCGTTCCTCCCCGTCTCCTTCATCCCCGGAACGCCTCTTCGATTGATTTGCGATAGTCCGGGCGGAGAACGCCTTTTTCGGTGACGATGCCGGTGATAAGGGAGGCGTCGGTCACGTCGAAGGCGGGGTTGTAGGTTTTCACGCCGCTGGGGGCCATGGGGGAAGCGTACCACATTTCGGTGATTTCCGCGCCCTTGCGTTCCTCGATCGGGATTTCCGCGCCGGTTGCCAGCGTGCGGTCGATTGTGGAAAGCGGGGCGAGGACGTAGAACGGGACGCCGTAGTGTCTGGCGAGAATCGCCACGCCGCTGGTGCCGATTTTATTGCACGCGTCGCCGTTTGCGGCGATGCGGTCCGCGCCGACGAGCACCGCGTCGACCCAGCCGTTTTTCATCACCTGCGAGGCCATGTTGTCGCAGATGACCGTCGTGTCCACGCCGTCGGCCATCAGTTCGTATGCGCTCAGGCGCGCGCCCTGCAGAAGCGGCCGCGTCTCGTCGCAGAAGACGCGGAAATTCCAGCCGCGTTCCCGGCCGAGGTGAATCGGCGCGAGCGCCGTGCCGTAGCGCGTGGTGGCGAGCTGCCCGGCGTTGCAGTGGGTGAGCACGCCGCAGCCGTTTCGCAGCAGCGTCAGCCCGTTCTCGCCGATTTTGCGGCAGGTTTCGATATCTTCCTCGCGAATGCGCACGGCCTCGTCGTGCAGGCGGGCTTTGATTTCGCCGATGGGCTTTTCGCGGCAGGCAAGCGCCGCGCGCTCCATCCGGTCCAGCGCCCAGAACAGGTTCACGGCCGTCGGGCGGGCGGCGGCGAGGTAAGCCTTTGCGGCCGCAAGGCGGCCAAAAAATTCATCGGCGGAATCCGTGTCAATTTCCAGCGCGGCCAGATACAGGCCGATCGCCGCGGCCACGCCGATGGCCGGCGCGCCGCGCACGCGCAGCATGTAAATCGCCTCGCGGATATCCTCCTGCCGCCTGAGCGAGAGCATCTTCACCTCGCCCGGCAGGAGCGTCTGATCGATGATGACCAGCGCGTTTTCCTTCTCGTCCAGCGCGACGGTGTCGCGGCGGAGAATGTCGCCGCCGTTCATCGAACCGTTACCAGTTCCACGTCCTGGCTGCCCATGCCGAGCGCTTCCATTTCGTTGATGAGCACGTACGGGTCCTTGCCGTGCAGGCGCTGGAAGAGGTGACCCTCCGTGCCCAGCTCCATGCCCTGCGGCACGCCCACGGGGATGAGGTTCTCAATCCTGATCGAATCCAGGCACGCGCGCTCGATGGCGACGATGTCGTCGCTGGCGAACATGCCCACGTCGGGCACGAGCGAGGGCGTCGTCAGGCCCCAGCAGTCGCACAGCGCCGTCACGTTCGCCACGAGGTTGATGAAATACACGTTGCCTGGCTCGAACGTTTCCAGCACCGTCTTCGTGCACAGCGCCAGGCCGTGCTGGAAGGCGACGTTGTTGCGGCCCGTCAGCGTCAGCGCGCCGGTGGGGCAGACCTTCACGCAGTGCGTGCAGGAGGTGCAGTGATGGAAGTTGACGCGGTATTTGCCTTCTTTGTCGAAGCTGTTCGCTTCGTGGTTGCAGGACTTGATGCACGCGTCGCAGTGGACGCACTTTTTCTCGTCCCATTCCAGACCGCCCTCGAGGGAATGAATCTCGTGCCGCGTGCGGTCGGTCACCGCGCCCATGGCGAGGTTCTTGCACGCGCCGCCGAAGCCGCACGCGCCGTGACCCTTGAAGTGGGAGAAGTCGATGAGGAAATCCGCGTCGTGAATCAGGCCCGCCACGTCCACATGGCGGAACGATTTGTAATCGACTTCCTTCGTATAGAAGTATTTGCCGAAATAGCTGCAGTCGTCCAGCACGGGGCAGCCGAGCGTCGGCTCGGTGTAGCCGCGGATTTCGGGGTTGCGCTTGTAAACGTAATGATCGGTGCAGAAGCAGCGCGCGCCGTTTTTCTTCAGGAACGCGACAAGCTTTGCGATGAAAACCGTCGGAATGGTCGAATAGCCGGTGCCGTCGCCCACGTGCATCTTGATGGCGACGGTTTTGCCGTTGACGCGCTCGGCCAGGCCGCTCTTTTCGAGCATGCGGTCGAACTTGGCGGGCAGAGTCTGGTTCTCGTCGTAGCGGGCGTAGGCTACGGAGGAGAAGAGCACTTTGGACATGAGACGTTCCTTTCCGCGCTTTTCAGCGCCCAATCATTGGCGTTTTTTTATTCGGGCTTCTTCGGCGCTTCGCCGCCCTGCGGCCTGGCTTCGCCCTGCGGTTTGCGCGGGCCGTTGGGACGGCGGCGGCGCGGGGGACGGTTGTTCGGCTTCTGGCCGGCTTCGCCGGGCTTTGCGCCCTCGGCGGGTTTGGCGGCGTTCGCGTTGGAACGGCAGCCCTCGCAGGGCTTTCCACCTTCGGCCTTCTGCCGGCAGCAGGGCTTGCGGCCGCCTTCCGGACGCGGCGGGCGGCGCTTTTCGCCCTCGGCGCGCGGCTTGCCGTCCTGCTGCGGACGGCGCTGGCCGGTCACGCGCGGGCGTTCGCCCTCCTGCGCGCGGCGGGAGGCGGGGCGCTCGGGCTTTTCGGGGCGCGGCGCGTTTCCGTCGTCCGTCAGCGCGGCGATTTCTTCGCTCAGATCGTCGATCTCCTCGCCGTCGGCGAGCGCGTCGTTCTCGGGCGGAAGATCGTCGGTTTCCGCGTCGGCCTTCGCGTCCGCGGAGGCGGCGCCGGCCGCGCCGATGCGCTTGACGTCGTCCGCGCTGTATTCCTTCACCTCGACGTTATCGCCGTTCTGGAACCGGACGCGCACGGTTTCGCGCAGCACGTTCACATCGATGACATGGCCGCGGCCGTCGGGCGTGAGAACGTCCCTGCCCACGCGCGGCAGGCGCTTGCGCGCTTCTTCGTAATTGTCCTGCTCGTATTTCAGGCAGCACATCAGCCGGCCGCACAGGCCGGAAATTTTCGTCGGGTTAAGCGAAAGGTTCTGCTCTTTCGCCATTTTGATGGATACCGGCTGGAAATCGCCCAGGAACGTGCCGCAGCAGATGGGCCGCCCGCACGGGCCGAGCCCGCCGAGCATCTTCGCCTCGTCGCGCACGCCGATCTGGCGCAGCTCGATGCGCGTTTTGAACACCGCGGCCAGATCCTTGACCAGCATGCGGAAATCGACGCGCCCGTTGGCGGTGAAGTAGAAGATGATCTTGCTGCAGTCGAACGCGTATTCCACGTCCACCAGCTTCATCTCGAGCTTATGCTGCGCGATTTTTTCCTGGCAGATATCGTACGCCCTGCGCTCGTTTTCGCGGTTCTGTTCCACCTGCGAGATATCCTCGTCCGTGGCGATGCGCACGACCTTGCGCAGCGGCGGCACGATTTCCTCGTCCGGCACCTCATACGGCGCGCGGGCGCATTCGCCCATCTCCACGCCCCGCACGGTTTCGACGACGACCGGGTCGTCCGCCTTCACGTCCAGCCCGCAGGGATCGAAATAATAAACCTTGCCCGGCTTTTTGAACCGGACGCCGATTACGATTGCCATTTTTTCTGTTCCTCCGAATATCGAAAAAGAAAACGTTCCAGCGCGGCGTGCCAGGGCACGTTGGCCGCCAGCATTCTGCGCAGGGACGCTACGTCCGACAGCAGGCGGGCCAGCGACGCGCGATCGGCGCGCGCAAGCGCGACCGCCCAGCCCGAAGCGTCCTGATAGCCCGTGCCGGCCGTGCGGCGCAGCGCTTCGGAGAGCGTGCTCTCGAGCAGGTCGCAAACGGCGGCGGCTTCGGCTTTATCGTCCTTGAGCGCGTTGAGCGCGCCGAGAACCGTCGCCGCGCCGCGCACGGAAACCATCGCGCCGTCCACGCGCGTGCGCAGCTGCCAGAACGATTCGTCGTGCAGCATCGAAAGCGCCTTGCCCACGCTCCCGCCCGAAAGCGCGGCCAGCTGCGCGGCGCGCTCCGCCGGGGCGCCCTGCGCCCGGAGAATATCGCAGACCTTCTGCTCGGAAAAAGGAGAAAGCCGCACGATCATGCAGCGGGAGAGAATGGTGGATAAAAGCTTCGATTCCGACGCGGCGGCAAGCAAAAAGACCGTCTTTTCAGGCGGTTCTTCCAGCGTTTTCAAAAGGCAGTTCTGCGCCTGCGGGGTCATCGCGCCCGCGTCTTCGATGATGGCGGCCTTGTAACCGCCTTCGTAGGGCGCGATCTGCAGCGCGGCCGTTAAATCGCGCACCTCGTCCACGCCGACGCTTTTTTTGCGTTCGATGCGGTGCACGTCGGGATGGCTGCGCGCAGCAAAGCGCCTGCAGGGCGCGCACGCGCCGCAGGGCTTGTCCTTCGCCTCGCAGAAAAGACTCTGCGCGCACGCGTTGAGCAGCGTGCGCTTGCCGGTGCCCTCTTCGCCGAGCACCAGCGCGGCATGCGGCGGCGCGCCGGCCGCATATGCCCTGCACAGGCATTTCGCCGCCGCGCCCCGCAGCATTCCCTCAGAAAGAAGCATTAGAACTTGACGAACTGTTCTACGTCGAGCACGAAAACCGTCGCGCCGCCGACAACGACCTCGATCGGGTACGGCGCGTAAACGCCGCTGGTTCCGGCGACGGGAGAGGGCGAGGTGGCGATCTGTTTACGGCTCTTGCAAACCCTTTCGATCACATCCAGCGCGCCTTTGACGCGGTCGTCCTCTCCGCCGAGCAGCAGCGTGGTATTTCCGGCCCGCAGGAAACCGCCCGTGGTGGCAAGCTTGGTAACGCTGTACCCTTCGTTCATCAGCGTGCTGATCAGCCGGGAAGCGTCCTCATCCTGCACGATAGCGATAATCAGTTTCATTTTATAGCGAGCCCCCTTTCAATCGATACTTCATTATACAGGAAAACGCCCGTAAAATCAATCGGTACGGGCGTAAAAATCAGGGCAACAGCATTTAAGAATCAGCCCCAAAGGATCCGCAGGAAAGTATCCGGATCAAGACAGGCCCAGTAACGC
>CAKTTL010000155.1 GCA_934615235.1 uncultured Clostridia bacterium
GCGATTTTCCCAGGACAGAGCCCCTAACGTAACCCCGAACCCATGCGCCGCAGCGCACAGAAGAAGCGCGCAATGTTCGCGCGGAGCGCGGACGAGCTGGCAGGGCTGCATGGAGCGGCAAGCGGGAGGTCCAGGAACCTCAGGTTCCTGGCGGGGTTGGGAAAACCACGGCAAGCGACGCGCCTGAGCGGCGCAACATTTTTTGCGCAAGGCCAAGAGACAAGGCGAAGGCTTACTGGAGGTACGTCAAGCCGCAGTCGACAACACATTGCGCAAAAAGGCAAGCCGAGCGGGCGTGGAGGTTGCCGCGATTTTCCCAGGACAGAGCCCCTAACGTAACCCCGAACCCATGCGCCGCAGCGCACAGAAGAAGCGCGGACGAGCCGACAGTGTAACAGGAGATTGAGTCAAACCCCGGCATGAACATGAAGGGGACTTTGCTCGCAGCCGTACCTTGCGTCTCGCAGTTTTTCTCACGCGTCGGCAAGCCGGCACGGCTATCGTTATAATTCCAACAAATCAGAAAAGCAGGATTCTGCTCCATGCCGCGCGTACATTGCACGCTTTTTTATGCGCTGCGGCGCGTGGGTTCCGGGTTACGTTAGGGGCTCTGCCCTGGGGTTCATCTGAAAAAGGAAGAGGCGACAGCGCGAGCGGATTTTTCGTCAGTTCAAGGAGGGAAATCGAGATTTTCCGACGCAGAAATGGCGGAAAAGCCGCCAAGATGGAGTCTCAGGGAATTTTTCAGATACCCCCTAAGCCCCCGCCAGGAACCTGAGGTTCCTGCACTTTCCACTTGCCGCTCCATGCCGCCTTGCCAGCTCGTCCGCGCTTTGCGCGAACATTGCGCGCTTCTTTTATGCGCTGCGGCGCGTGGGCTAGGGTTACGTTAGGGGCTCTGCCCCTATAACCCCGGCAGGGAACTGAGTTCCCTGCACCTTCCACCTGCCGCTCCATGCCGCCTTATCAGCTCGTCCGCGCTCCGCGCGAACATTGCGCGCTTCTTTTATGCGCTGCGGCGCATGGGCTAAGGTTACGTTAGGGGGCGCCGCCCCCTAAAACCCCTGCCAGGGAACTGAGTTCCCTGGACCTTCCACTTAGGCTACGCCTTTCCCCTTTCCCTTCCTAAATCTGCCTTACCTTCTGTCCCTGCGCCGTATCCTCAACCACATATCCCATTTCCTTCAACTGCTCCCGGATCCGGTCGCTTTCCTTCCAGTTCTTCTCTTTCCTCGCCTGCGCACGCGCTTCTACCAACGCGTCCACTTCTGCATTCTTCTCTTCTTCCTTCTCTTTCACCAGACCCAGCACGCCCGTCATTTCCTTAAACGTCGCGATTACCGCTTCTACCGCTTCCTTCGCGCAGCCCGGCTTCAGCGTCACGTTCGCATGCTTGATCAGTTCGAAAATCGCGCCGATCGCGTCGGCTGTGTTCAGATCGTCGTCCATCGCATCGTCGAAACGCTTCATGCAGGCCTTCGTATCCTCAACCAGCTGCGCCTCTTCCGCGTTCATAGCGCGCTCCTGCGCGCCCTGCTTCAAAAACTCAAAATTATCCCGCGCCGTATACATCCGGTCCAGCGCCGCCTTCGCCTGCGCAATCTGCTCCTGCGAGAAGTTGAGCGGGCTGCGATACTGCGCCGAAAGCAGGAACATCCGCACCGCTTCCAGATCGTACTTCTCCCGGATATCGCGCACGGTGAAGAAATTCCCCAGCGATTTGGACATCTTCTGGTTGTCGATGTTCAGGAACCCGTTATGCATCCAGTAGCGCACGAACGTCTTGCCCGTCGCGCCCTCGCTCTGAGCGATCTCGTTTTCGTGATGCGGGAAGATCAGATCCTGTCCGCCGCCGTGAATGTCGATCGTCTCGCCCAGATACTTCATGCTCATCGCCGAGCATTCGATATGCCAGCCGGGCCGACCCATGCCCCACGGGGATTCCCACGCCGGTTCGCCGGGCTTCTGCCCCTTCCAGAGCGCGAAATCCATCGGGTCATGCTTGATATCGTCCACTTCGATGCGCGCGCCGCTTTCGAGGTCGTCAAGGTTCTGTCCGGAGAGCTTGCCGTACTGGTTGCGGTATTTCTGCGTGTCAAAATACACGTCGCCGTTATCGGTGCGATAGGCCAGTCCCTTTTCTTCCAGCCGCTGAATCAGCGCGATAATCTCGGGGATATGCTCCGTCGCGCGGGGATGCACCGTCGCCGGACGCACGCCCAGCAGCTTCGCATCCTCAAAATACGCCGCGATATACCGCTCGGCCAGTTCCTTGACGGTAATGCCTTCTTCGTTCGCGCGGCGGATCATCTTATCGTCGATGTCCGTAAAGTTCTGCACGAACGTCACCTCATAGCCGCGATGCTCCAGATACCGGCGCAGCGTATCAAACACGACGAACGGGCGCGCGTTGCCGATGTGGAAATAGTTATACACCGTCGGGCCGCAGACATACATCTTCACCTTGCCCGGCTCGAGCGGCACGAATTCTTCCTTCCTGCGGGTCATGGTATTGAAAATCTTCATATGAATCTCTCCCCGGTTTGAATTGTGCCCGCCCGAAGGGGCGGGCACATAATAAGTATTCTGTGTACGCTTAGAATTTGCTCACGTGCGTCTTGATCTTCGCTTCCTTGATCCACTCTTCGCGGGCGGCGGTGTACGCGTCGTCCTGCTTGGTGGTCAGCAGGTCGCTCTCAATGGCCGCGCGAAGCGCGTCATCCAGCTCAACCGCGCCCTCGGTCACGTCGGACGCGTACTGCAGGATGTGGTAGCCGTAGCTGGTCGCGATCAGGTCGGACACGTCGCCCACCTTTTCCAGCGCCATCGCGCCCTGCGTGAACGCTTCGACGTAGCCGGTGCTGTCCGCGCAGACGGGGTAGCCGACCTCGACGAGCGTGCCGGTCGCGGTGTCGCCGTTGTATTCGGCCATCAGCGCGTCAAAGTCCGCGCCCTCGGCCTTGCACAGCGCGAGCACTTCGTCGGCCTTCGCCTGAATCTGCTCGCGGCCCGCGGCGGCGGCGGCGTCCAGCTGCGCCTGCAGGTCGTCGATCTGCGTCTGATACTCGGCCGATTTGTCCGTGTATTCCTGCTTCGTCGCGTCGTCCAGTTCACCGCCGTTGGTCAGCTGATAGTCGTACATGTATTTGTAATACGTCGCCATGTACAGCTGGCTGGACAGGTCGTCCACGGTCGTCTGCACGTCTTCGGGCAGGGAAATGACAAGGTTCTTGATGTTGCGGTAGCCCGCGGGACGATAGTAAATCGTCGAACCGTTGAGCACGTCGGTGCTGTACTGCGAGGGCGTCGCGTCGTAGCTCTCCTTCGCCTTGGCCACGCGCGTGTCAAACTCGGCCGCGATCTCTTCGTCCGTCACCGCGGCGTCCTGACCCGCGTAGTCGCGCAGCTTCTGCTGGATCTTGTCGTTGCGCAGGAAGTACTGGATCATCGCCAGCGTGGTGCCCGCTTCGGCCGCCTTGGCGATCGCGTCTTCCTCGCTCAGCTCGTACTGCTCCATCATGCCGCTGATCAGCTCGTTGTACTGATCCTGCGCGTCCTGCTCGACGGCGGCTTCTTCTTCCTCCGTCAGCGCGAGGCCAAGCGCCTCGGCCTTCTGCTCGAGCGCGAGGTTTTCGGTCATCAGCGCCAGCGTCTGCGACTTGATCGACGCGATCGCCGTCTTGTCCGTCCTGTCGAAGGAATAGCCGTACTTGTTGTAATAGTATTTGGTCTCCGTCATCATCTGGTTATAGATGCTTTCGGCTTCACCTTTGGTGATCTTCGCGCCGTTCACTTCGGCCACGACCTTCGCCGCTTCCTTTGCGGGATCCGTCTGGCAGCCCGTCAGAGACAGCGCCAGCACCAGCATCAGCAAAACCGCAACCCATTTTTTCATCACGAAACGTACTCCTTTTTTCTATTCCGCCGCAAGCGGCGAAATGATTTACCTCAAAGTAAGATTATACCCCGTAACGGCGCAAAAAGTCAATCACGCGCGCATAGATATACTCTCGATCCGGCCCGATGGTGCATACATGGCTGGACTTGTCCACCCAGCAGATTTCCCGCACCGGGGACGATACCCCGCGCGTGACGATCTCCGGCACGCTGCCGTGCACCTGCTCGTCATGGTGCGACTGCACGACCAGAACGGGGCAGGCGATCTTCGACAGATTTTGCCGCGCTTCGCGCTGCAGACGCGTCATGTCCTCCACCTTGCCGACCGGCGCGGCGGCGTAGCCAATATCGTACTCGTGCAGGAAATCCGCACGGTGCGATCCCTCCGGCCATATCATCCGTTTCATGACGTGCTTCGCCACGGGCGAAAGATAGTCCTGCGCGTGCAGATACTTCATCGCCGGCGCGAACAGGATCAGACACGCCGGCTCGAACTCCTCCGCCATCAGACAGGAAAGCACGCCGCCCATCGAAAGCCCCGCGACCGAGACGCGCCTGTACTTCGCCGCCAGCTCCCGATACGCCGCTCGGCATGCTTCGCGCCATTCCCTGTCGTTTGAGCGCTCCATTTCCTCAATCGTCCTGCCGTGCCCCGGCAGCAGAATTCCCTTCGCCGTGAACCCCGCTCCGTTTATCGCCTCGCCAACCGTCCGCATGTGCGCAGGCGAGCCCGTGAACCCGTGAATCAGCAGCACCGCGTCCTCTCCGCCTTCCAGCAGAAAAGGCTGCGCGTTCGGATGTGCAAAATTCTCCGACATACCAGATCCCCCTCTCTCTTTATAAAGATTATACCATAACGGAAGAGCGAGTCAAACGCGGTTTTCCAGGGGAGGGGGAAACGTTTTTTCTTGGGGGAGGGGGATTCTTTCAGAAGAAAGAATCCCCCTCCCCCAAGACCCCCTTCCCAAGAAAGCCGCTTTGCCGCGTCCGCCCCGCAGAGGGCGGGGCGGGCGCGGCAGGTTCCTCATCTCCGCAGCGTTTCTCCGTTCCGGCGCGCTCTCCGCGCGCCGGAACAGGAAATCCCATGTTGCTTTCTTCGGGAGAGCGCGAGAGGGTTCTTCTTTCTCCTGAAAGAAGTCCCCTCTCGCAAAAAAACACGGCTTTCT
>CAKTTL010000156.1 GCA_934615235.1 uncultured Clostridia bacterium
ATACCTTTAGGAATATCATATAAACACCTCCACAAAAAATTCCGATTCTCTCTTTTATCTTATCACGCCGCGCCTCCGCGTGCAAGACTCGCCTTCCTTTTTCCGCCTTTTCTCTTCCCCCCCATTGACAAAACCGCGTGCAGGCGTTAGAATAACACCCGATGCGCATCACCCGTTTCTTTTTTGCAAACCTGCATCGGAAAGGATCGTTCCCCATGCCGCCAAAGGTAAAATTTACAAAAGATGAAATCGTCCACGCCGCGCTGAACGTGGCGCGCGCAAAGGGGCTTGCCGCCGTAACGACGCGGGATATCGCCGCGGAGCTGCAGGTTTCCACGCGCCCGATCTTCACATATTTCAAATCCATGTCCGAAGTGCGCGAGGAAATTCTGCACGCCGCGGAAAAAATTTATCAGGAATACCTCTCCGTTGGGCTGCGCGAACCCGTTCCATTTTACGGCTTCGGCATGCAGCACCTGCATTTCGCCTCCGACGAGCCGCAGCTGTACCGGATGCTGTTTCTCGATTCGCCCGTCGGCAAAAACCGCGCGACGAACACGCTCGACCGTGCGCGCGGCCTCGTACACGATTGCGTCGCGCAAAACTATCTCCTCAGCGACGAAGCAGCCGACCGGCTGATTCGCGATATGCTGCTGGTCGTGCACAGCCTCGGTACGCTGATCGTCACCGGCGGCTGCTCCTACACGCTGGACGAGATGGGCGCGATCCTCACCGGGTTCTGCCTGAGCCTGTGCAAAGCGTATAAGGAAATCCCCGGCTTCGTCGAAAACGACTTCGATCGCGACGCAATGTTCAGGCAGGTCATTCACGGAAGCGGAAAATAATCTTTCGGGCGCAAAGCGCCCCTGAAAATGAAAGGAACACTCACATGCTGAAAATCGAACATCTGACGAAAACCTACGGCGAAAAGAAAGCGGTCGACGATCTGAGCCTGCACATTGCTCCCGGCGAGATCTACGGCTTTATCGGCCATAACGGCGCGGGCAAGACGACGACGCTCAAATCCGTCGTCGGCATTTTGCAATTCGACGCGGGCGAAATCACCATCGGCGGCGTTTCCCTCCGCCGCAACCCGCTGGCCTGCAAGAAAATGCTCGCCTATATCCCCGATAACCCCGACCTGTACGATTACATGACGGGCATCAAGTACCTGAACTTTATCGCCGATATTTTCGGCGTGTCCGCCGAAACGAGGCGGGAACGCATCCGCAAATACGCGGATCTGTTCGAATTGACGGACGATCTCGCCCAGCCCGTCGCCGCGTATTCGCACGGCATGAAGCAGAAGCTGGCCATTATCGCCGCCTGGATGCACGATCCGAAGCTGATCATCATGGACGAACCGTTCGTCGGCCTCGATCCGAAGGCCTCGCACCTGCTCAAGGGCATGATGCGCGAAATCTGCGATCAGGGCGGCGCGATCTTCTTCTCCACCCATGTGCTGGAGGTCGCCGAAAAGCTCTGCGACAAGGTCGCGATCATAAAAAACGGTAAGCTGACCCGCTCGGGCACGATGGAGGAAGTCAAGGGCGACGATTCGCTCGAAGAGGTCTTCCTGGAGCTGGAGGACGAAAAATGCTGAAAACGCTGCTGAAAAAGCAAATGCTGGAGATTTTTCGAAGCTATTTTTATGATTCGAAAAAGAACAAACAGCGCTCCAAAGCGTCCACGATTCTCTACATTCTGCTGTTCGTCCTGATCATGGTCGGCATGATGAGCGGCATGTTTTCGCTGCTCGCCTACGCGCTGTGCGGCCCGCTGCAAAGCGTCGGAACGGGCTGGCTGTACTTTACGCTGATGGGGCTGCTGGCCGTTTTCCTCGGCGCTTTCGGAAGCGTGTTCAACACGTACTCCGCGCTTTACCTTTCCAAGGATAACGATCTGCTGCTTTCAATGCCGATTCCGGTGAGCACCATCATGGCCGCGCGGCTCCTGGCCGTTTACCTGATGGGGCTGATGTATTCAAGCGTCGCGACCCTGCCCGCGGCGATCGTTTACTGGTGCGTCGTGCCGCAGACGGTTTCGTCGGTCATCGGCTCGCTGCTGCTGGTCGCGCTCGTCTCGCTGATCGTGCTGTTCCTCTCCTGCGCGCTGGGCTGGGCGGTCGCGAAAATCAGCCTGAAGCTGAAAAACAAGAGCTTCGTCACGGTGCTCGTCTCCCTCCTCTTCATCGGAGTGTATTATTTCTTTTGCCTCAAAGCGCAGACGCTGATTCAGGAACTGATCGCCAACGCCGCCGTTTACGGCGCGAAAATCAAAGGCGCTGCCTATCCGCTGTATCTGTTCGGCCGCGTCGGCGAAGGCGATTGGCCGGCGATCGCGCTGACGACGCTCGTCGTGCTGGCCGTTATGGCGCTGACCTGGTATACGCTTGCGCGCAGCTTCCTGAAAATCGCCACCTCCTCCGGCAAAACGGCCCGGGCCGTTTACCGCGAAAAGGCCGTCCGGCCCAGAAGCGCGCCGGGCGCGCTGTTCAGCAAGGAAATGGGGCGCTTTCTCGCCAGCTCGAGCTATATCCTCAACTGCGGTTTCGGGACGCTCATGCTCGTGTTTGCGGGCGTCGCGCTGCTTTGGAAGGGCGGCGAGCTTGCAGCCAGGCTGCAGCCCGTCTTTGTCGATCGCCCCGGATGCCTGGCGGTACTGGCCTGCGCGGCCGTATGCCTGATCGCCTCGATGAACGAAATGGTCGTTCCGTCCGTCTCGCTCGAGGCGAAAACGCTCTGGCTTTCGCATTCGCTGCCGATTACGCCCTGGCAGGCGCTCCGCGCCAAAATGTCCGTTCAGCTGCTGCTCACGGTCTTTCCCGCCTTTTTCTGCGCCGCCTGCGCGACGTTTATCCTGCCTGTCAAAAGCGTGCCGGAGGTTGCGCTCGTGCTGCTGGTTCCCGTCGCGAACGCGTTCTTCTTCACCGTGCTCGGGCTGACGCTGGGCCTGAAAATGCCCAACCTTACCTGGACGAACGAACTCGCGCCGATCAAGCAGAGCATGAACATCATGATCGCGCTCTTCGGCGGCTGGTTCTACGCGCTCGCCCTGGGCGGCCTTTTCCTCTGGCGCGGCTGGCGCATCGGCGCAAGCGCCTATCTGGGCGTCGCCCTCGCGGTAACCGCCGCCGCCTCGGCCGCGCTGTGGGTGTGGCTGAAGAAAAAGGGCACGAAGATCTACGAAACGCTGTAAGGAAAAGCTCCACAGATGATGATTGAGTTTCGCAAGTTTACAGATTTTCCGCGCGGCACGCTGTACGATATTCTGCAGGACGCATATTCCTTCGACCCCCGCAACAAGGAAATCTGGGATGAGAACTGGCGCGAAAGCGACGATTTTTTCTACATGCACCGTGAAATCGCGGAGCGATACGGCCTTGTCACCTGCCTGGACGGTTTTCCAATCGGGTTTGTAACGTGGGATCCGCGTCAGCGGCCCGAATCTGTTGAAATCGGGCATAACGGAATCCGCTCGGCTTATAAACAGCGCGGGTACGGTCATTTGCAGCTGGCGGAGGCGATTCGGCGAATCAGGGAATACGACGGGCTGAAACGAATCATCGTATGTACGAACAACAACCTCGTTGCGCCCAGAAATTACGAAAGCGTCGGATTCAAACTGTACGACAGGAAGCAAAACAATACCCAAAGCGCGTTTTGCGGGGATTATCTTTATTACGAGATCGTTCTGTAATGTCGGCAAAAAGCCGGACTGTAGTGATAAACAGTCCGGCTTTTTCTTTGCGCCGGGATTGCATTAATACAGCTGTGCGGGATGCGCCGCGCGATAATCCGAAGGCGAACACCCCTCCGCCGTATGAAACGCGCGGCTGAAATGATAAATGCTGGAAAACCCGCAGTTTTCCGCCACTTTGCCAATCGGGATATTCGGATTACGGAGCAAAATTCGAGCGATATCCAGCCGCCTTTGCAGCAGATACTGTCTGGGCGACTGCCCCAGATATTTCACAAACAGCTGCCGCATGTACACCTCGCTGATGCCTGCATGGACGGCGATTGCACGATTGGAAAGCGTCGCGTCCGCAATATTTTCTTCCAAATATTTAACACCGGCATATAAAACCGCCGGCATATAAATTCTATCAATATCCGCCAGCAGCTGATCGAGCATCCGGTACAGCAGTGATTTCAGCGCAAACTGGTTCTGCTCCGGCCGCTTGGCCAGCTGTTCCATCGCCTCGTAATCGCTTTCCCATGTGCTTCCATCCGGCACGGGAATGGATAGAAGCGAATCCGGCATCACTTCGCCTTCCAGCTGGAAATTAATCAGCGGAAACTCGCCCGGTTCTATACATGTCAGCAGGTAAGTGCCGCCCTTCGGCAGAAAAACAGCCGTACCGGGCTTGGATGTGTAGCTTTTCCCATTATGCGTATACGTCAATTCGCCCGAACGGCAAAAGGAAAGCCCGTACCAGGCACGCTGCACAATCTGCCAGACCTTGTTTTCCTCGTTATATACCGTCATCGCGTCGTCAATCCGCGAGACGGAAATCTGCCTGTAATCGTCCATTCCGCCCCTCCATATTCTTACTATATATCAATCAGGATAAATTATCAAGATAAATTCGCCGGTTCGCGCCGAAGTTTCCATCGTTTATGTTAAAAACTGCATTGTTTTATGCATTGCTCCCACATATCGCGCCCGTTATAATTATCATCACAAAAGCTGTTATATATTTTGTTGAAGCAGTTATGAAAGAGGTGAAAATTCAATGTTTGCAGTTCTAAACGGAACGGACGGTCATCTTCACTACGCGGAGGTTCCAAATCCTTCGCTTGCGCCGGATCAGGTGCTGGTAAAGGTTCACGCCGCGGCGCTCAACCGCGCCGACCTGCTCCAGCGCGCCGGACAGTATCCCCCGCCCCCCGGCTGGCCGGACTGGTTCGG
>CAKTTL010000157.1 GCA_934615235.1 uncultured Clostridia bacterium
CGTGCTGTCGCCTCTTCTTTTTTCAGATACACCTACAGAAAAGGCGGCTCCGCGCGCAGCGGAGCCGCCTTCAAACTGTTCCTCTGTTTTTTACCGCACGTCCTTGAACAGATCGTACGCGTTTTCGAAACAGATCTTCCGGATGATCATTTCCAGCGCCGCGCGGTCGTAAGGATATTCGCCGTCTTCGACCCACTGGCCCAGGACGTTGCACAGGATGCGGCGGAAATACTCATGCCGCGTGTAGCTCAGCAGGCTGCGGCTGTCCGTCGTCATGCCGACGAACTCGCTCAGCGGCGTGACGGCCGCGAGGTTCTTCATGTGCTTTTCCATGCCGACCTTCTGATCGTGATACCACCACGCGGGTCCCTGATTGACCAGCGCGGGCACGCCCGTGCGCTGCATCGCGCCGGCCAGCGCGCCGAGGGTGTAGTTGTCCTTGTCGTTGAGGGTGAACAGCAGCGTCTTGGGCAGCGGGCCTTCGGCCATCATCGCCTGCATCAGCACGGTCAGCTTATGGGCGATGCACTCGTCGCCGATGCCGTCGTAGCCGGTGTCCGGGCCGAGCTTGTCGACCATCTGCGTGTTCATGTTGCGCTCCGCGCCGATGTGCAGCTGCATCGTCCAGCCCAGACGGCTGTATTCGCCCGAAAGCCAGACCAGCAGCGCGAAGCGGTACGCGTCTTCCATTTCCGGCGTAACTTCCTTGTCGGCCAGGCGGTTGGCGAACGCTTCAGCGGCGAGCTCCTCGTTGAGCGGGCCGGCGGGCAGCGTGTCGAGGCCGTGGTCGCACAGGCGGCAGCCGTTCTCATGGAAGAAGCGCAGGCGCTTGAAAATCGCGTCCTTGAGGGCTGCGAAGGTTTCGATTTCCTCGCCGCTCAGCTCCGCCAGCTGGCTCAGCCAGGGCAGGAAGGTCGGCGCGGTCAGCTTCAGCGCCTTGTCCGGACGCCAGGCGGGCAGGATCTGCGCGCCGGATTCGTTGTGTTCGCGCAGCGCGCGATGCCATTCCAGCGTGTCGACCGGATCGTCCGTGGTGCAGACGAGCTTGACGTTGGACATGCGGATCAGGTCCTGCGGGCGCAGCTTGGTGATTTTCTCGTTGCATTCGTCGTAAATTTCGCGGGCGGTTTCCGGGGTGAGCGGCTTTTCGATGCCGAAATAGCGCTGCAGCTCCAGATGCGTCCAGTGATAAAGCGGGTTGCCGATCAGCTTGGGCATCGTTTCGGCCCAGACCATGAATTTTTCTTCCGCCGAAGCGTCTCCGGTGATCTTTTCTTCCGGCACGCCCGCGATGCGCTCGGCGCGCCACTTATAGTGATCGCCCCCCAGCCAGACCTCGGTGATGGAGGTGAAGGGCTTGTTTTCGGCGATCTGCTGCGCCGGGATGTGGCAGTGGAAATCGCAGATGGGCAGGTCGGCCGCGATCTCGTGATACAGCGTCCGCGCCGTTTCCGTCTTCAGCAGAAAGTCTTTGTCCATAAACTGTTTCATGGTTTTCGAACCTCCCTGTTTATTTGCTTTTATTGTACCACGTCCGCGGCGGACGGGCAACGCAAAAAAAGGCCGCATTGCGGCCTCAAAGTTATATAACCTGCTCGAGCTCAACCGGTACGCGTCCGAGCTTCGGCAGGAAGCCGTTGAAAAAATCCTCCCCGCGCAGGACGACGGTCGCCGTGTTTTCGCATGGATGGAAGCCGAGGTATTCATAACCGCGCAGAGCGCGGTCGATCACCAGCGTCACCTTTTTCTCCGGATCGTGAACAAGCCCCAGCGGGCTGACCGCTCCCGCGCGCAGGCCGAGCATTTCCGGCAGCAGCTCGTCCGGCGCAAAGCTCAGGCGCGAAACGCCCAGCGCCTTGCTCACTGTGCCCGTGCGGAAGGGCACGTCGTGCCGCAGGAGCATGAGATAAAACGCCGTCTTCTGCCGGTTGCAGAGGAAAATGTTCTTGGGCATTTCCGTTTTCGTCCAGTCGACGCCTTCGGTGAGGAAGCAGTCGTCCATCGTGTGGACGGGCGGGTGTTCGTAGAGCGCAAAGGGGATGCCCCACTGCCGCAGCGCCTGCAAAACCTTTTCCCGGTTCGTTGAATCTGTCACTTGCAACCTTCCCCCGATTCTCCTATAATAAGAACATATCATAATGGCATATAAGGCGTTTGTCAAACCACGCCGGGCAGGGACGGAGAAAATCATGATTGCACTGGTCATCAATCCCACAGCGGGCACCGGTCACGCCGAGCGCGTCGGCCGCGAAATCGTTTCTATTCTCGAAGAAAAAAAGGCGGATTTTATCACGCTCTTCACCACGCATGCCGGCGAGGGAGAGGATCTCGCGCGTCAGGCGGCCGCGCAGGGCGCGGAAACCGTATACGCCGTCGGCGGCGACGGAACGGTGCTGGAGGTCGCGCGCGGGCTGCGCGGCACGGGCGCGGCGCTGGGGATCATTCCGGCCGGCACGGGCAACGACGTAATCAAGACTCTCGGCATCCCCAAGGATCCGCGGGAAGCGCTGGCCTATCAGCTTGAGCGCGCGCCGCGCGCGCTGGACGCGATGGCTGTCAACGGCAGCCTTTCGCTCAACGTTGCGGGCACAGGGTTCGACGTGTGCGTGCTCGACCACGCCGAGAAGGCGAAGAAATTCGTCCGCGGCCTGCTGCCCTATCTCTGGGGCGTGTTATGCACCATCGTCTCCTACCGCGGCCGGGAAATGCGCGTCACCATCGACGGCGATTCGTTCGTAAAAAAGATGCTCGTCATTTGCGCCGGCAACGGCCGCTACATCGGCGGCGGCATCCCCATGGTGCCCATGGCCGAGCCGGACGACGGGCTGCTTACCGTCGTCGCAATCGACGATCTGCCCAACTGGAAAATGCCCTTCCAGCTGTTCAAGCTTCTCAAGGGCAGGGTTCTCAAAATCCCCGGCGCTGTCGCCCGCACCTGCCGCAGGCTCGAAATTGCCTGCGAAGGCATGCGCGTCAACGTCGACGGCGAGATCATCCCCATGAACCGCGCCGAGATCGAAATTCTGCCGGGCGAACTGACGGCCAGGTGGTGACCAGGGGGAACCCTTCCTTTAGGAAAAGGAAGGGTTCCCCCTGGACCCCCTCCGAAGGAAACCGCTTGCGCCTGCGGGCGCGGGGCTGGGGACGGACGGGGCAGGACGAGAGACGAGGAGAAGCGGGAGTATGAACAAAGAATTGGGGTTTGCCCGGGGCGTGCGCGACGGCGTGCCGATCGGGTTGGGATATCTTTCCGTGTCGTTCAGCTTTGGGCTGCTGGCGGTTCGGGCGGGGCTGCCCGTCTGGACGGCGGTGCTCATTTCCGCGACGAACCTGACAAGCGCCGGCCAGCTGGCCGGGCTTTCCATTATCGCCGCCGGCGGCGCGGTGGTGGAGATGATCGTAACGCAGTTCGTCATCAACATGCGCTATGCGCTGATGGCCATTTCGCTCTCGCAAAAGGCGGATGAGCGTTTCACGCCGCTCGAGCGCGCGCTGGCGGCGTTTGGCATTACGGACGAAATCTTCGCCGTCGCCGCTTCGCAGACGGGAACGTTCGGGGCAAAGTATCTTTTCGGGCTGATCGTCATGCCGTTTCTGGGCTGGACGGGCGGAACGCTGCTGGGCGCGGCGGCGGGCAATATCCTGCCTGAGGCGATCAAGGCGGCGTTGGGCATTGCGCTGTACGGCATGTTCATCGCCGTTGTCGTGCCGCCTGCAACGCAGGATCGCGGCGCGCTCATTGCCGCGCTGGGCGCGGCTTTCCTCAGCTGCTGCCTGACGTATATTCCCGTATTTGCGGGCATTTCGCAGGGGTTTGCGGTGGTAATCTGCGCGTGCGCGGCGGCGAGCGCCGCGGCGTGGCTGCATCCGCTGCCGGAGGACGAGGAGGAGAAAGCATGAAACATACGCTGCTGCTGATGGCCGTAATGGCCCTGACGACGTACCTGATTCGCATGCTGCCGTTCGTCGTTTTCCGCCGGAAAATCACCTCGCGCTTTGCGCGCAGTTTCCTCTCCTATGCGCCCTACGCCGTCCTGACGGCCATGACCATTCCGTCCGTCTTCACCTCGACCGGCAGCGTCCCTTCCGCCGTCGCAGGTTTCGCCGTCGCCATGCTGCTGGCGCTGAAGAAGAAATCCCTGATCGTCGTTGCCGCCGCGGCCTGTATCGCGGCGTATTTGACGGCGCTGGTGCTGTAAAGCAAAAGGATACGAAAAAACGGAATCCCCGATGCGCCGGGGGTTCCGTTTTTGCTTCCGGATGGGAATATATGAGCGCCGGAGTCCGTACCAGGAGTCTATGGGGCTAGCCAATCGAGTGCATCAGGATAATTATACGACAAATTATTCTCTTTGGCGTATTCTTTCGCATACGAATCACGATCGACAATCAATTGAAGTGTGTCGGGGCAGTCAAAGAAAGCATCGTCTCCAATGCTGGTTACGCTGCCCGGAATGGTGACGCTGGTCAGATTTCTGCACCGATAGAAAGCAGAGTCTCCAATGCTGGCAACGCTGTCTGGAATGGTGACGCTGGTCAGGCTACCACAACCCCAAAAAGCAGAGTCTCCAATGCTGGTAACGCTGTCTGGAATGGTGATGCTGGTCAGGCTATAACAAACCGAAAAAGCAGAGTCTCCAATGCTGGTTACGCTGCCCGGAATGGTGACGCTGGTCAGACTATAACAACCCCAAAAAGCCTCGTCTCCAATACTGGTAACGCTGTCCGGAATGGTGATGCTGGTCAGGCTATCACAATCCCAAAAAGCAGCGTCTCCAATACTGGTAACGCTGTCTGGAATGGTGACGCTGGTCAGGCTACCACAATCCCAAAAAGCAGAGTCTCCAATGCTTAGAATTCCTTGAGGAATGGTATATGTTTCGG
>CAKTTL010000158.1 GCA_934615235.1 uncultured Clostridia bacterium
CCCCGCGCCGCCCGCCCCGCCCCTAGCGGGGCGGACGGCGCAAAGCAGGTTTCCTTCGGAGGGGGCGCGGGGGAACCCTTCCTTTTCCTAAAGGAAGGGTTCCCCCGCAAAAAAAGGAGGTTCTCTCATGTTTACATCCTATTCGTTTTCGGACGTTTCTCTGGTGCTGGAGCATCCGTCGCTGGGGCAGTGCGTGATGACGGGGCAGGGCGTCGGGCAGATCGCGGTGACGCGGGCGCAGGACGCAAGCCGTCAGGACGTGGCGCACGACGGATCGGTAATGACGACGAAGATCGGCGCGAAGAACGGCGAACTGAGCTTCACCCTGCAGCAGACGAGCGCCGCGCACAAGTGGCTCAAGAACGCGTTCCGGACGCTGCTTTCGGCGGATACGTCGGAGTGGGCGGCTTTTTCGGGGCTGCTGGAAAACCCGGTGACGGGCGACAGCGTGGCGTTTTCGAACGCGTGCGTGAAAAAGCTGCCCGACGAAAGCTTCCAGCAGGCGGGGCAGACCGTTACGTGGACGCTGCTTTGCGGCTGTATCGAGGGCTGACCATGGCGGAAGAAGTTTTCAAGTATGTGCAAATCGGGGGCGAAGAATACCGGATTGAGAAATTCGCCCCCGTGCCGGGGCTGCAGCTGGCGCGGCTGACGCTGGCGAAGCTGACGCCCGTGGCGGAAAAGCTGACGGGCGGCGGCGAGGAAATTCTGACCGCGCTCTGCGCGGCCGTATCCAGCCTGACCGACGAGGAAGTCGAGGCGCTGGTGACGAAGTGCCTGCGCTTCTGCTGCAAGAAAAAGAAGCTCGGCTGGGCGGCGTGCGTGGATGCGGCGGGCAACTACGGCGTGGCCGAGCTGGCGCACGATCCGGTGACGGCGCTGGCGCTCTGCGCCGAGGCGCTCAAATGGGGGATCGGCGATTTTTTCGGCGAAAGCGCGTCGATTTTGCGCGGCGCGCTGTTTTCGACTACGAGCCGGCCGGGACGGTGAACCTGGACGGCTATCTGTTTGCGCCGGTGGCGGCGGGGCTGTGGCGGCAGCGGGAGCTGTACGACGGCACCTACACGTTTTCGGACCTTGCGGACGCGCATGAGCTGATGCAGGTGCAGGCCGAAAACGCGCGCCGGGCGCTGGAAGCGGGGAGGGATGCGAATGGCTGAGGGCGGTTATATCCGCGAGTATCTGGTAGGTCTCGGCTTCGAGGTGGACGAGCGCGGGCTGGACGCGTTCCGCGCGGCGCTGGAAAACGCGAAAACCGCGGCGCAGGGGCTGGAGAAAATCGAAATCCCGGCGCTGTCGGCGCAGGGGGCGCGGGAGAGCGGCGGCGCGTTCGCCGCGGCGCTCAGGATGCTGATGGCGCAGAGCGCGCGGGATGCGTCCGCGGCGTTCAACGGCTTCCCCGCGCGAATCGGCGCGATTTTCGCGCGGGCGGCGGCGAACGCGTCCGCGGCGTTCGCGCCGGCGGTCGCGGCGATTGCGGCGCAGGCGCAGCAGATCCTTGCCGCCGTACAGGGAGCGGCGGCCGCCGCCGGCCAGATCGGCTCCGCCGCCGCGGGCAACGGGAAAACGACCGTCCTGCAGAACGCGGACGGCGGCGTGTACGACCGCCCCGCGCTGACGACGATCGCCGAGGGCGGCGCGCGGGAATACGTCATTCCCGTGGAAAAGCCGCAGCGGGCCGCGCCGCTTCTGCGCGCGGCGATGAACGAACTGGGCGCGGCCGCGCCGCACGCGCTGCCCGCATACGCCGCGCAGTCGCGGCAGGACGCGCAGGGCGCGCCCGTCACGACGAACAACACGACCACCCGCGTCGAAGCCCCGATCACCCTGCAGGTTTACGGCTCCGACGCGGCGGCCACGGCCGGGGCGGTCAGCCGCACGCTCGAGCGCCGGCTGGCGCATAACCTGCGCGGGAGGGTTCGAGTATGAGCGAAAGAACGATGCTTATCGACGCGGACGGGAACCGGTATCTGTTCGACGCGGTGTTTTCCGCCGCGCACGAGCTTTCGCTTTCCGTGACCGATCACCCGGTGCAGTCTGGCGCGGCGGTGGCGGATCACGCGTATCTGCAGCCGGAAACGGTGACGCTCTCCGTCGGCATGTCCGACGCGATGACCGCCGCGGGCACCCTTGCCGGGGAAAGCGGCGAGCGGTCCGTTTCGGCGTATCAAAAGCTGCTGGAGCTTGCCCGCGCGCGCAGGCCGCTCACGCTTGTCACGCGGCTGGAGACGTATTCGAACATGCTCATCCAGACCGTCTCCGCCGAGGAGACGGCCGACAGCATGAACGCGCTCCGCGCGGAAATCACGCTCAAGCGGCTCAACATGGTACAGGTGGCCGAGGTAAGCGTGCAGCAGACGGCCTCGTCCTCCAAGATCACCTATGAAACCGGCGCGGACGGCGGCAGCCGCTACGGCGGCTATGTTTACGAATCTTACGGCGGCACGCAGGCGGCCTGCGACGTGCCGGAGGGCACGCACATCGAAGCGCTTCTGCGGCTTGCCGGACAGCGAGGTGAACGGTAAATGGCCTGGCAGATGATTCCAACCGATTCTTCGCCGAACTGCCGGAAGAACGCGCTTCTCACCATCGCGGGCGAGCGGAAGATGCTCGCCTTTTTCTTCCGCTTCAATCCCATCGGCGAATACTGGACGATGGACGTCGCCCGCGCGGAAACGGGCGAAACGCTGCTGACCGGCGTGCCGCTCGTCTGCGGCGAAGGCGCGGCGATGGATTTGCTGCGCCAGCTTTCATACCTGGCAATCGGCCGCGCCGCGTGCGTGCCGGTGAGCGACGGGCTTGCGCGCGACCGCCCCGGCGAAACCGCGCTGGGGACGGATTTTGAACTTTGCTGGGAGGGATGAGCATGACGCAGTGGGACAGGCGCTATCGCGTCCTCGTGCACAGCCGCGCGGGCGGCAGGGCGCTGGACGTATCGCAGCTGCGCTGCAGGTTTGAAATTTATAAAAACCTCGACGAGGAGCCGAACTATTCCGTCGTCACGATTTACAACCTTTCCGGCGTGAGCGAGAAGAGCATCCTCGAAAACGGCGCGAGCGTGACGGTCGAGGCGGGCTACGAAAACGCCGCTTTCGGCCTGATTTTCAGCGGCGAAATCATCCAGTGGGCGCGTGGGCGCGAAGACGGCACGGATAAATACCTCCGCCTCGTCTGTCAGGACGGCGATCACCTGCTCACCAGCGCGTTCGTCGCCACGACGCTCGCCCGCGGCGCCACGCAGGAGGATGTGGTTTCCGCCTGCCTTTCCGGCGCAAGCGCCGGTCAGCTGGAACTTGCGCCGGGCAGCCTGCCGCGCGCGAAGACGCTCTTCGGGATGAACCGCGATTATCTTCATCAGGCGGCGGTGACGGCGGGCGGCAAGCTGTACGTCGAAAACGGCGTCGCGAATATCGTCTCGGCCTCGTTTGCCAGCGCGGCGCTCTGCGCCGATCTGCGGCCCGATACCGGTCTCATCGGCACGCCCGAGCAGACGGATTACGGCGTGAGCGCGAAATGCCTGCTCAACCCGTGCCTGAAGCTG
The DNA here is from genome assembly GCA_934615235.1 of uncultured Clostridia bacterium. Taxonomy (GTDB): domain Bacteria; phylum Bacillota; class Clostridia; order Christensenellales; family Aristaeellaceae; genus Aphodomonas. The sequence continues at coordinate 3,542 of CAKTTL010000158.1, forward strand.
AATGCGCGCGTGCGCATCGACAGCGAATACGTCGTCCCGCAGGAAGCGCGCCGGGGGACGGAGCTTTCCGCCCTGCCGACGGACGGCGTTTACCGCATCAGCCGCATCAACTATCGGGGCGATACGCGCGGGGAGGAGTGGTATTGCGAAATCGAAGCCGAAAACGCCGCCGCGACAGAGAGCCGCGACGACGAGACGGGCGATAAGATTCACTGCGCCCTGCCCGGCGTTATCGAGGCGTTCGACGAAAACGAGCAGACCGTTTCCGTCCGGCTGGCCGTGCGCGAAAAGGTGCGCGACGAAACGGGCGAGGGATACACGGAAAAGGAAATTCCCGTCCTGCAGAACGTGCCCATCTTCTTCCCGCGCGCGGGCGGGTGGAGCCTGCTTTTCCCCATCCAAAAGGGCGACGAATGCCTCGTCGTCTTCTGCGATCGCTGCATCGACGGCTGGTGGCAGTCGGGCGGGGTGCAGAGCCAGGCCGAAAGCCGCAGCCACGATTATTCCGACGGCGTCGCGCTGATCGGCCCATGGTCGCAGCCGCGCAGGATCAAGGCCAAATGGCCGAAAAACGGCGCGCGGCTGACGAAGGATTCGGGCGGCTGCTATATCGAGGTCGGCAGCGGCACGGTGACGATCGCCGGCGACTGTGTGATCACCGGGAGCCTGACGGCGGGAAAGGGCGGCAGCGAGGGGAAGCCCGGCAGCGAACACAAATTCTACGGCGACGTATTTATGGCCGAAACAAAGGAAACGAAGCTGCAAAGCGAGACGGGCGTGGAAATCGAAACCGCAGCGTTCAAGATTAACGATAAGGAATTCCAGGATCACGCGCACGCGGGGGCGAACGCGCCCGTGGAGAAATGGTACTAGGAGGCGACGAAGATGACGAAATACCGCCGCCTGGACGCGAACGGCGACATGACCTTCGGCTGCGGCGCGGAATCGTTCGCGCAGGGCGTGGAAGCGGTTCGCCAGGCGATTGAAACGCGGCTTCGGCTGCTGCGCGGCGAGTGGTGGGAGCGCCCGGCGGACGGCCTGCCGCTCTATCAGCAGATGCTCGGCCGCCCCTGCACGCAGGCGCAGAAGGAGCTGATGGATCTGCTCGTCACCGAGCGCATCGCCGATACGCGCAACGTAACGCGGGTGTATGACGCGCAGAGCGCGTTTGACGGCCGCGCGTATCGTTTCACCTGCAACGTGCAGACGGAATT
>CAKTTL010000159.1 GCA_934615235.1 uncultured Clostridia bacterium
CGCTTCGCCGTGCTGCCGCCCGGCGCTTTTTTTCGCAGATATACATAAGCCGCCCGCCCCTCCCTTCGAGGGGCGGACGGCGTAAAAGCAGTTTTCCTTTCCGAAAGGGGGGCCGGGGGAAAACCCTTTCTTTTTCCTCAAAAGGAAAGGGTTTTCCCCCTGACGTTCCTCCCATTACAGGAAAGCCGCTTCGCCGGGCTGGCGCCCGGCGCTTTTTTTCGCAGATATACATAAGCCGCCCGCCCCTCCCTTCGAGGGGCGGACGGCGTAAAATCGGCTTTCTTCGGAAAGGGGGTCTGGGGGAAGACCCTTCTTTCTCCTGAAAGAAGGGTTTTCCCCCAGCGTCTCCCCCCCTCCTAACTCACACTCTCGCGCTCAGCGGCTTTTCGCCAGTCAGTTCTTCGGAGCGCGCGTCGGGTTGAGAGCCGCCGGCATATACGGTGACGGGGCCGTTGTGGCGGACGAGCACGCCGTCGTCGTTGCAGACGCAAAGATGCTCGGCGCGGACGTGAAGAGCGAGGCGCTTTTCTTCGCCCGCGGCCAGAGACGTAATGGTGAACACAGCCAGCTGGCGCAGGGGCGACTCGAACTCGGGTTCGTCGAGGCGAACGTAGACCTCGGTGATCTCCTTGGCGGCGATATCGCCGCAATTCTTAACGGTCACTTCGACCTTCAGACCGTCGCCATCAGGCGTAACGGCGAGGTCGGAATAGGCGAACTTCGCGTAGGACAGGCCGTAGCCGAAGGGATAGGCGGGCTTGTCGGCAAGGTAGCGATAGGTGCGGCCGCGCATGGAATAATCCTTAAAGTCCGGCACCTGATCCATATCCCGATAGAAGGTGACGGGCAGCTTGCCGCAGGGACTGGCCTTGCCCAGCAGCAGGTTGGCGACGGCGATGCCGCCCATCTGGCCGGGATACCACGCCTGCAGAATCGCGCCGTATTTTTCCTCATGCGGGAAAACAGTAGCCGAGCCGGTCATGTTCACGAGCACCATGGGCTTGTCGACGGTGCTGAGCGCATCGAGCAGATCGCGCTGGCTTTCGGGCAGCAGCATCGTCGTGCGGTCGCCGGAACCGTAGCCCTCTTCGCCTTCCTTATCGCCGTTCAGGCCGGTGACGACAATGCACAGATCGGCGACCTGCGCCGCCTTGAGCGCCTCGGCGATGCGGTAGGTGGAGGTTTCGCCCCAGAACGCTTCGTCCGATCCGCCGACAAGGCTGCATCCTTCGGCCAGAATGAGCCGCACGCCCGGCAGCGCCTGACGCAGGCCCTCCAGGATGGTATAGGTTTCCGAGGGCGTACCGCAATAGTTGCCCTTGAGCGCGTCGCGGCTGTCGGCGTTGGGACCGATGACGGCGATGGTGCGCACGCCGTCGAGCTTGAGCGGCAGGATGCCGTCGTTCTTGAGCAGCACCATCGATTCCTCCGCCATGCGGAGCGATTTCTCGTGATGCTCGGCGCAGTCGTTCTTCTCGTAAGGCACCTTGGCCCAGGGCTGCTCCTTGTCGAACATGCCCAGCTTCATGCGGGCCAGCAGCAGCCGGTAAGCCGACTGCGTGATGGTCTCCTCGCTGATCAGCCCCTGCTCCACCGCCTCGAGCAGATGCGGGAAGACGCGGCCGCAGCACAGGTCGCAGCCGTTGTTGACGCTCAGCGCGGCCGCTTCCGCGGGCGTGGAGACGATCTTGTGGTTCTCGTAAATATCCTCGATCGCGCCGCAGTCGCTGACGACGTAACCGTCGAACTTCCATTCCCTGCGCAGTTTGTCCTCCAGCAGCATCTTCGAGGCGCAGGAGGCTTCGCCGTCGACGCGGTTATACGCGCCCATGACGGACTGGACGTTCGCTTCCTCAACGGCCGCCTTGAACGCCGGCAGATACGTCAGCGTCAGATCGCGCTTGGAAGGCCGCGCGTCGAAGGTATGCCGATCGTTTTCCGGGCCGCTGTGCACGGCGTAATGCTTGGCCGTGGCGACGCACTTGAGATGCTCCGGATCGTCGCCCTGCAGGCCTTCGATGAACGCCACGCCCATGCGCGCCGTCAGGAACGGATCCTCGCCGTAGGTCTCATGGCCGCGGCCCCAGCGCGGATCGCGGAAGATGTTGATGTTGGGCGTCCACATGGTCAGCCCCTTGTAGATGGCGTGATCGCCCATCTCATCGGCGGCATGATGCTTGATGCGCGCTTCCTCGGCGATAATCCCGGCGACTTCCCTGAGCCGTTCCGTGTCGAAACTGCACGCCATGCCGATCGGCTGCGGGAACATCGTGGCCGCGCCGGCGCGTCCCACGCCGTGCAGACATTCGTTCCACCAGTTGTATTCGTAAATGCCAAAGCGCGGCAGCGCTGAAGAATAATAGGTCATCTGGCTGACCTTTTCTTCGAGCGTCATCTGGTCAACAAGAATTCTCGTCCGCTCCTCGGGGGACAGGCTGGTATCCTTCCACGCGTCGTTCATGGTATTTCTCCTTTGCTTTATCTTTTTCCGGTAATCCATTCAAGGGCGTTGGCGATAATTTTGCGATAGCCGGGGTTTTCGAAAACGGAATCGTTGTGGCCGGGCGTGAGCACGCACATCCTGCCCGCGCCGATTTCGCGCGTCAGTCCGCCGGGCTGCGTGCCCGCGTCGCTGACGGTTTCAAAAACGATGTGGCTCCGCTCGTCCAGCAGCTCCAGCTGATAGTGCTCGTCCACTTCCAGCGTAAAATCCTCCACGCCTTCGGCGATGGGGTGCGCAGGATCGGCCACGTGTACGCGCACGGGACACTGCGCCGGATGCCCCAGAAACCGCAGCCCCATCAGCGCGGTCATCTTCGGGCAGCTTTCGCGGCGGAAGGTCGTGCCGGAATGGAGCATGAGCAGCGCGCCGCCCGCTTCGATATACCGGCGATAGCCGTCCTCGTCCACAGGCACGCCCGGCTCGAACCAGGGCTCGTTGTCCTCCGTCAGCCGGTTGCCCTTTGCAATGACGACCGCGTCGTACGCGCCGAGCGTTTCGGGCTTTATCGCCGTCTTGTCCGTCACGGTATCGACCGTGTGGCCGTATTCGCTCAGATATTGCAGCCCGCGGCTGACGACCTCGCCGGGATGATAAAAATCATCGCAGATCAGAAGAATTTTCATCTTTGCTCCCCCGCCTCACTGAAAGCTTTTCCAGGGCATGGACAGCTTGCACTTGCCGTCCAGCACGTCGCCGATGTGCATCAGAATCGGGAAATCTTTCGGGTCGATTTCGCCGCGCGAAGCGCGGACACGGAGCGCCCGCACCGTGCGCGTCGCGATCGAGACGGACTCGAGCGTCACGCCGGAAAGCTCTTTCAGCGCTTCTTCAATGGTCATGCCGCGGCCAAGCAGCTTGCCCAGCATGCGCGTGCGGCCGCCGTAAACGGTCACGTACAGGTCGCCCGCGGCAAGCATGATGTTTTCCGGCCTGCCGCCCAGCAGCGCCAGCATGCGGCTCATCTCACGCACAGACTGGCCGAAGATGCCCGCCTGCGGGTTGTACGCTTCGTGACAGCCGACGCCTTCCTGCGCTTCCAGCGCGCCCACGGCCGAGGTGACGGCCAGCGCGTAGGCGTTCTTCATCGCGACGGCGCATTCCACGCCCGTCACGTCGGTGGAAAGCGTGACGTGATAATAATCGGTTTCCATCGCCGCCTTCATCATTTCAAGCGTCGCCATATCCTCGCCGCAGAAAGTGACGCAGCTCTGCCGCAGATCAGCCAGCTCGTACGCCGTGCACGGCCCGCCAATCGCGCAGATGTTCAGCGGCCGACCGCATTTGCGCTTGAGATACGCCGGGATGGTCTCAAGGTTGCCGTCTTTGTCGTCGACAAGCCCTTTCGTGACCGACAGCACCGGCACGTTCTCCGGTACGTGCGGCAGCGCTTCAGCAAGCAGCCAGTCCACCCCGAAACTGCTTACGCCGGAGATGACAAAGTCCGCGCCTTCCAGCGCCTTGTCCAGTTCTTCGATCTGGTAATACACGTTCGTGTCCGGCAGCTTGCGGTCCATCGTGCGCTGGCGATGCGTTTTCTTCGCATGCTCGATGATCTCGCGATCCAGCGGCGTGCCGACTACGTGCACCACGTTCCCGTTCGCCGAGGCTGGCAGCGTCAGCGCCGTGCCCATCATGCCCGCGCCGATTAAAACAATCTTCCTTCTCATATGCATAAACTCCTTCGTTAAATTCCCGCTCGTATTGTATCGCATAAGAGCGGAAATATCAACATAGGGAACGTTCGAGGGGAACCTTTCTTTCTGCGAAAGAAAGGTTCCCCTCGAGCTCCCCTCCAAAGAAAGCCGCTTCGCCGGGCTGACGCCCGGCGCTTTTTTCGCAAAGCTGCATAAGCCGCCCGCCCCTCCCTTCGAGGGGCGGACGGCTTAAAAAGCAGTTTTCCTTTCCGAAAGGGGGTCCAGGGGGAAAACTCTTTCCTTTTCCTCAAAAGGAAAGGGTTTTCCCCCTG
>CAKTTL010000160.1 GCA_934615235.1 uncultured Clostridia bacterium
GCTGAGGAAAACTTCTTTTAGGAAAAAGAAGTTTTCCCCAGACCCCATTCAAGAAAACCGCTTTTAAGCGCATCCTGTTTGTTTCCCCCTTTCCCGCGTGAAACGCGGGAAAAAGTGGAGGTGCAGGAGGCACTGCCTCCTGCCGGGGGTTCCAAGGGGGCGGAGCCCCCTTGGCGTTCCCTTTCGTGGCGTTACTTTTTTGTGAGGTTGTAGAGTTTATGCCGAAGGTTGCGTTTTGTACGCTGGGCTGCAAGGTGAATCAATACGACAGCCAGGCGATGCTGGAAAGACTGCGGGACGACGGATATGAATCCGTCGCTTTTTCGGATTTGGCGGACGTTTACGTCGTCAACACGTGTACGGTCACGGGGACGGGCGATAAAAAATCGCGCCAGATGATTCGCCGGGCGCACAAGCAGAACCCGGAGGCGGCGATCGTCGTGACGGGCTGTCTTGCGCAGCGCGAGGCGGACAAGCTGCTTCTGCCGGGCGTGCGGCTGGTGCTGGGCACGCAGCGGCGCGGCGAAATCGCGGAGCTGCTGCGGCGGGCGCTCGCAGCGGAAAAGCCGCTCATTGCTGTGGAAAAGCTGGCGGGCAAGGTGCCGTTTGAAAAGCTGACCGTGCGCGGCAGCGACGGTCACACGCGCGCGACGCTGAAAATCCAGGAGGGTTGCCGCAATTTCTGCGCGTACTGCATCATCCCGAGCGTGCGCGGGCCGCTGCGCTCGCGGCCGCTGGACGAGATCCGCGCGGAAGCGGCGCGGCTGGGCGAGGCGGGCTATCGCGAAATCGTGGCGACGGGCATTCACCTGACGAGCTACGGACTTGATCTGGACGAGCATGCGACGCTGGCCGACGCGCTGGAGTGCATCCACTGCGCGCCGGGGGTGGAGCGCATCCGCATCGGGTCGCTGGAGCCGACGGTGGTGACGGACGAATTTATAGCGCGCCTGCGCGCGATGCCGAAAATCTGCCCGCACTTCATGCTGGCGCTGCAATCGGGCAGCGACACGGTTTTGCAGCGCATGGGCCGGCGCTACGACACGGCGCAGTACATGCAGGCCGTCGAGAAGATTCGCTCGGTCTGGCCGGACGCGGCGTTCCAGACGGACGTGATGACCGGCTTCCCGGGCGAGACGGACGCGGAATTTGAGGAGACGAAGGCGTTCCTGGCGCGCGTGGGCTATGCGCGCATTCACGTCTTCCCCTACTCTGAGCGCGAAGGGACGCGTGCAGTTACGATGCCGGGCAGCGTGCCGAAGGCGCTGCGCGAGGCGCGCGCGGCGGAACTGATCGCGCTGGGGCGCGAGATGGAGCGCGCGTACATCGCCCGGTTCGTCGGGCGGACGGAGCAGGTGCTTTTCGAGCAGCCGTGCGAGGGCGGCGCGGAGGGCTACACGCGCGAATACGTCCGCGTGGTGGCCGAAGGCGCGCCCGGCGCGCTGGAAAACGTGACCCTCTTCGAAAATTGCGGCGACTTTGCGCGCGGGGAAATTTTTCGGGAAGAAAACCCCGCTTCCATCCGTTAGATAGGTTGGAAGAGCTTCCCACGGAAGTGAGGTGAAACCGGAATGGAGGATTGCATCTTCTGCAAAATTGCACGCGGCGAAATTCCTTCCAACAAGGTTTACGAAGACGACGAAGTGATCGCTTTCAACGACCTGAACCCGCAGGCGCCCGTGCATGTGCTGATCGTGCCCAAAGAGCATTTTGCCAACCTGAACGAGGCTGACGATATGTCCGAAGCGCTGCTGGCGCGTCTGCTGCGCACGGCGTCGCACGTTGCAAAGCGCCTGGGGCTGGACAAGTCCGGCTACCGCGTGGTTTCCAACTGCGGCGCGGACGCGTGCCAGAGCGTGCAGCATCTGCACATTCATCTGCTTGGCGGCGCAAAGCTGGCCGATAAGATGAGCTGAATTTGTGAACGTTCTGAAAATACGCGCCTGGCGGCAAATTTGTTGTTGACGCGTAAACAGAAAAGAAGTATAATAACTCTTGTTCGCCCCTGAGGGGCGTGAGATGAGCGGAGGGGAGGGATACAAGTGTCTGAAGTCCGTATTAGGGAAAACGAATCCCTGGAGAGCGCTCTGAGAAGATTCAAGCGCCAGTGTGCCCGTGCAGGCGTCCTGGCTGAGGTGAGAAAACGCGAGCATTACGAAAAGCCCAGTGTCAAGCGCAAGAAGAAAGCGGAAGCTGCTCGCAAGCGCAAGTATTGAGTTTTCAAGGACAAGCATTCCACGGCCCGGCTGTTTCAGCCGGGCTTTTGCTTTTCCTTTTTTAGACGCCACTGGGAAGAATATCGCGCCGCGATTCGTTGTATGGTTGCAACAACACGCTGGAAACCCTTTCCAGACAAGGAGGAAATGAAAACGATGAAAAAAACGCTTTCTCTGCTGCTGTCGCTCGTAATGCTGCTGGCAGGCTGCGGCGCGCTGGCCGAAAACGCGGGCGTTACGCTTACCGATCCGTATTGCGGCATCACGCTGACTGTGGACGCGGAACACGCGAACCTCGGACTCGACACGCAGACGATGTTGGACTATGAAACGAATCTCCTTTCCTGCGCCGTGCTGAGTATGTACGAAGAAGCGCTCGCGCCTCTGGAAGGCGAACTGTCTGACGCGATCAACGCAAACGACGAAGACAGGCTCTACAAAGTGCTTGACGAAGTGATGAAGCATATGCCCGCGCTCGCAAACGTGACGCTGATCGCGCAGGAAGACTACGACGCGGCGATTGCCGCGGGCAAGACGGCCGCCGATCTCGTCGCCGACGAAACGGCCGAAGTGCTCGGCGAAAACGCCGGCTATACGTACATCCTCTCCTATCCCGCCGTCGATCTGACCGCAGAGGGGCTGAGCGAGGACGAAATCGCGCAGTTCGAGGCGGCGATCGCGTATCTTCCCGAGCTGATGAAGACCATCGAATTCAGCGAGCCGCGGGAATTTGACGACGAATATAAAATGACGCTGCCCTCCGACGCGCTCTCCTTTACCGTGAAGGATCTGGACGGCAACGACGTTTCTTCCGACGAGCTTTTCGCCGCGAAGGATCTGACCGTCGTCAACTTCTGGGGCACGTTCTGCGGCCCGTGCATCGGCGAAATGCCCGAACTGGGCGAATGGGTGCGCACGATGCCGGAAAACGTGCAGCTGGTCGGCATCGTTATCGATATCGAAGATGCGGACGACGTCGCGACGATCGAAGACGCGGCAAAAATCCTCAAGGACGCGAACGCCGAGTTCGTTAACCTCATTCCCACCGACGGCCTGGCCGACGTCGTCGCCGGCGTTACCGGCGTGCCGACCACGATCTTCGTGGATAAGGACGGCAACATCGTGGGCGAGCCCATCGTCGGCGCGGACGTAGAGGGCTATAAGGCGTTCGTTGAAGAATACCTCAAAGGGCTGGAATAACGCGCATAACGGCAAAAAGCGGGCGTTCCCGATTGGGGACGCCCGCTGCTTTGCGTATCCTTTTATTCTCGTTCCTGCGAGGCGTTGAACGCCTTGACCGACCGGTCCTCGCTCAGGAACCGCACAATCTTCTGATAGCCGTCGCTCTTGACGGGGATTTTGATTTCCAGTTCAAAATCCGTCGCGCCTTCGCGTTTGACGACCGTGTTCTGCATGACCGTCACGTGCAGATCCTGGAACATCTCGCTCAGGTGTTCCTGAAAAGCGAGCCCGTCGGAGACGGTGATTTTCAGATACCCGGAGATGAACGCGTCGCCGCCGACGGTGATGCGGTGCATTACGACCATCACCAGTACGACGAACACCGTCACAAACAGGCCGATCAGATACAGCCCCGCGCCAATCGCCAGCCCTACGCCCGCCGTCACCCAGATGACGGCCGACGTCGTCAGGCCGTGTACGGACTTGCCTTCTTTGAAAATCACGCCCGCGCCCAGAAAGCTGACGCCGGAAATGACCTGCGCGGCAATCCGCGCTGTGTCCGCACCGCGCGTGCCGGGGAACAGGTTCGATCCCGATCCCATATCGACGAACGCGTACTTGGAAATTACCATCATCAGCGCCGCGCTCAGGCCGACGATGCAGTGCGTGCGCACGCCCGACTCCTTGAAGCGCAAGGAACGCTCATACCCAATGGCCGCGCCGCAAACTCCCGCAACCACAATGCGAATGCAAAACGCCAGCATCAGCGGAAGCGGCAGCTGCTCGTTAATCAAATCGAGCATTACCCTCATTACGGATCCCTCCAGCTGAAGAATAGGGGTATATTCTATAACGATTTTGTTTGTTCGTCAATATTTTTATGAGGGGAGAGATGTTTTTTTGCGGGGAGAGATGTTTTTTGCGAGAGAACCCTTTCTTTCTGGAGAAAGAAAGGGTTCTCTCGCGCTCTCTCATAGGGTGTATCTGAAAAATTCCCTGAGACTCCATCACGGCATCTTTTCCGCCATTTCAGCGTCGGAAAGTCTCGATTTACCTC
>CAKTTL010000161.1 GCA_934615235.1 uncultured Clostridia bacterium
TTTCCGCAGGGCAGGCAAACATCGTGGGCGACGAATGCATTCTCTGCGGCCAGTGTTTTGTCGTCTGCCCGCAGAATGCAAAGGAAATCGTCGACGAGACCGAAAAGGTCAAGGTGCTGCTGCAGTCCGGCGCGCCGGTCGTCGCCAGCCTCGCGCCGTCCTTCGCGGCGAACTACGACGGCGTGGGCATCGCGCAGATGCGCGAGGCGCTGCAGAAGCTGGGCTTCGCCGACGCGGAGGAGACCGCGCTGGGCGCGACGATGGTCAAGCGCGAATACGAGCGCATCCTTCGGGATGAGCATCGCGACGTCGTGATTTCTTCCTGCTGCCATTCGATCAACCTGCTGATCCAGAAATATTTCCCCACGGTGCTGCCGTATCTGGCGGACGTGGTTTCTCCGATGCAGGCGCATTGCGCCGATATTAAAAAGCGCATTCCGGGCGCGAAGACGGTGTTCATCGGGCCGTGCGTGGCCAAGAAGGACGAAGCGGAGCATTACGACGGAATCGTGGACGCGGTGCTGACGTTTGAAGAACTGACGAACTGGTTCGAGCGCAAGGGCATCGAGCTCAGGCAGGAACGCGACCATGACGAGGAAAGCCGCGCGCGCTTTTTCCCGACGACGGGCGGCATCCTCAAAACGATGGCGCAGGACGAGCCCGGCTACACCTACCTCGCCCTGGACGGTACCGAAAACTGCAAGGCCGCGCTGCGCGATATCGAGAGCGGAAAAATTCATAACTGCTTCATCGAAATGTCCGCGTGCGTGGGCAGCTGCGTGAGCGGCCCGGTGATGGAAAAGACGCATCACATGCCGGTTGAGGATTATCTCGCCATTTCCAGCTACGCCGGCAAGAAGGATTTCAACATCCCGCAGCCTGAATCCAACGAGATGCGCAAGCATTTCGAGTTCATCGAGCGCAAGGCGCAGATGCCTTCCGAAGCGGAGATTCGCGAGATCATGCGCCAGAAGATGGGCAAGATGAAGCCCTCGGACGAGCTGAACTGCGGCTCCTGCGGCTACGACACCTGCCGCGAGAAGGCCATCGCCATCTATCAGGGCAAGGCCGAGGTTTCCATGTGCCTGCCGTTCCTCAAGGATAAGGCCGAATCCTTCTCCGACAACATCGTCAACAACACGCCCAACGGCCTGCTCGTGCTCAATGATAAACTCGAAGTGCAGCAGATCAATAACGCCGCCCGCAAGATCATGAACATCCGCTCTGCTTCCGACGTGCTGGGCGAGCCTGTCGTGCGGATTATGGATCCTTCTCCCTTCCTGCAGGCGCAGAACACCGGCCGCGACGTGCGCGCGCAGCGCGTATATCTGGCAGAATACAAGAAATATATCGAGCAGACGGTCGTATACGACCGCGAGTATCAGCTGCTTATCTGCATCATGCGCGATGTGACGGACGAGGAAACCGAGCGCGAGAAGAAAGAGGATATCAGCCGCAAGACGGTGGAAATCGCCGACAAGGTGGTTGACAAGCAGATGCGCATCGTGCAGGAGATCGCCTCGCTCCTGGGCGAAACCGCCGCCGAAACCAAGATCGCCCTGACCAAACTGAAGGAGTCGATTTCCGATGAATGACCTTTGCGCCGATATCGGCTATAAAAGCATCAATCACGTCGGCGAGCAGCTCTGCGGCGACCATGTGGACGTGGTGGAGCAGGGCGAAAACTCGACCGTCATCGTGCTGGCGGACGGGCTGGGCAGCGGCGTGAAGGCGAGCATCCTCTCGACGCTGACGAGCAAGATTATTTCCACAATGATGGCCGAGGGACTGAGCCTGGAGGATTGCGTTGCGACGATCGCGGCGACGCTGCCCGTCTGCTCCGTGCGCGGCGTGGCGTATTCCACCTTTACCATCCTGCATCTGATCGACAACGAGCGCGTGGAAATCATCCAGTATGATAACCCGCACGTGATCCTCATCCGCGACGAGGCGAACTACGTTTACCCCGAAACCGAAACGATCATCGGCGGAAAGAAGATTTACAAATCGACCATCAAGCTGCAGGAAAACGACGTTTTCATCGCCATGAGCGACGGCTGCCCGCACGCCGGAATCGGCACGGCTTACAACTTCGGCTGGAAGCGCGAGGATATTATCTCCTTTATGGAATCCATCGCGCCGGTGGGCTACACGGCCAAGACGCTTTCGACCATCCTCGTCGACGAGTGCGACAAGCTCTATGAGCACAAGCCCGGCGACGATACGACCGCCTGCGTCGTGCGCATCCGCAAGCGCGAGCCGATGAACCTGCTCTTCGGCAGCCCCGCCAACCGCGACGACGACGACCGGATGATGTCGCTTTTCTTCTCCAAGGAAGGCAAGCATATCGTCTGCGGCGGAACGACTTCGTCCGTCGTGGCGCGCTATTTGCATAAGCCCGTCAAGCCCAGCCTGAAGTTCGAAGCCTCCGACGTGCCGCCCATTGCGGAAATCGAGGGCGTCGATCTGGTAACCGAAGGCGTGATCACCATCAACAAGGTGCTCACCTACGCCAAAGATTACCTGCAGGATAACGAGACGTACTCGCAGTGGTCCTTCAAAAAGGACGGCGCGTCGCTGATTGCAAGGCTGCTCTTTGAAGAGGCGACGGATATCAACTTCTTCGTCGGCCGCGCGATCAACCCGGCGCACCAGAACCCCGACCTGCCCATCAATTTCTCGATTAAGATGAACCTGGTGCAGGAGCTTTCCGAGTGCCTGAAAAAGATGGGTAAGCGGATTAAGGTGATCTATTTCTAAAGGTTTTTTCTAAAGGAAGGTGCCCTCAATGCGGAAGTTCGATACTAAGGTACAGCATTTGAAGTACAAGGTGCTGCGTGAAGTGGCGCGTCAGGCCTGGAACGGCACGCTGCTGGAGAATGTGACGGATATCCCCAAGACGATCGTACCCGGCAACGAGCCGACGATGCGCTGCTGCGTGTATAAGGAACGCGCCATTCTCTCCGAGCGCGTCAAGCTCGCCATGGGCGGCGACCGTGAAAACCCGAACGTGATCGAAGTGATCAACATCGCCTGCGACGAATGCCCGGTCGGCGGCTATGAAGTGACGAACGCCTGCCGCGGCTGCCTTGCGCATCGCTGCGAGGATGTCTGCCGCCGCGGCGCGATCTCCTTCGACGACGATCACGTGGCGCATATCGACAAATCCAAGTGCGTCGAGTGCGGCATGTGCGCGAAGGTCTGCCCGTATACGGCGATTGTAGGCCGCAAGCGGCCCTGCCAGAGCGCGTGCAAGGTCAAGGCCATTTCGATGGACGAGCACAAGGCGGCGCTGATCGATAACAGCAAGTGCATCTCCTGCGGCGCGTGCGTCTATCAGTGCCCGTTCGGCGCGATCATGGATAAATCCTATATTCTCAACGTGATCGATCTTCTCATGAAGAGCCAGCAGGGACAGAACTACCGGCTCTACGCAATCGTTGCGCCTTCCATTTCCAGCCAGTTCACGTACGCCAAACTCGGCCAGGTGATTTCCGGTCTTAAGCAGCTGGGCTTCCATACGGTCGTTGAAGCCGCGCTGGGCGCGGATATGGTCGCCCAGTCCGAATCGAAGGAGCTGGCCGAGAAGGGCTTCCTTACCTCGTCCTGCTGCCCCGCGTTCGTAACGTATATCAAGCAGACCTTCCCGCAGCTGGCGCCGTATATTTCGCATAACCTCTCGCCGATGGCGATGATCGCGAAATATATTAAGGAGACCACGCCGAACGCCAAGACGATTTTCATCGGGCCGTGCACGGCCAAGAAGATGGAGGTCAAGCTCGATACGGTCAGCCCGTACGTCGACGCGGTGCTGACGTTTGAAGAGCTGCAGGCGCTTTTCGACAGCAAGGATCTGGATATCACTTCGCTGCCGGAGGACGTGCTGGACAACGCCTCCTATTACGGACGCATCTTTGCCCGCAGCGGCGGCCTGTCCGACGCCGTGGCCGAAGCGCTCAAGGAACAGGGGATCGAATTCCCGCTCAAAGCATGCTCCTGCGACGGCATCGAGGAATGCCGCATGGCGCTGCTGAAAAAGAGCAAGAACGTTCTGGATGCGAACTTCATCGAAGGTATGGCGTGTACCGGCGGCTGCATCGGCGGCGCAGGATGCCTGACGCACGGCGAAAAGAACAAGGCCGAGGTAGATAAATATGGCCGCGAAGCGCTCGAAAAGACGATCGCGGACGCAGTGTCGGTGCTGAAATAAACGCAGAAGCAAATAAAACAAAAAGCGGATTTGCACCCCGAAAAGGGAGCAAATCCGCTTTTGCAGATATCAGCATGCGAAAAAAGCGGCTTTCTTAGAGGAGGGGGTCTGGGGGAGGAACCTTCTTTCTCCAGAAAGAAGGTCCCTCCCCCAGAAAAACCCGTCCCCCGTTTCCCTTACTCGCACTCCA
>CAKTTL010000162.1 GCA_934615235.1 uncultured Clostridia bacterium
TATCTGCATGAGCAGTCTGCCAAATATACGATACCGCCAAAAGTGAACGTCAAGCACCCTTGGCCGTTTGATAAGGAAGTCTACAAACATAGAAATGTAGTAGAACGCTTTTTCAATCGGCTCAAGGAATTCCGTCGTGTTGAAACTCGCTATGATAAGCGTGACGATTCCTTTTTTTGCTTTTATGCTGATTGCCGCTGTCTGTATCTCTTTCGGCAATTTGCACATCTGATTCGGGTTTTCAGATACACCCTAAGAAAGCCGCTTGGCCCGTCTGCCGCCCAGAGGGGGCGGCGGACGGGCAGGAAGGGGCAGAAACGGGAAATCCCGCGGTGCTTCAGGCTCCGCGGGATTTTTTGGTCTTTTTGTTTTTCGGCCAGAACGACCATGCCAGCAGGGCGATGGTCAGAACGAAACAGGCGATTGCGTAGTATGAGAGCGAACCGGCCAGCGGCGGAACGCTGCTCAGCAGGCCGCCGCATACGAGCAGCGCTGCGGCGATGAGCGCGGCGCAGAGCTTCAGCGCGATTTCGCGCGCAAGGCGCGCCATATCGCCGCCCGTATGATGTTCAATGGAGAAATTGGCCTCGCCCTTGAGGACGGTGCGCAGCGCGTCGGCCAGCAGCGCGGGGATTTCCAGCGATTTATGCGCGCTTTCGTATACCGCGCGCGCGTCCTGCAGCGTTTCGGCGCGCCAGTCGAAGTTCTTGAACAGCTGGTTGCCCAGCCGGGCGGTTACGACGCTCATGACGTTGATGTTCGGGCTCAGATCGGCGATAACGCCTTCGATCGTCGCCAGACCGCGCGCGAGCATCGTCAGCCCGCCGGGCATGGAGATGCCGTTTCGCTTCATCACTTCGGTCAGGTCTTCAAAGACCTTCGCCAGGTCCATGCCGCCCAGGTCGGCGGAGCCGTATTTGTCCAGCAGATCTTCGATATCGCGGTAGAGGCGGCGCTTATCCGTTTCGCCGTGGAATTCGCCCAGGCCGAGCACCGCGTCGCGGCAGAGGTTGATGTCGCCCCGCGCCACGCCCGTAATCGCGCGGCTCACCATCTCGCGCTGGCGGTCGGTGAGCGTGCCCATCATGCCCATATCGAGCCAGACGATTTTCCCCTCGCGCACGCGCAGATTGCCCGGGTGCGGGTCGGCGTGGAAGAAGCCGTCTTCCATGATCTGCTTGACGTAGTTATCCGCCAGCTTTGCGCCGATTTCGGCGGGATCGTACCCGCCCGCGTCCAGCGCCGCGCGGTCGTCGATGCCCGCGCCGTCGATGCGCTCCATGACCAGCACCTGCGTGGTGGTATATTCGCGGTAAAGCGCGGGCGAGGTGACGAACGCGACGTCCGCGTTCAGGCTGTGGAAGCGTTCGAGGTTGGCGGCCTCCGTCAGGAAGTTCATTTCTTCCTGCGCCACCACCCACATCTCATCCAGCACCTGGTTGAAATCGACCAGACCGCTCACGGGCGAATATTTCAGCAGCTTGCAGGCCTGCTTGAGCAGCATGATATCGCGGTTCATCACATCGTGAATCCCCTCGCGCTGCACCTTCACCACGACGCGCTCGCCGCTTTGCAGCACGGCCGCGTGCGCCTGCGCGATCGACGCGCTGCCCAGCGCCTGCTGGTCAAACGAGGAAAACACCTCGTCCAGCGGACGGCCGTACGAGCGTTCGATGATGGAAACCACCTGCTCGTACGGCATCGGCGCGACAGAGCTGCGCAGCTTCTTGAGCGCTTCGCAATAGTTCCTGGGCAAAAAATCCGAGCGCATGGAGAGGATCTGCCCGAGCTTGATAAACGTCGGGCCCAGATCCTCCATCACGGCGCAAAGCTTTTCGGGCGTCATGCCCTTGACCAGCTCGTGCCGGCGCACGACCTCCATAATTTCCATCAGGCGCTGCCGGTTCTCCGCCCGGTTTTCGCTGCGTACAGGCATATAGGTTCCTCTTTACTCGGCTTTTGTATCGTCGGCCGCGTTTTCGGTTTCGGCGGCGGGTTTGGTTTCAGGGGCGGCTTCGCCGCTTTCGGGCGCGGGCTGCGCCTTGCGGGCCTGCTCGGCCGCCTGAATGCGCTGCTTGAGCGCTTCCAGCTGCGCGTCGTCCATGCCGTCCACCGCGTCCATCAGATCGTCGGGCTGTTCGACGACGTTGACCTGCACGTTTTCGCGGATGGCTTCCTTAATATTGTGTTTCAGCTCTTCGTTGAGCACCTTGCCCTGCTCGACGGTCAGCTCGCCTTTTTTAATCAGCTCGCGCACGACGGCTTCGGATTTTTCCTTCGTTACCGCCACGGCGCCTACGCCGGCGAGAATCAGCTTGCGAATGCCTTCTCCGAGTTGTTCCATAATGATGCTCCTTTCGTCTGTCCTTCGTAATCATTTTCAACGCGGCGGTTCGATTTTATCCGGCCGCGACGTAATGATTCTCCGTTTTGCCCGCAAAAACCTTCCGCGCAGAGCGCGGAATAAAAATCCCTCTGTAAATCGGCTGCGAAAAGCATGTTGTTTTCCTTTCGCCGCCATGATAAAATGAGGGAAAGAACCTACGTTTTGCAGGAAAGGAATGAAGAACGATGAAAACAAAGGCGCTGCGCCTTTACGGCGTGAACGACCTGCGGCTGGAGGAGTTCGAGCTGCCGCAGATTCAGGACGATGAAATCCTCGTCGAGGTCATTTCCGACAGCGTTTGCATGTCCACTTACAAAGCCGCCTCGCTGGGCGCGAATCATAAGCGCGTGCCCGACAACGTGGCTGAAAACCCGACGATTGTAGGCCACGAATTTGCGGGCAATATCGTCGAGGTCGGCAAAAAGCATCAGGACAAATTCAGGCCGGGCATGAAGTTCGCCGTACAGCCCGCGCTGAACTACCACGGAACGCTCTGGTCGCCGGGCTACAGCTATCCTTACTGCGGCGGCGATATGACCTACTGCATTATGCCGCCCGAGGTGATGGAGTGCGGCTGCCTGCTGGAATATCACGGCGACGCGTATTACAAGGCCAGCCTGGCCGAGCCGATGAGCTGCCTGATCGGCGGCACGCACGCGAACTATCATACCCGTCCCGGCGTGTATCATCATGATATGGACATCACCGAAAACGGCAAGGTGGCGCTGCTGGCCGGCGCGGGCCCGATGGGGCTTGGCCAGATCGCGTATCTGCTCAACCGCGAGCGGCATCCGTCGCTGTTCGTCGTGACGGATATCGACGACGCGCGCCTTGCGCGGGCCGAAGCGCTCTTCCCCGTGGCGGAAGCGGCGAAAAAGGGCATCACGCTCAAATACGTGAACACCGGCAAGCTGGCCGATCCGGTGGACGAGCTGAAGAAGCTTTCCGGCGGCACGGGCTACGACGACGTGTTCGTCTTCGCGCCGGTGCGCCCGGTCGTGGAGCAGGGCGACGCGATTCTCGGCCGCGACGGCTGCCTGAATTTCTTCGCCGGCCCGACGGATAACAAGTTCTCGGCGATGCTCAACTTCTACGAGGTGCATTACGGCGCGCATCATATCGTCGGCACCAGCGGCGGCAATCTCGACGATATGGCCGAATGCCTGACGATGACGGCGAAGCATCAGCTCGATCCGAGCGTGATGATTACGCATATCGGCGGCCTGGACGCAGCGCGGGAAACGATACTGAACCTGCCGAAGATCCCGGGCGGGAAGAAACTGATTTATAATAAGATTGAAATGCCGCTGACGGCGATTGAGGAATTCGGGAAAGCGGCGCTGAAGGATAAGCGTTTTGGCGATCTGGATGATATTTGTAAGTCGCATAACGGCCTGTGGTGTACGGAAGCGGAGGAGTATATCCTGAATCGCTGGTAACGCAAGCACGGATGAAAAGCGGAAGGTCCAGGGAACTCAGTTCCCTGGCAGGGGGTGCAGGGGGACGGCGTCCCCCTGCTTCCGTATGCGGCCGACGGCCGCGCAAAGAAACGCGCAATGTTCGCGCGGAGCGCGGACGAGCAAAAGCGGCAGCATGGTTTTGAGAAAAAACCGGGAGGTGCAGGAACCTCAGGTTCCTGCCGGGGTGTTAGGGGCGGAGCCCCTAACGTATCCCCAGCCCCGTGCGGCTCGCAGCCGCGCAAAGACGCGCGCAATGTTCGCGCGAAGCGCGGACGAGCTGAAACGGCAGCATGGTTTTGAGAAAAAACCGGGAGGTGCAGGAACCTCAGGTTCCTGCCGGGGGTTATAGGGGCAGAGCCCCTAACGTATCCCCAGCCCCGTGCGGCTCGCAGCCGCGCAAGGAAACGCGCAATGTTCGCGCGAAGCGCGGAGGAGCAAAAGCGGCAGCA
>CAKTTL010000163.1 GCA_934615235.1 uncultured Clostridia bacterium
GAGCGGCTTTGCAGGAGAAACGCTCGCGCCCGCCGCCCCCTCCGGGCGGCGGACGCGGCAAAGCGGTTTCCTTCGGAGGGGGTCCAGGGGGAACCCTTCCTTTCCCTAAAGGAAGGGTTCCCCCTGGGGCAGCTCCACCACGAACTCGCTCCCTTCGCCCGGCGCAGTCTGAACGGTGACCTCACCGCCGCAGAGGGTGAGGATGCGTTTGACGATGGGCAGGCCGAGACCGTTGCCCTCGCTGCTGTGGGAGGAATCGCCCTTGTAGAACTTGTCGAAGATGTGGCGGGCAGTTTCCGGGGACATGCCGGGGCCGTGGTCGCGGATTTTCGCGACGACGCGGTCGCCCTGGCGATGCAGGGAAACGGAGATTTCGCCGCCCTGCGGCGAAAATTTTATGGCGTTGGAAAGCAGGTTGAGCCAGACGTGATCGAGCATGTCCTCGTTGCCGTTGTACTCGATCGCGTCGAGGTCGCCGGAAAGAACGATGTCCTTTTTCAGCCAGCTTTCCTCGAGCACGCCGATACACTGGCGAATCTGCTCGTCGAGCGCGAAGGGTTTCTGCTCGGGCAGGAAATGGGTGTTTTCGTAGCGGCTGAGGAGAAGGATGTTTGTGCTCATCTGCGTCATCCGCTCCGATTCGCGCAGGATGGTATCCAGCGCGGCGCCGCGCTCCTCCTCGGTCAGGTCGGGCCGCTTGAGCAGCTTGGCGTAGCCACGAATGGAAACGATGGGCGTTTTGAATTCGTGCGAGAAGGTATTGATAAAATCGGTGCGGAACAGCTCGAGGTTCCCCAGCTCTTCGGCCATTTTGTTGAAGCTGCGAATCAGTTCGCCGTACGCGCCCTGATGCTTCCGGTCGTCCACGCGGACGGAGAAATCGCCGTGCGAGATGGCGCCCATGCCCTCCATCATCTCGGCGAAGGGACGCAGCATGGTCTTGAACAGGATCGCCGAAAGCGCCACGCCGATCACCATGCTCGAACCGAGCGCAATGGCCGGGATCCAGTAGTTCAGCCCCTCGTTGCGGGAAATGTGAAAAAAGAAATCGAGCAGGTAATAGATAACTGCGGTGAGAATCGTCGCGGCGAGCATCGTCGCGGGCACGAGCAGCATCACCGCACTGCGCAGCCGCTTATCGTTCTTCATTCGCGCCCTCCTTGAGGATGGCCATATAGCCGAACCCGCGGATGGTGCGGATCTCAAAATCAGGGTTGTCGCGGAATTTATCGCGCAGGTTGTATACGTGCACCTCGACGGTATGCTCGTTGACCTCGCTGTCCATGTTCCAGATTTCATCGAGCAGCTGCCGCTTGGTGAACATCTTGCGCGGGTAGGAAAGGAACTTGTACAAAAGCAGGAACTCCTTGGGCGTGAGCTGGCGCGTCCTGCCGCCCTCGGTCACCTGAAAAGCGTTGTAATCCAGCGTCGTCGAGCCGATCTGCAGCCGGTGCTCGCTTACGCTTTTCGAACGGCGCAAAAGCGCCGAAATGCGCCAGAGCATCTCGTCCTCGTCGATCGGCTTGACCATGTAATCGTCCGTCCCGGCAAGGAAGCCCTGCTGCTTGTCCTGCTTGGATACCTTCGCCGTCACCATCAGCACGGGCGTCTCGCACGCGCCCTCGCGCAGCGTGCGCGTGAACTCGTAACCGTCCATGTTCGGCATCATCACATCGACCACCGCAAGATCGATCTGCTGATGATCCATCAGCTCCAGCGCCTGCACCCCGTCGGCGGCCGGCCAGGCGGCGTAGCCCGCTTTCTTCAGCACCGCGCACATCAGCGTCCGCGTGCTCTCGTCGTCCTCCACAATCAGGATATTGAACATGGTGAGGAACTTCCTTTCGTGTAAGCGTTACGATGTGGGGGAAAAACCCCTTCCTTTAGAAAAAGGAAGGGGTTTTCCCCCCACGCCCCCTTTTCCTGAAGGAAACCACTTTTTCATGCGACTTCGGCTGCCTTTTGAAAGGAGACAGACGCGCCGCGCCCTAGAAAGGCTGCGCCTGAGCGGCGCAGGTTTTTCGCGCAAGGCAGCGCAAAAGCGCATCGGGAGCACCCAAGCCGCAAGCAACACCTCTTTGCCTAATCCCAGCAAGCGCTTTCCGGGAGGGGTCTGGGGAGGCGCCTTTCTCAGAAAGGCGGCCTCCCCAGCGTTCCCTCGTCCCCCGTTCCCTACTCCTCTTCTTCCGCGAACTCGGCGCAGGCGTGGTCGAAGACTTCGAGGACCTTTTCCATACCGGTGCCGTCCTCGCTCGAGAACGGGATCACTTCCCACGGCTGTACCTGCAGGCCGCGGCAGATGGCGAGCACCTGTTTTTGCCGCTGGGCGCGGCTGAGCTTGTCGGCCTTGGTAGCAATGATGGTAAAGGGGATGCCCGTCGCGCGGAGGAACTCGTTCATGCCGCGATCCTCGCCCGTCGGGTCATGGCGCAGATCGACCAGATGGAGCACGTGGCACAGCAGGCCGGAATCGGCAAAATAGCCCTCCATCATGTTGCTCCATTTGAGCTGTTCGGCCTTGGAAACCTTGGCGAAACCGTAGCCGGGCAAATCGACGAGGTGAAAATCTTCGTTGATTTTGAAAATATTCAGCAGGCGCGTCTTGCCGGGCGTGGCGGAAACCTTGGCCAGCTTGTTGCGCATGCACAGCTTGTTGATCATCGACGATTTGCCGACGTTGCTCTTCCCTGCGACGGCGATTTCAGGCAGACCGATGCCGGGGTAGTTCCCGTAACGTTCGAGCGACGTGACGAACGCCGCGTTTTTAATGACCATTCTGTACCTCCGTGGGTGCGGTCGTCTTTTGAGTTTCCAGCGCGGGGGTCCAGCGCTGCGGCGTGCGGGTCAGAACGACAGCAAGAGCCTCGTCCACGCGATGAAGGAAGGTGATCCGCATCATCTCGCGCACATCGCGCGGCAGATCCTCGAGATCCGGCTCGTTCTCGGCGGGCAGCATGATCGTGTCAATGCCCGCGCGATGCGCGGCAAGGAGCTTCTCCTTGATGCCGCCCACGGGCAGCACGCGCCCGCGCAGCGTGATTTCGCCCGTCATCGCCACGTCCTGCCGCAGCGGAATGCCGGTCAGCGCGCTGACGAGGCTGCACGTAATCGCCACGCCCGCGGACGGGCCGTCCTTGGGCACCGCGCCCTCGGGCACGTGGATGTGCGTGTCGAGCGTCTTGTGGAAATCGGGCGAAAGGCCGAACGTATCGGCGTGCGCGCGGACGTAGCTCATGGCGGCCTGCGCGCTTTCCTTCATTACGTCGCCCAGCTGGCCGGTCAGCTGCAAAGCGCCCGCGCCGGGCATCGTCGTCGTTTCGATGGCCAGCGTTTCACCGCCCACCTCAGTATACGCCAGCCCGCGCGCCACGCCCACCTCGGGCGCGGTATCGGGCTTTTCGCGCAGGAAAATCGCGCGGCCGAGGAATTCGCGCAGGTTGTCGGGGGTTACGGAGAGGCGCTCCTTTCCCTCGTCGAGCAGCTTCATCGCGGCCTTGCGCATCAGCGCGGCGATTTCGCGCTCCAGCTGGCGCACGCCCGCCTCGCGGGTATAGCCGTCGATTACGGCGCGAAGCGCCTTATCGTTCACGCGCACCTGCGCCTTCGTCAGGCCGTGCTCCCTGAGCTGGCGCGGAACGAGATGATGCTTTGCGATGGAGAGCTTCTCCTCCTCGGTGTAGCTCGACAGGCGGATGACCTCCATCCTGTCGCGCAGCGGGCCGGGGATGCCGCCCTCGTCGTTGGCTGTCGTCAGGAAGAGCACCTGCGACAGATCGAAGGGCAGCTCGAGATAATGATCGCGGAAGGCCATGTTCTGCTGCGCGTCGAGCACCTCGAGCATCGCCGAGGCCGGGTCGCCCTGGAAGTCGTGGCTCATCTTGTCGATCTCGTCGAAGAGGAAGACGGGGTTCATCGTGCCCGCCTGCTTCATCCCATACAGAATGCGGCCGGGGATCGCGCCGATATACGTGCGCCTGTGCCCGCGGATTTCGGCCTCGTCGCGCACGCCGCCCAGCGACATCTGCGTAAATTTGCGCCCCAGCGCCCGGGCGACCGATTTGGCGATGGACGTTTTGCCCACGCCGGGCGGGCCCACCAGGCACAGGATCGGCCCGTGCAGCGT
>CAKTTL010000164.1 GCA_934615235.1 uncultured Clostridia bacterium
GGCTCCCCTGCTAAGGGAGTAGCGTGCGATGAGTGCGGCATGGGTTCAAATCCCATCTTCTCCGTGAAAGCCCGGAAATGCTTGCAAAATAAGCGTTTTCGGGCTTTTTGTTTTGCTGCTGGACAAGCGAAGAATGAGCGGGAATGGGATGGAATTTGACCGTTCTTCGTGTTATTACGCGCGCTATTAGATGCACGCAGCTTCATAATATATTGGATTCTTTTTGAAAAAACAGTTAAAGTGCTTGACAGGAGCAGACAGTGATGCTATATTATGTGTATGAGACACTCATACACGCTAAGACGCTGGGGAGGAAAGAGAGAAGGAAAACGCGCCCACTTGTCGAATTACCAACGAACAGCATGGAAAAGAACGGTTTGAGCGCAATAAATCGCAAGCGAGGTTGGAGTGTATGAAGAAGATTGTCAGCGTCAGCAAGGCAAGGCAGCTTTACGAGATGCTGAAAGAGGAAATCGTTAGCGGAAAGTACGCGAACGGCGATAAGCTGCCGTCGATCCGCGATCTGGCGGAGCGGTATTCGCTCAGCAAGAACACGGTCAACACGGTCGTGGCGATGCTGGTGAACGACGGGCTTGCGGTGGTTCGTGAGGGGAATGGAACGTTCGTCAGCTCCGCACGCCAGCAGGTGAAGATGATCGGCATGCTGCTGTTTGACTTCCGACAGTATATGCGTGTCGACACGGAGATTCTGCAGCATATTCAGCTGAATTTGCCGCGCAATTATTATCTTTCTCTGATGGATACCTCGAATCGCTACGACGTTTTTTGCGAAGCGCTGGAGCGCATGATCGCCATGAAGCCGGAAGGGTTCCTGATTCTGCCACCGCGGGTGCGCCCGACAAAACAGGAAGCGCAGAGAATCTGCGAATTGCTGACCGGATGGCCGACGGTGCTGTTGAACCGCGCCATCGACGGGCTGCAAGCGGATATGTATTCGATGAATTTGGGACGCGGCATTGAAAAAGCGTTTGACTATCTGGAAATGTCAGGCAAGCAGCGCACGGCTATCGTGCTGCATGACGATCATAAGTTTAAGGGCGAAGAGACGGAAGCGTACAGGCGCTGCTGCGAAAAGTATGGAATTCATACCCGCCCGGAATATATGATCGAATGGAAGGCGGATATGGCTGATGTGGCGCGACGGCTCAGCGCGATCCTGCCGGAGATCGACAGCTTGATCTGCCCGGATGAAATCCTGCTTGGACTCCAGCCGATCATTCACGCAAGCGGGAAGGAAATTCCCGGACAGCTGTCGCTTGTCGGAGTGAACGACACGGTGAACAGCCGTCTGTTCAGCCCGCCGCTGACCAGTATCGCGTTTCCTGTCGAGCGGATCGGCCGTCACGCTGTAAATAAGCTGATCAAACGGATTGAGGGAACTTGCGACGAACCGGTCAAGCAGATCAATTTTGAGCCGGAACTGATTATTCGCAATACCTGAGGCGGATGAGAAAAGCGGCGCTTGCGCCGCGAAAATGCAACCAAAACTGCACGAATGAAGAGCTTTATTTGATCTAATCCGAAAGAATGGAAGGCTTATTTTCTGTACCCAAAAATGGGAATAGAACGCCGAAAAATGAAGGAGGACTGAATCTATTATGCATTTGAACGCGAGCGAAAAGCGAGTGATCTGCTCGAATCCAGACAGCGTTTTCCGTTACTTTGGCTGGCCGTCTGTGACGCGGCTTGCAGACGGTACGCTGGCGATGGTCGCCTCCGGTTTTCGGCTCAAGCACGTGTGCCCGTTCGGCAAGGGGATTGTCTGTTACAGCCGGGACGAAGGCAAAACATGGACCGCGCCAGCGGTGGTTATGGATACGCCCCTGGACGACAGAGATTGCGGGCTTGTGAATTTCGGAAACGGACGCGCGATTCTGACGTCTTTCAACAATACGATTGCCGCGCA
The DNA here is from genome assembly GCA_934615235.1 of uncultured Clostridia bacterium. GTDB lineage: Bacteria > Bacillota > Clostridia > Christensenellales > Aristaeellaceae > Aphodomonas. The sequence continues at coordinate 1,928 of CAKTTL010000164.1, forward strand.
GCGGCGCTGGAATGCGACTCAAAACGGAGACCACAAATGGTCGTCCGATGTGCGGCGGGATTTCAGCGAAGCTTACCTTCGCGTGATTGAAGAAATGAACGTGGAGGAGAGGTATATTGGTTCTACTTATCGCATTAGTGAGGACGGCGGATATACTTTCGGCGCAGTGCGCCGTTCGCCTGTTACCGCGCCGCATGGTCCCTGTACGCTTGCGGATGGTTCGCTTTTCTACGTTGGCCGCCGGTTCAGCCAGGATGATTCTTTCGACGACGGGAGCGAAGCATATATTCAGTGCTGGCGGATGAACGAGAAAGATGAACTGGAATATGTTTCGTCCATTGAAAATATTTACTCGGACGGCGAACTTCTTTACAGCTGTGAGCCGCATTCCATTCAATTGCCAGACGGCAAGATTATCGTGCATATTCGCGTGCAGAAATACAGCGGCGAAAAATCATATTTTACGGTGTTCCAGAGCGAATCGAAGGACGGCGGCAAGACGTTCAGCAAGCCGCGGCAGTTGCTGCGGGACTTGGGCGGTTCCCCCGCGCATTTGATGCTGCATTCAAGCGGCGTACTCATTTCAACTTACGGTTACCGCGAAGCGCCGTATGGCGAGCGCGTCATGTTCAGCTACGACGGCGGCGAAACTTGGAACACGGATTATATTCTGGATGATACGGCGCGCAGCGGCGATCTGGGGTATCCGGCGACGGTTGAACTCAGGGACGGTTCGCTTTTGACGGTTTATTATGAAAACGTGGGCGACGCGGCCGTGATCATGCAGCAGACATGGACGCTGCCGCATAGGGAAGACGGAGAGGGAAAGAGAAATGATTAAGGGAATTCTGCCGGCGTTTGTCACGCCGCTCAACGAGGACAATACAATCAATCACGAAGCGACATGCCGGTTGCTGGATATGCAGCTGGCGCAGGGGGCGGACGGGTTTTATATCTGCGGCGCGACGGGCGAGGGACTCGTGATGCAGCCGGAAGCGCGCACGGATATGGCGCGGACGGTTGTGCGGCATCTGGCCGGACGCGTCCCCTGCATTTCGCATATCGCGGCGATTGATATGACCACAACGATCCGCCTGGCGCGCGAGGCGGAGGCTGTCGGCTGCGACTATATCGCCGCCATTCCGCCGATCTATTTCGCCTATACCGAGGACGATATTTATAATTACTATAAAACCATCTCGGACAGCGTACATATCCCGGTGATGATTTATTATCATCCTGCGGCGGGCGTGACGCTTTCGGCAGAATTAATGACGCGGCTTTTCAGCATTGAAAATATTAAGGCTGTCAAGTGGAGTCGACCGGATTATTTTCAGCTGATGCGCGTCAAGGATATGACGCACGGCGAGATGAACATCATCAACGGTCCGGACGAGATGCTGCTTTGCGGCCTCGCATGCGGCGCGGACGGCGGCATCGGGACGACCTATAACTTTATGCTGCCGCGCTTCAAGAAACTGTATGAAGCTTTCTGCGCCGGACGTATGGAGGAGGCGCGCAAAATCCAGTATGGGATCGATCGCGTGATTGCCGAACTGTTTGAAGGGCCGGTCATTCCGGAGACAAAGGCGATTATGAAGGCGATGGGATACGACGTCGGAAACGCCACATATCCGATGCACTGTCTGACGAATGAGGAAGAGGAGCGGTTGATCGCGCGCGTACGCGCGGCGGGACTGGAACTGTAATGGAGAACAAAAAGGAAAGGGGGATGCGGTATTGTGAATCAGATAAAAGCGGGGACGCATGCGAAGAGTCTGAAGCAGCGCATCTGGCGGGAACGCTGGGCGTATATTCTATTAGTGCCCGTTGTGCTGTTCTTTCTGATTTTTCATTATTTCCCGATGTACGGCGTGCAGCTTGCATTTAAGGATTTTGCAATTCGCAAAGGGATTTCCGGCAGCTCGTGGGTGGGGCTGAAGCATTTTCGCGTGCTTTTCCGGAGCATGATTTTCTGGCAGTCTGTGCGCAATACGCTGTTGATCAGCCTGTATAAGCTGATCTTCGGTTTTCCGGCCAGCGTGATTTTTGCGCTGATGATTAATGAACTGAGAACT
>CAKTTL010000165.1 GCA_934615235.1 uncultured Clostridia bacterium
GGATAAAGGCTTCCATCCTGTTCGCACTGGCGCGCTTCATTTCACCGGTCACGTGCCCGTATACGTCCAGCGTGAACGCCGCAGTGTGGTGCCCAAGGTTCTCCTGAACCGTCTTTATATCGTCGCCAGCTGCAACGCAATCCTCCAGCACCCGGAGCATTCGTTTATGCTTGCCAACATCGACCGGCAAATTCTCGGCGAGCGCGCAGGGCTGGAGTGTAAGACCACCTCCGCCTATAACCGCACAGACTTTGAAGGCGGCAGCATCCCGCCGTATTTTTACTGGCAGTGTATGCACTGCCTGGACCGCGCAAAGCGCGGCAAAAATCATTTAAGGAGGTTTATGAGCAGCAAGGTGAAGGAGCTTCAGGAGCTGAAGCGGATGCAGGCGGAGCTTGCCGACGAAGTCGCAGCGCTGGAGGATGCGATTAAGGCCCATATGGACGCGGTAGGCATGGACACGCTTACCACAGCAGACGCAAAGATTCGCGGGCGGCCTACACCTCCAGCAGGCCGGATGCCGCCGCCCTCAAGCAAGAACTTCCGGACGTCGCAGCGCGCTACACCAAAGCCGTTACCGCGCGCAGGTTCTCTATCAGCTAAACGAAAGGATCACCCCAAATAGAACAGTATGGTTTCCATACGCTGATTACAGACCTTGTTGAACGAATCTCGAACGAAAAAGCGTCACGCCAGGTATGGCGTATACTTGAATACGCTTATATCACCGAACTGAAGGAGGAGTAAATGATGACGAATTGGCGCGAGGGAGTTATGCGTATTCTCAATGGCATCACAGATGAACGTGCGTTTCATCGTATATATAACTGGCTCGTGCAGTTTTATTACCTTGGCGAATATGAAGAGCTTTTTAACCGAAAGGAGGATGTTTCGGCGTGACTGACTGGCGTTCCAAAATCATTGAGATCATCAACATGATGCACAGCGAAAAGAAGCTGCACCACCTCTACAACTTCGTTGTTCGGCTTTACTGCTCCGACGATTTAACATAAGCACAGGCCGCCTCCAGCACGAGGTGGCCTGCTCGTTTACTCTTGCCGATGATCTTTTATCCACAGCGCAACTTCCCGCACATCGATGCGGTTCGTTGCCATATCCAGCCCAAGACGTATCAATTCTTCCTGCGTGTACGCCAGATTCACACCGTTCTTGCGAAGAATCAGCAGCAGCGCCGCCACGCCAATGCGCTTGTTTCCGTCCACAAAGCCATGATTTTGCACCAGCTGACGGCGGCCGCTTTTTCCTCAATGCCCGGCCAAACATCTACGCCGCCGAACGACGCAGCCGCGCGATTCAGCGCGCTTTCAATCAGCGGGAGCGAGCGCACGCCGTCCGAGCCGCCCGTCCGGGCAATCAGTTTTTCATGCAGCCGCAAGACCTGCTGCACCGACGGCAGCCAGGCGCTCATTTGGCCAGTTCCTCAAACGCGGGCAGGTTCTCGCTGATGATGTCGTCCATCATGGAATCAAGCTCTCTCTCTTCGCGCATTTTCAGGAAAAGCGCAAAATCCAGCAGCTGACGCTGCTGCTGCTCCGGCAGTTCGCGCGCCTCTTGCAAAATCCGCTCCGGAATGCTCATAGTCCTCACCTCTGAACAATTATGTTCGCGATCCGAGCGTTTGATTCCTGCCTGGCGCGGCCGCGGGTTTTGCTCTGCGTTTCTCTCTCGCCGCACCCCTCCAGCCCGCCCAAAATCAGTGCCGCTGGAGGGTGAATTTTGACCCTTTATTTGACCCTTTAGAATACCCTTTACAGCTTTGCACGCTTCCTGCACGTTCTGACACACAATGGGAAAAAGTGGCCATTTATAAGGCTTTTTGGGCAACGCAGGAGAACGCGAAAATATGTAAAAAACGCCATTCTTGAAATTCAAATCCTCTCACCCAGACTGAAAAAACCGTTGAAATCAAAGGATTTCAGCGGTTTTTCTTTTTTTGAGCAACGGCTTCTGACACCTTCTGACGGTATCTGATAGTGGATGTAATCCTGTCAAATGGACTGTCAGACCTCCCGCCGGATGATTTTCGCCCACCGCCTTTTTGTTGCCGCAGGCCTCCGCCATCGATCATGCGATAGCCGCGCCGGACGACGCCAACCCGAAAAAAGGGGTTCAAGCGCAATACGCTTCAGACGGTCTGCTCCGGCAGGCCGCTTTGCTTTTTTCCGGGAGCAGGTGCGCGAGGGAGCGTCCCCCCCTGCCGTCTGCGGCAAGAAAAAACACGCCCTTCCGAACCCGCGCCCGTTTTTATTTGAATTTTGGGGCTTCGCCCCGTCGGACACGAGCCCGCCGTTTCCGCGCGCAGAAAAAGACCGCGCCCTATTGACAGGCGCGCCGTCTCTTTGTATAATGAATGTTACGCAATATGTGATGTGCATCCAGCGATGCGTTTCACATGCATGAAGGAACCGGCAGAAAACGATCGGCGCAAACGCAAATGAAGGTCTTTTGCCTTTGGCGGATCCGCGCAGGAGGAAACGAAATGAAAAAGCTGTATGAGAAAAACGAACTGACCTTTGCGATCGTATGGATCGTGATTTACTGCGCTTTGCAGTCTTTCGCGAATCCGCTAAATGAACTCATCGGAATCGAATACGCCGCAAGCGCCGTTTTCTGCATCCTGCAGGCCGCGGTTCTTTTCTTTTTTATCCGCAAAAACAATTTGCAGAAGCGATACGGGCTTTGCAAACCGCCCGTCCCTGCCCGTCGGTTCCTTTATTACGCGCCGCTTATTCTCCTTGCGACGGGAAACCTTTGGAACGGGGTTGCCGTCAATTATTCGCCGGCGGAAACGTTTTGCCGTATTGCGTGCATGCTTTGCGTCGGCTTCCTGGAGGAAGTAATCTTCAGAGGGCTCCTGTTTGCCGCGATCGCGAAAGATAACGTAAAATCTGCAATTCTCATCTCGAGCGTTACCTTTGGCGTCGGGCACCTGATCAATCTGTTTAACGGCAGCGGAATGAACCTGGCAAACAACCTTTGCCAGATCTGCTTTGCGATTGCGATCGGCTTCCTGCTTGTGACGATTTTCTATCGCGGCGGAAGCCTGCTTCCCTGCATTGCCGTCCATTCCGCAATCAACACGCTCGGCACGTTTGCCAACGATGCGCAGATCGCCCTGAAAACGCAGCTCGTTCAGCTCTCCGTCCTGATTCTGATCACGGTTGCCTACACGCTGCTCCTGACAAGAACGCTTCTGAAAGATCAATGGGCCAAAAGAGATTGAAACGCCTTTACGGCGGCGCGGCGTTCAGCCAGAAAGGGAGGACAAGATGGATATATGGGAAAAGCTCTATCGGCAGGCCGAAAAGGAATATCACCCGGAAGACGTCAGCCCGTTCGTCCAGGCGCATCATGTCGTCTGCGCGCTGGAGAGCGAGGACGGAAGGATCTACACGGGTTTTTGCATTGAAGCATGCAGCGGCGTGATGAACCTGTGCGCCGAACGGGTCGCCGCCCTGAATATGTATGTCAACAGCGGACAGACAAAGATAAAAAGGCTGATCGCCTTCCGGGAAAAGGCGCCGTCCGGCGGCGGAAGCGGGATGCCCTGCGGCGCGTGCCGCGAGTTTCTGTATCAGCTGAACGAGGAAAACGAAAACATGGAAATCATGGCGGACTACGAAAGCAGAAAAACCGTCACGCTCAAAGAACTGACGCCGAACTGGTGGGGAAAGGAGCGCTATCTGAACCGCACGGACGGGGCGGAAAAGCCCGAATGAGGGCCGTTCCTGCCGCCCGCTCCCGGCCGCGGCGATTCTGCGCCGGTACGGTTTGTTTCAGCGGCGCCCTGCGCCGCAAAAAAACGCGAAAAATTCGTGAAAAATCGCGGTTTTCGGTTGACACGTC
>CAKTTL010000166.1 GCA_934615235.1 uncultured Clostridia bacterium
CGGGCGACCGATTTGGCGATGGACGTTTTGCCCACGCCGGGCGGGCCCACCAGGCACAGGATCGGCCCGTGCAGCGTACCCTTCATGCGGCTGACGGCGAGGTATTCGACGATGCGCTCCTTGACCTTGTCCATCCCGTCGTGATCCTCGTCGAGAATGCGGCGGGCGCGCCTGAGGTCGAGGTTATCGGGCGTGGTCTTGCCCCAGGGCAGGTCGAGGATCCATTCGACATAATTGCGGCTGACGCCGATTTCGGGCGTGCCGGGCTGCATCCGCTCGATGCGCCCCAGCTCGCGCTCCACCTTGGCGCGCGCTTCTTCATTCAGCGGCGTTTCGTCCATGCGCTCGCGCAGGTCTTCCACGTCGTTCGCATCGCGGTCGCCAAGCTCGGTCTGGATGGCGCGAATCTGCTCGCGCAGGTAATAATCCTTCTGGTTTTTGTCGATCTGCTCGCGCACGCGCTGCTGCACCTGCTTTTCGATGCCGGACAGCTCGGTTTCGCGGGCGAGAATGGCGCAGAGCGCCTCCAGCCGGTCGCCCACATCCGAAAGTTCCAGGATGCGCTGACGGTCGTCGATGCGGGTAAGCACGTTGGCGGCAATGATGTCGGCCAGCTGTGCCGGCTCCTCCACCGCCAGCACGGACGACAGCGTTTCCGCCGGAATGCGGCCGGACGACTTGGCGTAGTTTTCAAAATATTCCTGCGTGGCGTGCAGGAGCGCGTCCATTTCGGTTTCGCTCTGGCGCATGCCGTCCGGCAGGGCCTGTACGCTGCCGAGCAGGTAGCCGTCCTCGTCGCTGAGCGCGGTCAGCTTCGCGCGGTACGAGCCCTCCACGAGCACGCGCACGTTATCGCCGGGCAGCTTCAGAACCTGCTTCACGCGCGAGACGGTTCCCACGCGGTAAAGGTCTTCCAGTTTCGGGTCTTCCTCCCCTGCGTCATGCTGGCAGACCAGAAAAACGCGTTGATCCTCCACAATCGCCGTTTCCAGCGCTTCAAGAGACTTCTTGCGCCCCACGTCAAAATGCAGCACCATATGCGGAAACACCATCAGACCGCGCAGGGGCAGCACGGGCAGGCGTTCGGTTTTCTTTCTGGGCAAAGTAAAATTCCTCCGGGTTTGGATATGTATACAGATTTATTATACAAGATCGGCCGCGGGTTTGCAACCGCGGGAAAGTTCCGCGGGCGGCAGCGCTTCCTGCGGCCACAAAAGCGCGATCACCTCGTCGAACGTCGCGACGGGCAGCACCTCGATCCCCGCGTTTTCGAACCGCTCCATCCAGTTCGCCCGCGGGATCAGCACGCGCGAAAGCCCGGCGCGCCGCGCCGCGTCGATCTTGACCGGCACGCCGCCGACGGGACGAATCTCGCCCGCCACGCCGATTTCGCCCGTAAGCGCCGCCGCGCCGTCCAGCGGCCTGCCCGTCAGCGCGGAATATGCCGCCGCGGCCATCGCCGCGCCTGCCGACGGGCCGTCCACGGGCGCGCCGCCGGGGAAATGGATATGCAGATCGGTATGCGTCAGGTCGAACCCGCGGCCGCGCAGCACCGTCAGCACGCTGTCCGCCGAGGCGCGCGCCATGCTTTTGCGGCGCAGGCGCCGCCCGCCGCCGTCGAGCTCTTCCTCCTCGACGATGCCGGTAATCTGGCAGCGGCCCGTCCCGGCGGCGGCCGCCGCCTCGATCTCCATCACCGCGCCCTGCTGCGCGCCGTACACGGCCAGCCCGTGCGCGCGGCCGACGAGCGGCTGCGTTTCCGCCAGCACCTCGGGGCGCGCGGGGTAACGCCCGCAGTCGATCACCCACTCCGCGTCGGCGTGCGTGATGAAGCGCCGCCCTTCCAGCTGCGCCGCTCCGGCGGCCATCTGCACCATGTTCACCGCGTCGCGGCCGCACTGCGCGTAATGGCCGAAAAACGCCGCGTCCTCCGCGTCCATCGCAAAGCCTGCGCGCTCGGCCGCCCCGGCGGCGATTTTCGCCACCTCGTCCGCATCCAGCGCGCGGAAATAAACCTCCATGCAGCGGCTGCGCAGCGCGGGCGGCAGCGATTCCGGCCCGCGCGTCGTCGCGCCGACAAGGCGAAAATCGGCCGGCATGCCGTTTTCAAATATATCGTGGATATGCCGCGGCACGCTGCCGTCGTTCGGGTTATAGTAGGCCGATTCGAAGCGCACCTTGCGATCCTCGAGCACCTTGAGCAGCTTGTTCATCTGGATCGGGTGCAGCTCGCCGATTTCGTCGAGGAAGAGAATGCCGCCGTGCGCGCGCGTGACCGCGCCGGGCTTGGGCTGCGGCACGCCGTTATTCCCCAGCGGCCCCGCGCCCTGATAGATCGGATCGTGCACGCTGCCCAGCAGCGGGTCGGCGATGGCGCGCTCATCGAAGCGCACACACGTCGCGTCCATCTCGATAAACGGCGCGTCGGGACGGAACGGCGTGCCAGGCGACTGCTTCGCGCACTCCATCACCAGCCGCGCCGCGCAGGTTTTACCGATGCCGGGCGGGCCGTAGATAATCACGTGCTGCGGGTTCGGGCCGCACAGAATCGCGCGCAGCGCGCGAATGCCCTCCTCCTGCCCGATGATATCCTCGAACGTCTGCGGCCGCACGCGTTCCGCCAGCGGTTCGGACAGCCGGATTGCGCGCATGCGCGTCAGCTTGTCCATCTCCCCGCGCGAGCTTCCGCCCGTCCTCTGCGGCGCGGCGGGCGTTTCCCCGCTCTCCTTCTTCATCCGGCTCAGGAAGTAGACCCCGACGATCAAGCTCACGCACAGCTGAATACAAATCAATATCGCCACGCTTTTCCCTCCTTTTCAGATACACCCTAGGATGGAAATTCGTGGGCGGCGCCATGCTGGAAAGATATGGCATCTCTCCTGCGCGGCGGCAAACTGCCGCTTGCCAAACCCTGCCTGATTTGTTATGATTGTAGATAGGAAAGGAGCGTCGATCATGCCGTCTTTCACCCGCAAAGCCATCATGGAATCCTTCATGAAGCTGCTGGACGCCCGGCCGCTCAACAAGATCACCATCAAGGATATCGTCGAGGAATGCGGCATCAACCGCAACACGTTCTATTATCATTTTGAGGATATTCCCGCGCTGGTCGAAGCGATTTTCAAGGAAGAAACGGACAGGTTCATCAGCGCGCACACCAGCGTCGCTTCTCTGGAAGAGGGCATGCTGCTCGCGGTCGATTTCCTGATGAAATACCGCCGCGCGATTCTGCATATCTACAACTCCCCCTCGCGCGAGGTTTACGAGCGCTATCTGATGCAGATGTGCGAATACATCGCCTCCCGGCTGCTCGACACCGTCCTCGCCGGCCGCCGCATTTCCGCCGCCGATCACGAGGTAATCGTCGCGCTTTACAAATGTCTCAGCTACGGGCTTTTCATCGACTGGCTCAACGACAGCCTGCAGGGTGATTTACAGCCGCGCATCGCGCGGTTGGTACAGCTCCGCGGCGGCATGCTCGAAGAGACGATCAACCGCTGCGCAGCAGAATAAACCGAATACGAAAAAACGCGGTCGCTGCCCGTAAGGGCTCGCCGCGTTTTTTGTCCAGGGTGTATCTGAAAAAGAAAGATGCGACAGCACGAGCGAATTTTTCGTCAGTTCAAGGAGGGAAACCGAAGGTTTAGCGGGGCTAAATCGGGGGCAATACCGCATAATTCGCGTGAAGGATGACGAGATGGATTTGCGTCGG
>CAKTTL010000167.1 GCA_934615235.1 uncultured Clostridia bacterium
ACCTTCTGGGACGAGCGGATGACGACCGTAACCGCCGAGCGCGCGCTGATTGAAGGCGGCGTGCACCGCGCGGATCGGAAACGGCTGGTGGATAAAACTGCGGCAGCCGTTATATTGCAGGCGTATCTCGACGCAAACGCAGCAAAAGCATGAAACGGAGGAAAAGCAAATGGAACATGATGAGGATCGCATTGTTGAACTGACCGCCGACGACGGCTCCGTTGTGAAATTTGAACACCTGATGACGCTCGACCATAAGGGCAAATCCTATATCCTCCTCACGCCCGTTGAACCGGAAACAGAGGACGAAGAGGGCTCTGTGGTGATCATGCGCATCGACCGCGACGACGCGGGCGAGGAGTGCTACATGATCGAAGAGGACGAGGACGTCTGCGACGCCGTGTTCGACCGCTTCGTTGAAATCATGGACGAAGAGGACGAGGAAGAAGACGACGGCGAGGACGAATAAGGCCGAAAACAAAAACACCCGCCGGTGAGCGGCGGGGGAAAATAATACAGGCACAGCTGCAGCGGAGCAGTCCGCTGCGGCTGTGCTTGTATTTTTTTACGGCGTATGATAAGATGAAAGCGGAAAGTTTGGGGGGAATGGAATGAGCGATCCGTTGAAAAGGATTACAGAATCGTTTGTGAGGCGGAGCCGGGAGATTTTAGGGGAGAATCTGGTGGGAATCTATCTTCATGGCTCGGCGGCAATGGGGTGCTTCAACGATAAAAAGAGCGATATCGATCTGCTGGTTGTGGTGAAGGGCGAAGTGTCGGATGAAGACAAGCTGCGCTATATGGATATGGTTGTCGAACTAAATGCGTTTGCGCCCGAGAAGGGGATTGAATTCAGCATGGTTCGAAGGGAAGTATGCAGGCCATTTGTCTATCCGACGCCGTTTGAACTGCATTTTTCAAACGCCCATCTGGCATGGTATGAAAGAAACCCGCGCGAGTATGTTTTGAAAATGAACGGAACGGATAAGGATCTGGCGGCGCATAGCATGATCGTCTATCATCGGGGAATATGCCTTTGGGGCGATGAAATCCGGAACGTCTTTGAAGAGGTGGACGAAAAGGCGTACATGGACAGCATTTGGAACGATATTGAACACGCTGAAGAAGAAATCCTTGAAACGCCTGTATACACGACGCTTAATTTGTGCAGAGTGCTGGCGTATAAAAAGGAGAAGCTGATTCTGTCCAAACAGGAAGGCGGCGAATGGGGCTTGAGGAATGTTCCTGAACGATTCGCTAAAATGATTCAGACGGCGCTTGAAGAATACGCATCTGTTGGAAAGATGGAACTTGATGAAAAAGAAGCGGGCGAGTACGCCGGGTATATGATAAAAGCAATTCTTGCCGGCTGAATTGAAATTTGAAGGAGGATAAGAGGTGAATAAACGCAAACTGGGAACCATTGAGGTATCGCCTGTCGGTATGGGGTGTATGGGCTTCAGTCATGGTTACGGAGAAATTCCGGAGCGGGATTACAGCATTGAGGCGATTCGCAAAGCGCATGCGTTCGGCTGTACGTTCTTTGATACCGCCGAAGCTTACGGGCCGAACCTGCTGCCCGAAAATCGCGGCCACAATGAGCGCATCGTGGGCGAAGCGGTTCATGCGTTCCGCAAAGACGTTGTCCTGGCGACGAAGCTGCATCTCGATACGGCGGAGGTTTCGGCAAAGGGGCTGGAAACCGTCGTGCGGGAGCACCTGGCTGCTTCGCTGGAACGGCTTCAGACCGAATATGCGGATCTTTACTATCTGCATCGCATCAACCCGGAGATTCCTGTGGAAGATGTGGCGGAGGTGATGGGGAAGCTGATTTGGGAAGGCCTGATTCGCGGCTGGGGCCTGTCTCAGGTGGACGTGGACGTGATTGCGCGGGCTCATGCGGTGACGCCGCTTGCGGCGATTCAGAATATTTATTCCATGCTGGAGCGCGGCGTGGAGGAAGCGGTTATTCCGTATTGCCTTGAACACGATATCGGCGTCGTGCCTTTCTCGCCGATCGCCAGCGGTTTCCTGTCCGGGAAGGTGACGGCGGGTTCGGATTTTTCTCATAGCGACGATGTGCGAAAATATGTTCCGCAGCTCCGCAAAGAGAATATGGAGGCCAATCAACCGATCCTCGACCTGCTGGAAAGCTATGCGGAGCGTAAAAATGCGACGAAAGCACAGATTTCTCTGAGCTGGATGCTGCATAAATATCCCAATGTGGCGCCGATCCCCGGGTCGAAAAACCAGGAGCGCATTCTTGAAAACCTGGGCGCATGGAACGTCGCGCTTACCGGAGATGAATTTGCCGCATTGGAAGCGGCGCTTGCGCAGATTCCCGTGCACGGCCATCGCGGGTTTGTGGAGCAGCAGGGAGGCGGCATGAAGAATTGGGATCGGAAGTAATATGATTATAGGCGGTTTGCGCCGAAATAGAAAATCCTGCCCAGCGTTAATCCTCGGGTGTATCTGAAAAATTCCCTGAGACTCCATCACGGCGTCTTTTCCGCCATTTCAGCGTCGGGAAACCTCGATTCAGCCCCGCTAAACCTTCGGTTTTCCTCCTTGAACTGACGAAAAATCCGCTCGTGCTGTCGCCTCTTCCTTTTTCAGATACACCCCAGGCAGGATTTTTGCTTTATTCCATCAGCCGGCGCTTTTCTTCGAGCGTTTCTTTTTTGCCATGAATGCGGCCCAGCGCGTACGTCAGCAGCGTCGCGCAGACGAGGTTGATCCAGCCCAAAGAAGAGGCGTTTACGCTGTTTGTGATGCCGATCAGGAGATTGGCAAGGCCCAGCAGCGCCAGCATTCTGCCGATTTTGTCCAGATGGGCGATGCGGGAATCGAGATCGGAAAACAGATCGAACGGGCCGTCCTGCGTTTTCTTGCGGAAATAAATCCATTGAAACACGCGGCCGACGTACTCCGCGCCCGTTTCCTGCATGAAGCGGATGTATTCTTTGTCGTACGGGTGCATTTCCAGCCGAACCGTGTACTCGCCGGGCGTGCAGGGAACGAAATGATACGTGCAGAACCCAACGCCGTCGAGCAGCCAGCCCGTTTGCGCCATAACGTTGAACCAGCGCTCTTCTTTTTCAAAATCCCAGACCCAGAACCATTTGTGAACCGTCTTGCGCTGCGTCATTTTGCTTCCTCCCTGATGATCGATTCGCCGTTTGCAACCAGCTGCCGCAGGCGGCGCAGTTCGTTTCTCAAAACGATCAGTCCCTGCGGCGTGAGCTTGTATTCCTTTTTGCGTCCTTCCTCCGCTGCGGGCAGGGGGACGATCCAGCCCTTTTCGCAGAGCGAATTCAGCGCGCCGTAGAGCGTCCCGGCCGCCAGCCGTACCCGGCCGCCCGAAAGCTTTTCCGTCTGCTGTATGATGCCGTAGCCGTGCTGAGGCGTATAGAGCGAGAGCAGGATGTAATACGTTGATTCCGTTAAAGCGATGTTTTCGTTCAAAGCACTACCTCCAATCACGATATATCGTCAAACTTTATATCGTGATACGATTATATCGC
>CAKTTL010000168.1 GCA_934615235.1 uncultured Clostridia bacterium
CGCTGCTCAATTTCGGCTTCCTCGCCGTGCTGACGGCGTTCTGCCTGATAATAGGATAAACAAAAACAACGGGGCTGCGAATTCCGCAGTCCCGTTGCATTTATAAGTGGCTTTCTTAGGGGTGGGGGTTCGGGGGCGGGGACCTTCTTTCTCCTGAAAGAAGGTCTCCGCCCCCGAAAAACGTCCCTTCCCCTTATCCCACAACGATATTCAGCAGCCGTCCCTTTACGTAGATGATCTTTCGGATCGTCTTGCCGCCGACGGCAGCCTTGACCTCTTCGGTTTCGGGCAGCGTCTTCTGCGCTTCTTCGGGCGTGAGCGCCGTGGGCACCATCATGCGGCCGCGAACCTTGCCGTTGATCTGGATGGCGATTTCGATCTCGTCGCGCACGAGGGCTTTCTCGTCCCACTTCGGCCACGGATGGCGCGTGAGGGTGTCCTTCTGTCCCATGTTCTGCCAGATTTCCTCGGTAATGTGCGGCGCGACCGGGTTGAGCAGCTGGACGAGGATTTTCATTTCGCCGCGCGTGATCTTGCCGCTTGCGGCAATCTGATTGACCAGAGACATCATCGCGGCGATGGCCGTGTTGAACTTCATCCGCTCATAGTCTTCGGAAACCTTCTTGATGCAGCCGTGTACGTCGGGCAGGAATTCCTTGCGAATTCCGTCGTCGTCGACCATCACGTCCTGCAGCCGCCATACGCGGTCGAGGAACCGGCGGCAGCCAACGGCGCCGCTGGTCGACCACGGAATCGCCTGGTCGAACGCGCCCATGAACATCTCGTATACGCGGAACGCGTCCGCGCCGATCTGATCGACGATGTCGTCCGGGTTGATGACGTTGCCACGGCTCTTGCTCATCTTCTCGCCGTTTTCGCCGAGAATCATGCCGTGCGACGTGCGCTTCTTGTACGGCTCCGGGAACGGCACCGCGCCGATGTCGTAGAGGAACTTGTGCCAGAAGCGGCTGTAGAGCAGGTGCAGCGTGGTGTGCTCCATGCCGCCGTTATACCAGTCGACGGGGCCCCAGTATTTGAGGTTCTCCTGGCTGGCCAGCTCTTTGTCGTTGTGCGGATCCATATAGCGCAGGAAGTACCAGCTCGAGCCGGCCCACTGCGGCATGGTGTCCGTTTCGCGCCGGGCGGGGCCGCCGCAGACGGGGCAGGTGGTGTTAACCCAATCGGTCATTGTGGCAAGCGGGCTTTCGCCGTTGTCGGTGGGCTCGTAGTTGTCCACGTCGGGCAAAAGCAGCGGCAGCTGATCTTCCGGCAGCGGGACCCACTTTTTGCAGTTCTCGCAGTAAACCAGCGGGATCGGCTCGCCCCAGTAGCGCTGACGGCTGAAGACCCAGTCGCGCAGCTTGTAGTTGACCTTCTCATGGCCTACGCCCTGCTCGGTCAGCCACTGGATGATCGTCTTCTTCGCTTCGGCGACGGTCAGCCCGTCGAGGAAGCCGGAGTTGACCATCGTTCCCTCGGCGATATCGGTATACGCTTCTTTCGTCACATCGCCGCCGGCGACCACTTCGATGATGGGCAGGCCGAACTTCGCGGCGAATTCCCAGTCGCGGGTGTCATGGCCGGGCACGGCCATGATGGCGCCGGTGCCGTAGCTCATCAGGACATAGTCGCTCACCCAGATCGGGATGGCTTTGCCGTTGACCGGGTTGATTGCGCGGAGCCCTTCGATCTGCACGCCGGTCTTTTCCTTGGCCAGCTCGGTACGCTCAAAGTCGCTCTTTTTCGCGGCCTGCGCGCGGTATTCCATCAGCGCGTCGAAGTTGGCGATGCGGTCTTTGTATTTTTCCAGCGCAGGATGCTCGGGGCTGACGACCATGTACGTCGCGCCAAAGAGCGTATCGGGGCGCGTGGTAAAGATGCGGAGCTTTTCGTCCGTGCCTTCCAGCGCGAAATCGACCTCCGCGCCGGTGGAACGGCCGATCCAGTTGCGCTGCTGGGTTTTGACCTTTTCGATGAAGTCCACGTCGTTCAGGCCGTCGAGCAGCTTCTGCGCGTATTCGGTGATGCGAAGCATCCACTGGCTCTTGACCTTGCGCACGACTTCGCCGCCGCAGCGCTCGCAGTGGCCGTCGACCACTTCTTCGTTGGCCAGGCCGATTTTGCAGGACGTGCACCAGTTGATGGGCATTTCGGACTTGTATGCCAGACCGCGCTTGAACAGCTGCAGGAAAATCCACTGCGTCCATTTGTAATACTTCGGATCGGTGGTGTTCACCTCGCGGCTGTAATCAAACGAGAAACCCAGGCGCTGCAGCTGCTCGCGGAAATGGTTGACGTTCCGCTCGGTGACGATGCGCGGGTGGATCTTGTTTTTGATGGCGAAATTCTCCGTCGGCAGGCCGAACGCGTCCCAGCCGATGGGGTAGAGGACGTTGTAGCCTTCCATACGGCGCTTGCGCGCGATGATATCCAGCGCCGTGTTGCTGCGCGGATGGCCGACGTGAAGCCCCGCGCCGGAGGGGTACGGGAACTCGATCAGGCAATAATACTTGGGCATGGTATGGTCGTCCAGCGCGCGGAAAGCGCCCGTTTCGTCCCATATTTTCTGCCATTTCGGTTCAATGGCGGAAGGATTGTAATCTGCGATCTGCATTGCGGTGTCCCCTTATGCATAGAATGGTTTGAATGGTTTTACACAACTTATAAGGATAGCAACCGGGAGGCGTTATGTCAAGCGTTTTAAGCTTTTTGCGCAATTTCGGCCAGGGGGCGCTGCGCCTGTTGGGCGGCTGGGACAACACGCTGCGACTGCTCGTCGCCATGATGGCGATGGACTATATTTCCGGCCTGATCGTCGCGGCGATGGGCCGCAGCCCGAAGACCGTCGCGGGCTATGTCGACAGCCGCGCGGGCCTGCGCGGCCTGCTGCGCAAGGGGCTTATTCTCATGGTGCTCGCCGTCGCCTCGCAGATCGACGCGACCGTCGACAGCGCGTTCGTCCGCGCCGCCACGGCGTGGTTCTATATCATTAACGAAGCGATTTCCATCGTCGAAAACGCCGCCCTCGCAGGCCTGCCCCTCCCTGAAAAACTCCTGGAAATTCTCGGCAAACAAAAAGCAAAGGAAAGATGAAAAATCTCCCTTCGTCCCCTAGGGTGTATCTGAAAAATTCCCTGAGACTCCATCTCGGCGCCTTTTCCGCCATTTCTGCGTCGGAAAACTTGGGGCAATCCCGCACAATATCGCGCAAAGGCTGACGGATGCCTTTACGCCGTCTGCTGTTTGCAGCTTTCTTGACGTACCG
>CAKTTL010000169.1 GCA_934615235.1 uncultured Clostridia bacterium
CGCCTGCGAAATCTGCAATTCGCATCCGACGCAAATCCATCTCGTCATCCTTCACGCGAATTATGCGGTATTGCCCCTGATTTAGCGCCGCTAAACCTTCGATTTCCCTCCTTGAACTGACGAAAAACCCGCTCGTGCTGTCGCCTCTTCCTTTTTCAGATACACCCTAAGTTCTGCAGGATGCGCTGCGCAGAATCCTGACGTGACTGCATATCAAAATCCGAACCTCATCCGTTTGGGCGCGGTTGTTGTGCGAGAGGCGCTCCTGTTGTTTTTTCAGGGCGCGGAGCGCCTGTTTTTTATCGTGCGCGAATCCGCAAAATAGGATTGACAAACGCATACGGCGGCGGTATCATTGTAGTGGATAAACTAACATGTTAGATGCGGCGGCAAGGAAAACCCGACGCATCGAGTGAGGTAAAAATAGCCGTAAGGCTATAAGGCGGCGCCGCACGATGCGGCGCAAAGGCTGATGAATGTCTTTTGTATCCGACGCAAATTCATCTCGTCATTCTTTGCGCGAATTATGCGGTATTGCCTTAAGGGGTATCTGAAAATTCCCCGAGACTCCATCTCGACGGCTTTTTCAGATACACTCGAAATAAAAAAGAAAGAGGGAACAAACATGGATACGCTTGAAAAAACGGTTAGCTGCGGTATTGTGCCGGTTGTCGTTCTGGACGACGCGGCGCAGGCCATCCCCACGGCGCGCGCGCTGCTGGCTGGCGGCATCAACGTCATGGAGATCACCTTCCGCACGGCGGCGGCGAAGGAGTCCATTCGCCTGGTTTCCGAAAACGTGCCGGAGATGACTGTCGGCGCGGGTACGGTGCTCAGCATCGAGCAGCTTGAGGATGCGGTGAACGCGGGCGCGAAATTCATCGTCTGCCCCGGCAGCGATAAGGAACTCATCGCCGCGACGCTCGAAAAGGGCCTGCCCGTGATTCCCGGCGTTGTAACGCCGAGCGAAATCATGATGGGTCTCAAGCTGGGCCTGAAGGTGTTCAAGTTCTTCCCGGCCGAGGCGTATGGCGGCCTGAAGACCATCAAGGCGCTGTGCGGCCCGTTCCCGCAGATTCGCTTCCTGCCCACCGGCGGCATCAACCTTGACAACGTGACCGATTATTTCAAGAACCAGAAGATCATCGCCGTCGGCGGCAGCTGGATGGTGACGGCGGACATGGTTCGCAGCGGACGTTTCGATGAGATTACTGAAAAATCGAAGGCTGCGACGGATCTGTTCAAACAGATTCGCGGTTGAGAATAAGAAAAAATAAGGAAAAAGGAGAGGGAAACAATGGATCTGCAGCTTCGCAATGAAAAGGATTGCCGTTTTGACGAAGTTTCGATGGGCGAGGTCATGCTTCGCCTGGATCCCGGCGATAACCGCGTGCGCTGCGCGCGCGAATTCCGCGCCTGGGAAGGCGGCGGCGAGTATAACGTCGCGCGCGGCCTGCGCCGCTGCTTCGGCATGCGCACGGGCGTTGTCACTGCGCTCGCGCAGAACGACGTCGGCTACCTGATCGAGGACTTCATCCTGCAGGGCGGCGTGGATACCTCTTTCATCAACTGGGTGCCTTATGACGGCATCGGCCGCAAGGTTCGCAACGGCATCAACTTCACTGAGCGCGGCTTCGGCGTGCGCGGCGCGCTGGGCATTTCCGACCGCGCCAACACGGCGGCTTCGCAGATGAAGCCCGGCGACGTTGACTGGGACGAACTCTTCGGCAAACAGGGCGTGCGCTGGTTCCACTGCGGCGGCATCTTTGCCGCGCTGTCTGAAACGACGGCTGAAACCGTGATCGAGGCCGTGAAGGCTGCGAAGAAATACGGCACCGTCGTCTCCTACGACCTGAACTACCGCGCTTCACTCTGGCGGGACATCGGCGGCAAGGAAAAGGCGCAGGCCGTTAACCGCGAAATCGCGCCGTACATCGACGTGATGATCGGCAACGAAGAAGACTTTACCGCCTGCCTGGGCTTTGAAATCAAGGGCACCGACAGCCAGCTCAAGAAGCTGGATCTGGACGGCTATCGCGCGATGATGGACGAAGTCGCCGCGACGTATCCGAACATGAAGGTGATCGCCACGACGCTGCGCGCCGTCAAGACCGCTACGGTGAACGACTGGTCCGCCATGGCCTGGAGCGACGGCAAAATCGTCAAGGCGAAGGATTATCCGGCGCTGGAGATCTACGACCGCGTGGGCGGCGGCGACAGCTTTGCCTCCGGCCTGATTTACGGCCTGATGACGACCGGCGATGTGGAAAAGGCCGTCAACTACGGCGCCGCGCACGGCGCGCTGGCCATGACCACCCCGGGCGATACGTCCATGGCGCGCAAGGCCGAGGTCGAAAACCTGATGAACAACGGCTCTGCCCGCGTGCAGCGCTGACCCGTGAGCGCTCAGGACGAGACGTTTGCCCTCCTGCGCCAGAAAATCATCACCATGGAACTGCTGCCCGGTACGGCCATGAGCGTTTACGAGATGTCCGAACAGCTGCAGGTGAGCCGCACGCCTGTGCGCGAGGCGTTCATTCGCCTCGCCACGGAGTCGCTGGTGGAAATCATGCCGCAGCGCAAAACGCTCGTTTCGCGCATTGACGTCAGCCGCGCGCAGCAGGAGCGTTTCATGCGCGAGGCGCTGGAAATTGGGGTCATCCCGTCCTTTCTGCGCACGCTGACAGACGAAACGCTGGCGGATATGAGGGCGCTTTCGCGCCGCTATGCGGCTGCCATCGACCGCGGCGACGCGGTTGAGGCGCTTGCGCTCGACGATGCGTTTCACCGCACCGTCTTTGAAAGCGCCGGGCAGACGCTCAGCTGGCAAACGATCGAAACCACAAGCGGCCATCATCGCCGCATGCGCCTGCTGCTGATTCGTGAGCAGGGCGTTGCGCGCGAGGTCGTGGAAGAGCACAACCGCATGCTTGAGGCGTATGCCGCGCGCGACGAGGCGGATGCCCTGGCATGGACGAAGGTCCACCAGGCGCGCACTTCGCTGCAGGAAGCGCCGCTGCGGGAGATGTTTCCGAGATACTTCAAATGATGGGTTTTGCGAGGGGGACTTCTTCTTTCAGGAGAAAGAAGAAGTCCCCCTCGCGCTCCCCGAAGAAGAAAGCCGCATGG
>CAKTTL010000170.1 GCA_934615235.1 uncultured Clostridia bacterium
GCTGCCTGCTCGGGGGCCATGGTGGCCGGCTCGGCGGCTGTAGCTTCAGCCGGAGCTTCCTGCGGGACGTTCTTTTCAATGTCGTTCATACGTGTCGCAACCTCCTTAAGTGACCAATCCGGTGTAGATGCACCGGCGGCTATCGCTATATAATCTGACGCCGAAAATTCCGCTTTGGGAAAATCGGCGGCGGATTCAAGAAAATAAACCCGCGCGCAGTGCGCCTTGCAGGTTTCATACAGCGCGCGCGTATTCGCGCTGTCGCGTCCGCCCACCACAAGCATCGCGTCCGCCCTGCGGGAGAGGGCTTCGGCCTCGCTCTGGCGTTTGGCGGTGGCCGCGCAGATGGTGTTTTCCACGCGCAGGTCGGGGATTTCGGCGCGAAGCGCCTCGATAATCTGCTCCCAGTTTCCCTGCGTCAGCGTGGTCTGCGCCACGACGAGCGCCGCTGGAATTTTTTCGATCTGCCGCGCTTCTTCCGCGCTGCCCACGACGATCGCGCGCCCGCGGCACCACCCGGCCGTCGCTACGACCTCGGGGTGTTCGCGCTGCCCGGCGATAATCACCGTGCCGCCCGTTTCGCTGTACTCGCGCACCAGCCGGTGCACGCGCGCCACGTTCGGGCAGGTCGCGTCGATCACGTTCAGCCCGCGCGCTGAAAGCGCTTCCAATACATCCGGAGAAACGCCGTGCGAACGGATAATGACCGTGCCGCCGGGGATTTCATCCGCGCTCTGCGCGGTATGCACGCCGGCCGCTTCCAGCCGCTCAAGCACCTCGCGATTGTGGATGAGACTGCCCAGCGTCCAGCAGGGCCCGTTCTGCGCCGCGGCGAAAGCCTTTTCAACCGCCGCGCGCACGCCGTAACAAAAGCCCGCGTTCTGCGCGATTACAATCTGCAAGCGCCGCCTCCGTCCTTCTGCACGGGAAAATATCGAAAAGATTCATCTATTTCTCTTCTACATACTTTTTCAAATTCCTGCCTGTTTATCCATGTTCTCAAAATTTTTTCTCATTTTGCCCTGCCGGCTTCCCGCTGCAGGGCGAGCAGCGCGCTGTAAATCCGCTCGTCCAGCTCGTCGAGCGTCTCCTTGTCGGGCCGGCGGGCGCGCAGATCCTCCGTCTCGATGGGCTTGCCGATGATCGCGCGCGGCTTGCCGCCGATGCGGTATTTGCCGCTGAGATAGACGGGCACGAGCGGCACGTTCGAACGCAGCGTCAGCACCGACACGCCCGACTGCACCTGCCCCATCACGCCGTCCTTGTGGCGCGTCCCCTCGGGGAAAATCCCCAGCGCGTTGCCGTCGCGCAGCACCTGCATGGCCGTGCGCATCGCGCTGAGGTCGGCCTGCCCGCGCTTGACGGGGAAGCCGTGCATGCGCGTGATGTACCAGCGAACGACGGGGTTGTGGAAGAGCTCTTCCTTGGCCATGAAATGCAGCTCGCCATCCTCGTAGAGCGTGCCCAGAACGAACGGGTCGATCATCGAACGATGGTTCGAGAGGATGATAAACGAACCGCCCTCGGGCATGTTCTCGCGCCCCTGCACCTTCATGCGGTACAGTCCGTAAAGGAGAAAACGAAAAACGACTCGCGTCGCGCCGTAAACGCTCATGCCAGCACCTCCCGAATCACGTTGAGCATCGCCTGAACCGTCTCGTCCAGCGTCATGTCGGACGAATCGATCACCCGCGCGTCGTCCGCCTGCCGCAGCGGGTCGGCCTCGCGGTGCATGTCCTGATAATCGCGGTCGATCACGCCCTTGAGGATTTCCTCATAAGAACATGCCGCGCCCTTTTGCTGCATTTCAAGGAAGCGCCGCCGCGCGCGCACCTCGGGCGAAGCGGTAAGGAAAAACTTGCACGTCGCGTCCGGGAGCACGACGGTGCCGATGTCGCGCCCGTCGACGACCATATCCGCCTTCGCAGCGCAGGCCTGCTGCAGCGCGACCATGCGCCTGCGCACAGCCTTCACCGTGGAAACGGCCGACGCCGCCGCGCCCACCTCGGGCGTGCGGATGAGGTTGGAAACATCCTCGCCGTCCAGCAGCGTTTTCTGCCCGGCCGGCCCCATTTCGACGGCGATGTTCGTTTCGGCGCAGAGCGCCTCGGCGGCCGCCGGGTCCTTCGGGTCGATTCCGGCGCGCAGCGCCTTAAGCCCCATCGCGCGGTACATCGCGCCCGTATCCAGATGCAGGATGCCCAGCGCGTCGGCCACGCCCTGCGCGATGGTCGATTTGCCTGCCCCGACCGGGCCGTCAATAGCGATTGTCATAACAGGTTGCCCCCTTGAAATTTATCGTTGCCAGGCCGTGCGGGCCCAGAGGTTTTCCGATGAAGTAGACGCGGCGAGCGCGCCGGCGCAGAGCGCCGCTTCGACGTCTTCCGCCGCTTCAAGCATTCCGCCCGCGATAACCGGCTGGCCGACGCTGTCGGAAAGGCGGCGGATCGCGCGGGTCACAAGCCCGGGCATGACCTCGATGAGGGTCGGCTCGCAGCTTTTCGCCATGCGAACGCCCGTGGCAAGGGAAGAAGAATCGACCATGAAAATACGGAGAACGGTGAGGAGGGATTCGTCGGCCGCGGCGCGCAGGATCGGCGCGCGGGTCGAGAGGATTCCGGAAGGATGCGCCGCGCGGGCGAGCCATTTCACGCCGGCCGCGTCGCGGGAAAAGCCCTCGACGAGATCCATATGAACGAAGACGAGTTTTTGGGCGCTCCGCGCCGTCTGGACGAGAGACGGAAGGGTATCCGGGTCGCCGCCGAGGAGGAAGATTACCTGAACGGGCGTAAGGAGCGCGCGGGAGAGTTGAGCGGGCGTGCGAACGGCCGCGATGATTGGGGATTGGGTGAGAGTCGGGGTAATGTTGGGCATGAGATGAACTCCTTGTTTGGGGCAGAATGGGTTGCGGGGGTTCTGAGGCAAAGTGGAAGGTGCAGGGAACTCAGTTCCCTGCCGGGGTTATAGGGGCAGAGCCCCTAACGTAACCCCGAACCCGCGCGCCGCAGCGCATAAAAGAAGCGCGCAATGTTCGCGCAAAGCGCGGACGAGCTGGCAGGGCTGCATGGAGCGGCAAGCGGGAGGTCCAGGAACCTCAGGTTCCTGGCGGGGTTGGG
>CAKTTL010000171.1 GCA_934615235.1 uncultured Clostridia bacterium
CTGGAGCGCCGAAGGCGAGCGCGGCCAGTGGCCGATTCAGCGAGCCGAAGGCGCGGCACGAAACGAGCAGGCGACCGACAGGGAGCATGCGACGATTGAGTGCCGTGGGAACCTTCTTTCTCCAGAAAGAAGGTTCCTCCCCCAGAAAACCCATCGCCCCCCTCAAATCTCCATCCACACTCCCGGCCGCTCCAGCGCTTTCACGCCTGCGCCGCGGACGTCCATGATGGCGACGGTTTCCTCGTGGGGGATTTCCACGCGCTTTGTGCGGAAGAAGCGGACGAGCGCGCGGATAAACGCGCCGAAATAATCGGATTTCACCTCGATGGTTTCGGTTTTGCTGTCCAGCGAGACGTTCATCAGGAAGGGCGAGCCGTGCGCGAAGCAGTTCAGCGCCGCGAAGCGGCCGTCTTCAAACGCGATATTCAGCTGCGCGCAGCCGTCCGTTTTTTGCGCGAGGACGCGCACGGGGCGGCTCCGGATAAGCATCATGATGGGCTCAAGCTGATGGATGGCGTAGGTTTCGAAGCCGTTCGGCCCCCAGGAGCTGACGGCGCGCACCGCAGCCGGGTCGATTTGCGCGTATTCCGCGGCGAAGCGCAGCGCCGAGGTGGAGCAGCAGGGCGTGCCCGCCGCGTCCGCCAGGGCGAAGATGCGGCGCGCCGTTTCGCCGTCCGGGGCGAAGGTCTTGTCCACGTAGGTGGGCTTGCCTGAGGCGAGCGGCAGACGGCAGAGCGTTTCGTGCATCTCGCAGTTGTCCGGCGAGAGGACGATCAGCGCGTCGCTGGCGGCGATCAGCGCCTCGATGGAATCGAAACGCGGAATGTTCATCTTCTCGCACCAGGCGGCCGTCGTCAGTCCGCCGAGGGGCGAGTCGATCATGCCGTATGCGCCGGAGACGGCCATTTCGCCGCCGGAGGCTTCCGCAATCATGCGCGGGTAATTGTTCGCGTGCCATTCGTCCAGGTAATAGTCGATGAAGCCGATGCGCGTCATTTCAGTCCTCCAGTACGATCTCGCGGTGCGCGTCGGAGGAATCGTAAATCGCCTGCATCATCTTCGCGGTGATGATGACGGTATCGATGTGCGAAGGCAGCTTCTCGCCCGTGCGCACGCAATCGACGAACGCGTTGATTTCGTTCTCGAAATGGTTGCGCATGGTGAACTCGGGCTTGTATTCGACGAGCGCGCCGTACTCGGCCGTGTAGACCTTGAAATCGGAGCCGTAGGCGAGACGGATGCCGGCCTTGTCGCCCATGAAATCGATGTAGGTTTCAGATTCGCCGATATTCTGCGCCCACGCGCCGTTGACGTTGATGACCGGGCCGTCGGTGCGGATGAGCGCCGCGACGGAATCGTCCACGTCGTAGGTGCCGTTGAGGTTCTTGGTGTTCTCCGCCCACATGTTTTTGTAGACGTAGTTTTTCATATCCTTGCCCAGCTTGCAGAACGCTTCGCCCGTGACGGTGACGGGTTTGGGGTCGCCGCAGCAGTACATGACGATGTCCAGATAATGTACGCCCCAGTCGATCAGCGCGCCGCCGCCGGCAATCGCCTTCGTGGTGAACGCGCCGCCCAGGCCGGGGATGGAGCGATGCGCGCGGAAGGAAACGTAAACGTGATACACCTCGCCGAGCCTGCCGTCGTCGATGTATTTTTTGATGAGGTTCACGCTGTCGTTGAAGCGGTTGACGACGCCGATGTTGAGAACCTTGCCCGTTTCATGCTGCGCCTTCTGCATCTCGAGCGCTTCGGCGTAGGTACGCGCGGCGGGCTTTTCGCACAGGACGTTCTTGCCCGCGCGCAGCGCGTCGATGGAAATGCGCGCGTGCATATTGTTGGGCGTGCAGACGGATACGGCCTCGATTTCCGGATCGGCCAGCACCTGGTGATAATCGCTTACCGCCGTGCCGCAGCCGTATTTTTCGACGGCCGCCTGCGCGCGCTCGGGGAGAATATCGCAGAAATACTTGATTTCCGCGTCCGGGTTCTTGAGATAGGCGGGAATGTGCGCGGCGTTCGCGATAGTGCCGCAGCCGATGATGGCAACCTTCATTTGAAGTCACTCCTTTATTTTTCGGGGCTGACGCCCCGTTGATAACGCCTTTGATACTCCGTTGGGGACATGCCGCAATGCTTCTTGAACGCGCCGCTGAACGAGGCGATCGACCGGTAGCCCATCAGTTCGGCGACGGCCGTCACGCGCATGCCGGCGGCCAGCCGCGCGCAGGCGCGCTCGAAAAGCCGACTGTCGTAGTACGATTTGAGCGTCCGCCCCGTCGCGCTGAGAAAGCGGCGGGAGAGGTGGACGTAGCTGTAGCCAAACTCCGCGGCAAGGGAGGAAAGGCAGCGCGGGTCGCCCAGCCGCGCGTCGATATGCTGCATCATCGCGGCGATGAGCCGGTCGTCCGCGCCGCGGGCCTCGTCTACGAAGTAGGTATACTGCGCCTGCCGGTGAAAGAGCCGGTATACGCCGCAGAGAATCTGCGTGATGTAGCTTTCCAGCAGCATGTCCGAAAACGCGTCGCGGCAGGCCAGCTGCGAGAGCAGCCCCAGAAACGCATCCTGTACGGCGGGCGCGCCTTCCATGCAGCGCGGCGCGGGGTGCAGGAAAAACGCGCGCATCCGGCGCAGCGCGTCCGTGTCGCCCTCCCCGGCAAAAAGGAAGCCCAGATAGAAAAACCGCAGCCCTTCATCCCCGGCGACGATGTTGTGCCGCTCGCCCATGCCGTTGAGATAGAGCGTGCCCGGCCGCAGGGGCGTGCGCTCGCCGTCCGTTTCCGCCGCGCCGCCGCCGGAAACTACGCATGTGATTTCCGCCACGCGCTGCACATGCTCGCCGACTTCGTAGCCCGGCTCGCAGGAAAGGTCACCCGCCTGATAGAGTATAAACGGCCCGACCGTTCTGCGCATGCCGGGATACGTGTTGTCAAAGTGATACCTTGCACGGGCGGACATCGGCGGCCTCCTTAGGGTTGTATAGTTGTATTATAACGCGGATTGCGGCGAAAGTATTTGAAAAAAAGGTAAACTTGTTTGCGAATTTTTATCATTT
>CAKTTL010000172.1 GCA_934615235.1 uncultured Clostridia bacterium
GCCATGACCACCGGCAGCTTTACGCAGGTGGATCAGGAGAAATCCCCGCCGCTCATGGCGCGGGATTACAAGGATCCGCCCTTGGTGGGCAGGGACGAACAGTCCTCCGAGCCGGAAGGCGCGGCATACGCCATGGATCGCTCCTGTTTCTCCGCCGGTCAGAACGCGCAGTACAGCATGAACATCGGAAGGGAAAAGGTACCTACGCTCACGGCGCAGGGTCCCGGCGCGGTGACCGCGCCCGAAACGGGTTACGTCGTGCGCAGGCTTACGCCCCGCGAATGCCGCCGCCTGCAGGGGTATCCCGACGGATGGACGGAACAGCTGGGTACAGAGAGGCCAACGGACGAAGAAATTCGTTACTGGGCAGGGGTGATCGGGGAATGGTATCGTGCCTCAGGCAAGACGGCAAAGGCGCCCAGCCGAAACCGAATCGTCAAATGGCTCAGGGATCCCCGCACGGACAGCGCGGAATACAAGGCCTACGGCAATTCGGTCTGCGTATACTGCGTCTTTTTTGTGCTGGCCGGTATCGTCTGGGCGGAAGAAATGGAGGAGAATGCGAATTGAGAGAACTCAGCTTGAACGGCTATATCGACGACGAAATGTGGTTCGGGGACGAGATCACCCCGGAGTCCCTTCATGAAGCGCTGTACGGGAAAGAGAACCGGCTTGCGGACGACGTGCATATCCGGCTGAATTCCTATGGCGGTTCCTGCAATGCCGCTGTGCGCATGTTCGACGACGTGCGCGCCTACCCCGGCAGCGTGCGGATCACCGTATCCGGCACGGCGGCTTCTGCGGCAACGGTGCTGGCCATGGCGGCGGACAGGCTGGAGATGACCCCGGGCAGTCTCTGGATGATCCACGACCCCAGCGTCGTAGCCTGGGGCAACGAGCGGGAGCTCATGGACTCTATCCGACTGCTGCAGGCGTGCAAGGAGAGCATCCTGAACGTGTACCAGCGCCGGTGTCAGCAGAACCGCCAGAAGGTGGCCGCCATGATGAGCGCCACATCGTGGCTGGACGCGCAGTCCGCGTTGCAGTGCGGATTCATCGACGCCATCTCTGAAGACGGCAAGCCTGGCGCGCCGGAGAACGCCGGGGAGCACAGGGCGAATCTGGACTTTGCCAAAGCGAAGGTACAGGCATGGCAGGATCGCCATAAGCCCAGGCTGACTCGCGCTGAGAAGCAGGAGACTACGGACGAAGCTCATCCTTCGATGGCATTGCCTGACGAAGAACAGACGGCAGTATCTGGCGGCATGGGCGAAGCCGTGGAAAACGCCGCCGATGTTGCCCCGCCGGAACCTTCCGGCATTCCCGTGACCCAGCTGCAAAGGCGGCTGGGTTTGCTCATGCCCGCCAGCCGGCGATATGAGCGCTCCAATTCCAATGAACAATCCAATGATCAGAAGGAGGAAAAACACCATGAGCAAAATTCTTGATCTGCGCCAGAAGCGCAGCGACGTGTGGGACAAGGCGAAGGCGTTTCTGGACGAGCGCAGCGGCGAGAACGGCCTGATGTCCGGCGAGGATACTGCGACGTATGAACGTATGGAGCAGGAGGTTGTGGATCTGGGTCACGCCATCGAGCGTGAGGAGCGGGCCGCGGAGATCGAGCGCGAGCTGAACGCGCCCGTGCGCCCTGCTCTGACTTCCCGTCCCCTGCGCGCGCCGGAAACCCGGCAGGGCGTTGCGTCCGACGCGTACAAAAACGCCTTCTGGGCGCACATGCGCAATCTGGACCGCCGCAGCCCGGAGGTGCGGGACGCGCTGCAGGTGGGCACGCTGTCCGAGGGCGGTTACACCGTGCCGGACGAGTTCGAGCATCAGCTGATCCAGGGACTGGAAGAGGAAAACATCATGCGCGGGCTGGTGCATAAGATCACCACCTCCTCCGGCGATCGCAAGATCCCGCTGGTGACCAGCAAGGGCGCCGCCTCCTGGATCGAGGAGGAAGCCGCCATTCCCGAGAGCGACGACGCCTTTGGTCAGATCACCCTGGGCGCCCACAAGGTGGGCTGCATGATCCGCATCTCCGAGGAGCTGCTCCACGACAGCGCCTTCGATATGGCGGCCTATATCGCCGGCGAGTTCACCCGCCGCGTGGGCGCCGCCGAGGAAGAAGCCATTCTTGCGGGCAATGGTACGCATAAGCCCACCGGTCTGCTGCACGATACCCTGGGTGCGGAGCTGGGCGTGACCGCCGCGTCTTCCGTGGCCATTACGGCGGACGAGCTCATCGACCTGCAGCATTCGCTCAAGAGCGGATACCGCCGCAAGGGGCTGTGGATCATGAACGACGCCACGCTGAAGCTGCTGCGCAAACTCAAGGACGGTCAGGGCAATTTCATCTGGCAGCTGGGTCTGCTGGCGGGGCAGCCGGACACGCTGCTCAACCAGAAGGTGCTGGTATCCAACTATATGCCCCTGCCCACGGCGGGCAACAAGGCCATCCTGTACGGCGATTTCAGCTATTACTGGCTGGCGGATCGGAAGGGCCGTTCCCTGCAGCGCCTGAACGAGCTGTACGCCGTCAACGATCAGGTAGGCTTTAAGATCACCCAGCGTGTGGATGGCAGGCTTATCCTGCGCGAGGCAGTGAAGTGCCTGCAGATGAAGGCTGCGTGAGAAAGAGAGGTGCTGCATCATGATGAAAGCTGAACCAGTTCCGGACCTCACCCGGAATACCCACAACTATTTTGCGCAAGGCGGCAACGAGCTGGTCATCGGCGGAAAGCTCACCTTCCTGCCCGGCGCGACCATCGAGGGCGGCGACGATCTGTTTACGCCTTCACTGCCCTTTGATCAGATCGCATATGTACCTGATAGCGAGGCGACCACCATTGCAGCGCTGAAGGATGACTATAATGCCCTGCTGGCGGCGCTGCGCAGCTGCGGTTTGATGGTCAGCAGCAAGTGAGGCGGCGTCAATGATCGTTACCGTGGATGAGGTCAAAACTCATCTCCGCATTCAATGCGATGAAGAGGACGACTACCTGACC
>CAKTTL010000173.1 GCA_934615235.1 uncultured Clostridia bacterium
AGCGATGTTTTCGTTCAAAGCACTACCTCCAATCACGATATATCGTCAAACTTTATATCGTGATACGATTATATCGCAAGGCGATATAAATGTCAAGAAAAAAAGACGATGCTTTTTCATCCGCATCGTCTCTCGTTCCGTTCCCTTATCTTTCCGTTCCCAGGAAGAAGAAAGCAATCGTCCCGGGGCCGGAGTGTGCGCCGATGACGGGGCCGACCGGGCCGATCACGACGTCCTTCACGCCGAAGGCGGACTGAACCATGTCGCGCAGCTGGAGGGCGCTGGCTTCGTCGTCGCCGTGACTGATGCACATGAGCTGCTTTTCCGGCTCGATGCCCGTTTCGCGCACGCGCTCGATGAAGCGCTGGAAGACGGCGCGCTGGCCGCGCGTCTTGGAGACGTATTTCAGCTCGCCCAGATTGTTCACGTGCATGACGGGGCGAATGTTGAGCAGCGTGCCGACGACGGCCGAAACGCCGGAGACGCGGCCGCCGCGACGAAGGTGCTCCAGGTCGGGCATCGTGAACCAGTGGCACAGATGCAGCTTGTTTTGCTCGACGTACTCGGCGACCTCTTCGATGCTCGCGCCGGCGTCCTTTTTCCGCTGCGCCAGCAGCACCATCAAGCCCTGGCCGAGCGACGCGCAGAGCGTATCGACGGCGATGAGCTTGCGGTCGGGATAGGTTTCCTTGAGCGATTCCATCGCCTGATGGCCGGCGTTGAAGGTTCCGCTCAGGGCGGAGGAGAAGCCGAGGTAGAGCACGTCCTTGCCGCTTTCGCAGGCGGCGGCAATGCGCTCTTTGAATTCATGCACCGTCGGCGCGGAGGTCTGCGCGGGCACGCCGGAACGGAGCTTTTCGTAAAACTCGTGCACGCCGATTTCGCGCCAGTCCAGCTCGTTGCGGTATTCGCTGCCTTCCATGCGGACGGTAAGGGGGACGTATTCGATGCCTTTCTCCTGTGCGATGGAAGCGGGCAGGTCGCAGGAAGAATCGGTCAAGATGATATAATCGTTCATGAGATCACCGCCTTGAAGATGAATGTAATAAACGGTATCAGGTTATCATGACTCAAGGACAATGTCAAGCGCTGGAAAGGGGAAACGGCGGATTTATTTTGCGCCGCTTGCGGCGCTGAAAACAGGCGCGCCGCCGTCTGCGGATTTGTTGCATTTTTCCGGCGCGCGTAGTATACTTGCAGCCATGAATACGACGCAGAAAACGAACGTGATGCGGCTGCTGGACGCGGCGGGGATCGCGTACGAAATTCATTCTTATCCGGTGGACGAGACGGACCTTTCCGCCGTGCACGCGGCGCAGATGCTCGGGCTGGAGGCCGATTCGATTTTCAAAACGCTTGTGCTGCAGGGCGAAAAGACGAAGTATTTCGTCTGCTGTATGCCCGGCGCGGAGGAGATCGATCTGAAAAAAGCGGCGCGCGCGGTGGGGGATAAAAAGGTTGAAATGCTGCCGATGAAAGAGCTGCTGGGCGTCGCGGGTTATGTGCGTGGCGCGTGCAGCCCGATCGGGATGAAGAAAAAATTTCCACTTTTTATTGATGAAACGTGCGAGCTGTATGATAGGATCGCCGTCAGCGCCGGCGTGCGCGGCACGATGCTGCTCGTTTCCACGCAG
Organism: uncultured Clostridia bacterium; assembly: GCA_934615235.1. Taxonomy (GTDB): domain Bacteria; phylum Bacillota; class Clostridia; order Christensenellales; family Aristaeellaceae; genus Aphodomonas. Next base: position 1,635 of record CAKTTL010000173.1, read on the forward strand.
GCGTTGATCGAGTACACCGGCGCGGTCAAGGCGGATTTGATGCAAATCTAAACGACGGGAGGACGAAAAATGAAAATTGCGGTACAGACGGGCGGCCCGGAGGAGCGCTACGGCATAAAAGACGCGTATCGGGTGATCGCTGAGGCGGGCTTCGATGCGGTAGACGCGAACGTCGACCATCTGTTCAGATGGGACGACATTATGCAAAAGAAAATCCCCGCCTGTTTCCTGGGCGACGAAAAGACCTGCCTGGAAGCTTTCCGCCCCTGGAAGGAAGGCGCGGAGGCGGCGGGCATCGAGAATTATCAGGCGCATGCGCCGTTCCCGACGTATATCTATTCGCCGGACGATCCTGCGTACAACGACGCGCTGATAAACGTGCTGGAAAAAACGATCATGGGCTGCGATTACATCGGCTGCCATAAGCTGGTGGTGCACCCGTTTTTCCTGGCCTATGATACGCAGCTTTCCCGCGAGGAGGAATGGGCGAACAATATCGATCGCTACAGCCGTCTGATCCCCGCTGCGAAAAAGTACGGCGTGACCATCCTGCTGGAGAACATGTTCACTGTTTATCGCGGCAAGCTCTATACCGCCTGCTGCTCGGATATCACGACTGCCTGCCGCTATATCGACACGCTGAACGAAATTGCAGGCGAAAAGCTTTTCGCCTTCTGCCTGGATACCGGTCACCTGCTGATTACGGGACAGGACATCAAGGAAACGATGCTGCAGTTGGGGCATCGCATCGAAGCGTTTCATGTGCACGATAACAACGGCGCGAGCGACCAGCACCTGGCCCCGTACATGGGCGTGATGGACTGGAACCGCTTCGTCGAGGGCCTGCGCGAGATCGGTTTCAACCAGACGATGAGCTTTGAGACGTTCAATATCTGGAATGTGATGGATCGGGAAATCGCGCCGGAAATGCTGCGCGTAATCGCCAAGACGGGCAGAATGTTTGCCCGGCGGGCGGAGGAATAAATGGGAGACGAAAACGCCCCTGCACGGAAAAAGTGCGGGGGCGGATTTTATATTGGCGTTGCTTTTGGTGGATATAATAAACCCCTTGCAAATTCAGCATTTGCAAGGGGTTGTAGTCGAGGTGACAGGATTTGAACCTGCGACCTTTTGGTCCCGAACCACCAGAAGTGGCTATAATTACATAATTAAATAAAGCGAATGCCCGCAATATCCGCAGGAGGTTGTTAGGGTGTATCTGAAAAGTCAAAAAGAGGAAAAGGACGAGAGCAACGCAGAGAAAAAGTGGTATAATAAGTGCAGAAGGAAGTGAGCGGTATGAAAGTAAGCCGTTATGAACTGACAGATAAGGAATGGGAACTGATAGAGCCGCTTA
>CAKTTL010000174.1 GCA_934615235.1 uncultured Clostridia bacterium
TCCGTCTCCCACAGGGTACGAATCTGCTTTTGCGCCCGCAATGAATTGCTCTCGTCTGCAGAAGCCAGAAGGGTGGCGGCTATATTGTGTCATAGCCAGAGGTCGTTCGGGTCGAATCCATATTCCTCCATCAGTTTCTCAAAAAAATCCCTGATTGCGGAGGTCTTTTCGCCATAACCTCTGGGAAAACAGTTGGAGCCGCTGGCGTCGATAACTCCGCCGTCCTCAAATTCGACGCTCAGCGAGAAGCTCGCGCCGTCCAGCACGTCGCGGTCGATTTTATGGTAGCCGTTCCATTCGGCCAGCCCCAGCTCTTGCACCAGCGCGGAGAACGAGGCCATGTCCTCGTCGGTCAGAGGCAGCACGTAGTGATCGTCATTGTGCAGTTCAATCCAGGCGAAGCGGCCGCGCGCCGTTTCCTTGATCTGATAGCGGTTGAACTCCTCAATGCACATGCCGGAGGTGGCGTACCGGAAGGTTTTCACCGTCGGCAGAGCTTCAGGCGGTGCGGCTCCAGCGAAGCACGGACACAGGCACAGCATCAGCGCGGCAAGCAGTCCGGCGAAAATGCGCTTCCATCGTCTTTTCATGGCGGTTGCTCCTTTCTCACAGCGCATCCAGCGCGGCGGTCAGATAGGCGGGGGTAACGGAAGCATAGAGGAAAGCGTCGATCAGCCGATCCTGCCGGGCGAGCACCACCCGGTGCGCCAGCTCCGGATCGCTGTTTTCATCACACAGCAGCACGAATTTGCAGTTCGGCATCGCCCTGCGCACGCACTCGATCAGCTTCAGCCGGCTTTCCAATGTGTAGGCCGGAAGACGGCTGACCTCCATCAGCAGAATATCCGCCTGCACGGCCCGGCAGAGCGAGAAGGTATCGCCCGTCTTTCCAGGCAGAACCTGCTCCACGCGGAAATCGCCCGTTTCCGCGAGCGACCGGGCGATGGATTCCGATAAAAGCGTGTTTTGCATGCTGACCACGATATTTCTCATGCCTTTCTCCCCCCTTGTATTTAAGTTTATCAGAAACCGCCCCGCCGCGCATCCACCGTTTGGCTGTTTTTTCGTTCGCGCGCAAAAGCGCCCCGCCAATCATCGGGCGGAACGCCTGTCGTATACAATTCAGTGATACGGGCCGGAACTCACTTCGGCAATATTCCATGCTTCAGCGGTCGCGCGCTTCTAAGAAGCGCACGAGTATTTCCACGTTTTTCTCAATGGGCAGCGTCCCGTCCACGCGCAGAACGGGGCAGCGCATGCTTTCGAGCCCCTTCGCGGCATAATCCTCCGGCCGGCTGTCCGCGAGGGAAAGCCACGCGTTCTCCCTTTCAAACAAATCGCCGCCGGCAAGGATTCTATCGCCGAATTTCTGATAGGAGCGCTGTCGGACGCGCTGCATGCGAATGGCCTTCGGCGCCTCAAGCAGCGCCGCGCAATCGAGGGCCGCGATCAGCTTGTCGCCGTAATCCCCCCTCACTGCGGCAAAAACAAAGCGATTGTTCCGCGCAATTCTTTCCTCCAGAATCCGAACCGCCTCTTCCCGGCTGCGCGGATTGGCGAACGGATAGGCCGCGTCCTCCTTGGCAAAGAACAGATCCTCGTCGTTGATGAATTCGAAATTCAGGCGCCGGGCCAGCACCCGCCCCAGCGTGCTTTTGCCCGTTCCATTCATTCCGCAGATCAGGATCCCCATGGCCCTCCTCATTCCTTCCAATGGTTTTCGCTCTTCCGATTCAGAATCACCAGCCCGCTCTCCCTCGCGCGCACGGCCAGCTCGGTGCGATTTCTGAAGCCCGTTTTTTCCAGCATGTTGAGGATGTGCGTTTTGACCGTCGCCACGGACATGTGCAGGCGCTCGGCGATCTCCTGATTGGTATCGCCGCCGGTCATTTCGCGCAGCACCTCCAGCTCGCGGTCGGTAAATTTATAGCTGCTGGCAAGTCCTAATTGCATCTCCGGCGTTGCGTCCGGATAAACGGATTCGCCTGCCATTGTGCGCTCCATCACGTCCAGCAGGCTTTCGCGCTGCTCCTCCTTGTACCAGAAGCTCTCCACGCCGATCTCCCGCGCACGGCTCAGGTAGGAGCATTCCGGCATGGAGGTCACGATGATGATTTTAATCTGCGGGAAGGCGCGCTTAATCCGCTCCGCTGCGTCCAGCCCACTCTCGCCGCCGCGCGTGACCACATCCATAAGGATCAGATCCACTGGAAATCGCAGACAATAAACGTCTGTCAGCGCGGCGTTGTCGATGGATAGCGCCACCTCGAAGTGCTCCGACGACTGAACCCGCAGTTCGAACAGCTCGCGGGGCATGGTCTGATCCTCGACGATCATGACTTTGTATTTCATGGAATTTCCTGCCTTTCCTCGGGCAATGCCAGCGTCAGCTCAAAGCGCGGAGCGTATTCAATGTTCATTTTGCCGCCCGCAGCCTCCGTTTGGGTGCGCAGCGCGGACAGTCCGCTGCCCTCGACGATGGGGCCGTCCGGCGCTTTGCCGTCGTTCAGATAATGGATGCGCCAGCCGGACGCGGTTTTTTCGCCAATGATCTCCAGCCGCGTGCCGCCCGCATGGCGCACCAGATTCGTCAGGCATTCATGAGCCGCAGCCTCGACGAGCTGTGCGCTCTCCGTGTTTTCCGCCGGAAATGCGCCGCGCCGCGCAATGGTTACGCCGATGGCGCACGCGGCGCGTGCAAGCTGATCAAATGTATCGACGTGTTGTTCATCCGCATATTTTCCCAGCAGCAGCCGGACGTTCTGCCGCCACGCGGCACAGACGCTTTCGGCATCGCCCTGCGTGTCAGAGAGAAACTGCCGGGTCTGCAGGAGCGCGTGGCCGATCTGGTCGTGAACGCGGGTCTTGGCGCGCAGGATCTCTTTTTCCCGCGTCGCCTCCTGCACGTCCTGCCCATATTGCCGAAGCCGCCGGTTCATGTCTTTCAGG
>CAKTTL010000175.1 GCA_934615235.1 uncultured Clostridia bacterium
CCCCCGTACTCCGTCCCTTGTCCCCTGCCGTATCCTTCCGTATGCGGCCTGACCCGCTCTCCGCGGGGCAGACCGCATAAAAGCGGCTTTCTTTGGAAGGGGTGCGGGGGAACTTTTCTTTCTCCAGAAAGAAAGGTTCCCCCGCAAAAAATCCCGTTCTCTGTCCCTCGTCCACCTGCCGCATCCTTTCCATATGCGGCCTGACCCGCCCTCCGCGGGGCAGACCGCGCAAAAGCGGCTTTCTTTGGAAGGGGTGCGGGGGAACCTTTCTTTCCCCAGAAAGAAAGGTTCCCCCGCAAAAAACCCCCGTTCTCTGTCCTCCCCTCGCCAAAACCCAACATAAAAAATTCCTCCATTTGTACGTTAGCCGTCTCGACCGGGGGATAAAAACATGCTATACTATATATCTGGATAGAAGATATAGTTGGGGGAGGTTGTCGCTATTATGGAAGTTAATCAGCCGGGGCTTTATCGCGATCCTTTTGAAACCGCGCCTTGCGGGCCGCTCGGCATCATTGCGATGCCGGGATGCGAGATGCTGGGCGCGAAGGTAAACGACTATCTCATGCGCTGGCGCGATCTGAAAGAAAACAACGACGCTGAACTGTATACAAGTCCGGGTTACAAGCGGGAATCGTTCCTGCTGGACGTCAGCTGTCCGAGGTTTGGCACGGGCGAAGGCAAGGGCCTGCTTCGCGGCAGCGTACGCGGCTACGACATTTACATCATCTCCGACGTGACCGCCTACCAGATCGAATACACGATGTACGGCCGTCAGGTGCCCATGTCGCCGGACGATCACTATCAGGATCTCAAGCGCATCATCGGCGCGATTCGCGGCAAGGCGCAGCGCATCAACGTGATCATGCCGTTCCTGTATGAGAGCCGCCAGCACCGCCGCACGGGCCGCGAGTCGATGGACTGCGCGATGGCGCTCAAGGAACTCGAAGCGATGGGCGTTACCAACATCATCACCTTCGACGCGCACGACCCGCGCGTGCAAAACGCCATTCCGCTGACCGGTTTCGAATCGGTGCAGCCGTATTATCAGGTGCTCAAAGCGCTCCTGCGCAACTTCCCCGATCTTCATCTGGACAAGGAACACATGACCATCATCTCCCCCGACGAGGGCGCGATCAACCGCAACATCTTCTACAGCTCCGTTCTCGGGCTGGATCTGGGCATCTTCTACAAGCGCCGCGACTATTCGCGCGTCATCAACGGCCGCAACCCCATCGTTGCGCATGAATATCTGGGCGACGATATTTCCGGCAAGGACGTGCTCGTCTCCGACGACATCATTTCCACCGGCGAATCTGTCCTCGATCTGTCCCGCGAGCTCAAGCGCCGCAACGCCAACCGGATTTTCATTGCCGGCACGTTCTGCTTCTTCACCAACGGGCTGGACGCGTTCCAGAAAGCGTATGAAGAAGGCGCGTTTTGCCGCGTGCTCGGCTGCAACCTGAACTATCTCCCGCAGGGCCTGCGCGACAAGGAATGGTTTATCGAAGTGGACATGTCCAAGTACATCTCCTACATCATCGCCACGCTCAACCACGACCACAGCCTGCACGCGTTGCTCAACCCGGTAGACCGTATCAGCCGTCTGCTGGACAACTACCACAAGAGCCAGGTCGAGCGGGGCATCGTAACCGAATAAATCAAAGAACCAGGAGGGCTGCCGGATGCGTACAGAGTTCAACATGCGCGCGCTGGAAGCGGTCGGCGCGAGGATGGACGGCAATTATCAGGGCGGCAGAGCCGCCTCAAGCTCCATCCGCGTTATCCGTCACGGACAGGAATGTTACCGCCATCTGGCCGGGTACGCCGATCTCGAGGCCGGCAAGCCGACCGCGGGGGATACGATTTACCGGATGTATTCCATGTCCAAACCCGTTACGATGACGGCGCTGATGCAGCTGTACGAGAAGGGGCTTGTCTACCTTGAGGATCCGGTCAGCGCGTTTATCCCGGAATTTCGCGATATGCCTGTGGCGGTGACGCTGCCGGACGGCACGATCGAATACGAAAAGCAGAAGCGGCCGATCACCGTCAAAAACCTTTGCACGATGACGAGCGGGCTGGCGTATCCCGGCGAGGGCACGCCCGGCGGCCGCATTATGGCAAAGCTGATGAACGAGAGCAACGACGATACGCCGACCGACGAGATCGGCAACGATGTGCCGACGGTCGAGGTCGTCCGCATTGTCGCAAAAAAAGGCGTGCTCAATTTCCAGCCCGGCGAAAAGTGGGAGTACGGCTTCTCGCACGACGTCGTGGGCGCGCTGGTCGAGGTGATCAGCGGCAAGCGCTACGGTGATTATCTGCGCGAGAACATTTTCGAACCGCTTCAGATGCGCGACGCGGGCTTCTTCGTCCCTGAAGCGAAGCGCGGCCGTTTCTGCAACGCGTACAGCTTTGAAAACGGCGCATATGTTCGCCGCACGGAGAACGGGTTTAACGAGCATTATTTCAGCGACACGGCTTTCCAGTCGGGCGGCGGCGGGCTCGTCGCTACTGTCGATGATTACGTTCGTTTCTGCATGATGCTGCTGGATGGCGGCACATGGAGCGGCGAGCGAATTCTCGGCCGCAAGACCATTGAGATGATGCGCACGCAGCAGCTCAACGACGCGCAGCAGGCGACCTTCGGCTGGGCCGATCGCGGCTACGGCTACGGCATCGGCATGCGCACCATGCTGCGCCCCTGGCGTCTGAACGGCTCCGTCGGCGAGTTCGGCTGGGACGGCATGATGGGCACATGGCTCGCCGTCGATCCCGCCGAGGACATGGTCGTCGTCTACGCCCAGAACATGCTTCCCTACAACGACAACGGCATGCGCCTCATGCCCATTATTTACGGGGCGATGGAGTAGGGA
>CAKTTL010000176.1 GCA_934615235.1 uncultured Clostridia bacterium
GCGAAACGCTTCGCGGAGCAATTTCAATCCACTCCCTCCTCGCGGAGGGAGACAAGATCACCCCATCAATATTGTGTCGAAGGACTTATTTCAATCCACTCCCTCCTCGCGGAGGGAGACGCGATCAAGTTCCTTTAGGCTCGCCTCACCCTTATTTCAATCCACTCCCTCCTCGCGGAGGGAGACGTTAGACGTATCTCCCGCAATCTTGCCGCCAATATTTCAATCCACTCCCTCCTCGCGGAGGGAGACCTACATAATGGGCGATATTGCTTCAAGTCCTTTATTTCAATCCACTCCCTCCTCGCGGAGGGAGACAGCAAAACCCGCCAATCATTTTCACCATCCATTGGCGAAATTCTGCAAACTCATTTTTTCTTTTTCGTTCCGCGCACCCTTTTCTCCTCTTTTTCCATCAAAAAGGTTGCTTTTTCCGGTGCGAACCTCCCTAGCATTTCATGTTCGCTTCCTGTTCGCACCCGCGCGTCATACCATCAGCACATCGTCCGGCTGATAAGCAGGGTGCGCGCCGACATGCTCCACCTTGGAGCGATAATTATTCCCAAGGATGTAAAAGCGCAGGCTGTCTCGATTCGGATCAATCAGAGCGGTCAGTTCCGCTTTCAGCAGGCGCAGCTGCGCTGCGTCCAGCGAACACTCGAACACCGAGTTCTGCACGCGTTGCCCATGTCCGACGCACTTCTTCGCAACGCTGCGCAGGCGGCGCTTTCCGTCCGCGTCGACGGTATTCACGTCATAGGTAACGAGCACAAGCAATCACAGCCACCTCACTTCCACAAAAACGGCGGATAACCGTCCATGTCGCCGCGCAGATGGCGTGCCAGCAGCAGCGCCTGCACGTAGGGCGTCAGCCCCCATGGAATTTTCTCTTTCAGATAGGGCGAAGTAATTTCCTCACGCTTGCGAGCCTGCCATGCGCTCAGAAGCGCCTTGCGTCCTTCGTCCGTCAGCAGTACCGCGCCGCCGGCCTGTTTTTCAAAGTGCTTCGCCTGCAGCGCGCGTGTATTAATCAGCGTCAGCACAAAACGATCCGCCAGCGGCGCGCGCAGTTCCTCCATTAAATCCAGCGCCAGCGACGTTCGGCCGGGACGGTCGCGATGCAGAAAACCCGCGTACGCGTCCAGCCCGACGCTCTCCAGCGCGGCGGCGCAGTCGTGCGCCAGGAGCGTGTACGTCATTGAAAGCGCCGCGTTCACGCGGTCCAGCGGCGGCCGGCGGCTGCGCCCGTCGAACCGAAACGCTTCCTTCTGATTGAGAATCAGTTCGTCGAACACGCTGAAATATTCCGCCGACGCGCCGCCCTCCAGCCCGCGCAGCGCGTCCAGCTCCTCGGCGTGCAGAATCGGCTCCAGGCCGGCCTGCAGCCGCGCGGAGGCCGCGCCCAGCGCGGCTGCATCCACGCGCATCGCATGATCGCGCAGCGTCCGCTCAATCACCCAGCGGCTGTTGTACACCTTGCCAAAGATCATGTTCCGCGCCACAAGGCAGCTGCGCGCCGGATTGTCCGCAACGCGATACTGTTCCCGGCGCAGCAGCACGTTCCCCTGCGATTCGCCCGCGGCGCGCGCCAGAAACTTCCCGTTCGGCGTCAGAAACGTCAGTTGGATATGATTATGGGCGCAAGCGCCCATCAGCGCCGGGCTCGCCCCTTTGTAGGAAAAACAAAGGATCCCCTCCAGCAGCTGCAGCGGGTAGCGTCCGGCCGTTTCGTCGCCCTTATAAACGACGACGTTTTCGTTTTCAAGCGCGATGTACGCGTCTTCCGAAGTGACGAACAGCGTATTGAGCAGTTTTCTCATGGCGCATCCTCCCTCGCCGCGCTTTTGAGATAATCTGCCACGCGCGGCGCTTTCTGCAGCCCCGGCAAACAGATTTCCTTGAGCGAGCAGGCGTTGCAGCCCTTCGTCCGCCGAACGGACGGCGTGTAGCCGCGCGCGGCGTAACGCTGCATTTCCTCGAGCATCGCCTTTACGCGCTCACGCAGTTCCGTCGTAAAAGCGACGCGCTTGCGGCGGCGCGTCGCGCCGTAGTAAAGGCTTCCTTCCGGTATTTCGCAGACGAGCATTTCCTCCAGACACATCGCCTGCCCGCAGAGCTGCAATTCGTCTGCGTCGTTTTCCTTCGGCTCTCCGCGCTTGTATTCCACAGGATACGGCTTCCAGCGCCCGTCGATTCCGGCGAGCGTTACGCCGTCCGGGGCGGCGTGAAACTCCACCACGTCGCACGCCCCGGACGCTTTCAATTCATGAGAAACCACGCGCATGCCCCGCGCCGTCAGCGTTTCTCCGCGGCGCTCAAACAGCGTCTCGTCGTGCGCGCGCTGGTGCATGAGCTTCCCCTCCACCGTGCGCACGTTTTCCGCCCACTGCTGCTCGATATGAATCAGCGCCCATTGCCGGCGGCAGAACGCGAAATGCTGCAGCTCTGAGAGCATGCGGTACTCCTCTTCGTTCACCCCTTCACTTCACATTTTACCCCTTCGGGGAGATTCGCCTCGTCCACCGTCACTTCATAATCGCTGAAATCACGCGGCGTCGTCACGCCTTCACGGCGCTGCGCCTTTACCAGCTCGAACAGCTTCCATGCCGGCGCGTCGCCCAACTCGCTCTCATGCCGGAAGATGATCAGCCGCCGCACGGCCATCATTCCGCGCGCGGCGGAGCGATCGTTTTCAAACATATTGAGAATCGCCTGCCACAAAAGTTCGAGGTCTTCCTCCGTAAAACCCGTCGTTTTGCGGGCGAGATTCGCGGAGACGAACCCTTCGGCGCGGTACAGGCCATAGGGAACGATGTGCTTGCGGCCCATTTCCGT
>CAKTTL010000177.1 GCA_934615235.1 uncultured Clostridia bacterium
GTTCATGCCATTCTCAGCCCCTTTCCGCGCTGCTGCCGTCTGGTCAGCGTCGCAATCTCTACCGCCAGAGAGCGGATATCCTGCTCGTCCCGTACCACCATCTGCTGTACCTGAATGGTGGAGGAGACGTTGTTGTTATAGGTTCTTCGGTTGTCGCTGCTGCTTTGGACAATAGCGCCTTCCCGTGCTTCGCCGATGAGAAAGCGGGAAGCGTTGCGAATGACCCTTGCCTGCGCCTTGCTCTCCTTCAATACGCCCGCACCGAAGCCGCGCATGGTCATCACGCCGACCTCGTCCTGGAACACCTGCGAAGGGCTCTTGATTTTGAGTTCTTTCTTTGCGGCGTTCACAGCTTCGCGGGCGGCAGAGCGCATGGCGGAGATCACGCCGGAGCGCCCGGCCAAAATACCGGCTCGCAAACCCGCCATGGCATTTACGCCTGCGGAGCGAAGCGTCGCTGTCGTCAGCTGGATGCTGACGGCTGTGCGCACACCGGAAGCCACGCTGGCTCCCGCTGAACTCATGCTGTAGGACGAAAGCGCACTGGCAAGACCCTCTGCGGCGCTGGTGCCAAAGGACGCGAGCGTATCGCCCGGCAGTGCGTTGGTGACAGCGGCTTCAACGCTGGCTGCCAAGGCACCGGCATCCGAGGTAAAATCATAACCGCTCATGCCTTCGCCTACGCCCGCCGACACGTTTTCGCCCACGGGCTTGACGCGCTGAGAGGGCGAATGGATGTCCAACGCCATGTTCAGCGCGGCTTCAAGGTTGGAGGCGACCGTTTCCGCGTCGCTGTCCCAGCCTGCCGCCGTCATGCCTTCGCCCACGCCTTCAAGAATGTGAGTGCCGACCTCGTTGGTATCCAGCTCCTGCAGGAACGTCAGGATGGTTTGCAGGTTCTCCAGATCCTCCTGCTTCACTTCCTGTCCCTGCTGGATGGCGGCTACGATTTCAGCCACATAGGTGGAAAGCTCGGCTACCCGTTCTGCCGGGAAATCGTATTTCATGCTGGTGTCCAGTGTGCCCATGATGCCGCTGTCGCCGCCGAACAGGAAGCTCCACCACTGGCCCAAGCGGCCTTTTGCCGTTTCAATGCGTTCCAGCGCGGAGTCGATCATGTCAAGCGTAGTGGTGGGCAGCAGACCGGCAGCGCGTCCCAGCGCCGTCGTGCCAAACTGATCCACCTCGGCCACTTCTGTGCGCAGCTTGTCAATAGACTCCTGTGCGCCGGTTACGTCCGGGGCCACCATGACGTGCAGCGTACCGTCCTCGTCCAGCACGGCTACCTTGTCGGCGGTCAGCAGTTCCTTGGGCACCGCCTCCACCGGAATTTCCTGCCCATCCTGCCAAAATTTCGTTTTGGGGTCGAGCAACACATCCTGCGGGTTTTCGTACAGCTCACCCAGCTTGACAATGCCCTGTACCTCTACGGGATTCTCGGCAATGAACTTTCTGTAGGCGATCAGGTCATAGCCGTAGATGCCGACGGTCACGGACAGCTTGGGCTTGACGGCGTTGCTGTCGTCGTACTTGGCGATGTACGCCGTGAAATTCTGCAAAAGCTCGGACTTGTCACAGCCGGTGGCCTCGGCAAACTTGCTGACAATGGCTTCGATCTGCGCAGAGGAAAGCTGGGACACATCCACATTTTCCGCTTCGAGGTATTTGGTCACCATGGCCGTGATGTTGTCCGGGGTCAGCTCGGTGGTCAGCGCCCCGCCCGTCACTTCCTGATAAGCCAGCACAAAGGCGGTGATTCCGTCCGGGGACAACCCGCTCATGTCCACGCCACGATCCTCCATGTACTTGGAGATGTAGGCGGTGATCTCTGCAGGCTTCAGCGTGGAAACGTCCGCGCCCGCCGCCAGCTCCTTGTATGCGCTGACCATGGCGGTGACGTTTTCAGGGGTCAACCCGGACACATCCGCGCCATTCGTGATTTCGGCATAGGCGCTGACCAGCCCAATCAGCCCTTCGGGCGTGAGCGCAGCCTTATCCGCGCCTTCCGGGACTTCGGTATACTTGGCGATAAACGCCTCCACCTTGGGCTGCAGCTGTTGTGCCGCAGCGTCCTCCTGATAGCCGGACACAATCACGTCCGTGGTAATCGCGCCGGGGTTTTCCGCAAAGGTGTTCCAGCGCTCCTGTGCGCCGGTCATGTCGAGATCGGTCGCGATCTTGAGCACTTCCTCCGGCAGCGCCTCGCCGAACATGGAGGTCAGGCCGGGAAGCTCCACCTCGCGGTTGTTGAGGAAGGTCTGGATGGCTGCGATCTGCTCCAGCGCCGTGGTGAAGTCGATTTCCGGGAACATGGCCTGAATCTCGCCCTCGGTCATGCCGCTATCCAGAAGCGACTGGATCTGGGTGAGCATGGCGATGTACTCGGTCATCGCGCCCTCATCCATGGCAGCGGAGATGGCGTTCAGGTCTTCCAGCAGCGCAGGCTTTTCGGTTTCCGTCGCCGCGCTGTATTCGCGGAGCTTTTGGGTCAGCGCGTCCACATCGGCGGCGGCTTTCTGGATGTCCTCCTGCTGCCAGACGGGCATGACCACATCCGCCAATAGCTGTGCATACTCCATCGCCGCAGCCCGGCGCTTTTCGGTGTACTCGCTGTTCAGCTGATCCAGCGCAGCCTGCCGTTCGGTGCTGTCCTCAATCAGCTGGATAAGTGCGTATTCCTTGTCGTATTGCGTGTCGATCTGCTGATTGACGGCGGCAAGACCTTCGGCGGCGGCCACCAGCGCGTTCTCGTAGACGGTCACATCCGCGTCCTG
>CAKTTL010000178.1 GCA_934615235.1 uncultured Clostridia bacterium
CAGGTGGAAGGTCCAGGGAACTCAGTTCCCTAGCAGGGGGTGAAGGGGGACGGCGTCCCCCTTCCGTTCCCCACGTTCCTTCGTTCCCTTACGGCTTGAGCATCGTCAGCGCGATGCGGTTCTTTTTCTTATCGACCTCGACGACCCAGACCTTGACCACGTCGCCGACCTTGACGACCTCGGAGGGATGGCGGATGAATCTGTTGGCCATGCGCGAGATGTGCACGAGGCCGTCCTGATGCACGCCGATATCGACGAACGCGCCGAAATCGATTACGTTGCGGACGGTGCCGGTCAGCTCCATGCCGGGGGCGAGATCGTCCATGCTCAGCACGTCGCTGCGCAGAAGGACGGGCGGCAGGTCGTCGCGCGGGTCGCGCCCTGGCTTGACGAGTTCCGCGACGATGTCGTTGAGCGTAGGCAGACCGAGGCCGAGCTTTTCGGCGAGGCGCTCTGCGCCGAATAATTTCACCTTCGCCGCGAAATCTTCCGGCGCGCCGCCGCGCATGTCGGCAAGCTCGTAGCCGAGCGTCTCGATCAGCTCCTTCGCCGCGGCGTAGGATTCCGGGTGCACGCCGGTTGCGTCGAGCGGGTTTTTGCTCTCGCGTACGCGCAGGAAGCCGGCGCACTGTTCAAACGCGCGAGGTCCGAGCTTGGGCACCTTCTTCAGCGCCGCGCGGGTGGGGATGCCGTTTTCATCGCGGTAGGCCGCGATGTTTTTCGCAAGCGCCGGGCCGACGCCCGCCACGTGCGACAGGAGCGACGGCGACGCGGTCGACAGCTCTACGCCTACCGCGTTCACGCAGCTTTCGACAACGCCGTCCAGCGCGTCGGAAAGCTCCGCTTCTTTCAAATCGTGCTGGTACTGTCCCACGCCGATGGACTTCGGATCGATCTTGACCAGCTCGGCCAGCGGATCCTGCAGGCGGCGCGCGATGGAAACCGCGCTGCGCAGCGATACGTCGAACTGCGGGAATTCCTCCGCGCCCAGCTTCGAGGCGGAATATACCGACGCGCCCGCTTCGTTCACGATCGCGTATTTGATTTCGTTTCCGCGCGGAATTTCCTTGAGCAGCTGCGCGACGAACGCTTCTGATTCGCGCGAGGCCGTGCCGTTGCCGATGGCGATGGCGGTTACATGGTGCCGCGCGATCATGCCCGCGACGGTCGCTTTCGCCTGCTCTTTCTGCTTTTCGTGAACGGGCAGCGTGAAATAGCCGACGCCTGTTTCGAGCACGCGCCCGGTCTCGTCGATGACGGCCAGCTTGCAGCCGGTGCGGAAGCCCGGATCGACGCCCAGCGTCACATGTCCCTTGACGGGCGGCTGCATGAGCAGCTGATGCAGATTCTGGCTGAAGACGTGAATCGCGCCCTCGCCCGCCTTGTCGGACAATTCGCCGCGCAGTTCGCGTTCCACGGCCGGGGCGATAAGACGATCCCATGCATCCTCGCAGGCCAGTTCAAGCTGACGCGCGCACTCGCCCTGCGAGTGAATCAGATCCTTTTTCAGAATATCCTCGGCCTGCACTGCGTCCATGCGCAGCGCGACCTTCAGAAAGCCTTCGCGTTCGCCGCGGTTGATCGCCAGCACGCGGTGCGCCGGGATGCGCGCGATCGGCTCGGAATATTCGTAATACTGCCGGTAAACGCTGTCCTCTTCCGTCGCGGCTTTCGTTTCCAGCACCGCCTGCCGCTGGAACGTTTCGCGCAGACGCTTGCGCTTGTCCGCGTCGTCGGAGAGCGTTTCGGCGATCAGGTCGCGCGCGCCGGAAAGCGCGGCTTCTGCGTCCGGCACGCCCTTTTCTTCGCTGATAAATTTCGCCGCCTGCTCTTCGAGCGTGCCTTTGAAAGGCTGCTGCAGCAGAATCAGCGTCGAGAGCGGCTCCAGCCCGCGTTCGCGCGCGATCGTCGCGCGGGTGCGGCGCTTGGGGCGGTAGGGCCTGTAAATATCCTCCATCTCGGAGAGCGTTTTCGCCGCGGCCAGCTTGCTTGTCAGCTCGTCCGTTAAAACGCCCTGTTCCGTCAGCGCTTTTTCAATTTCCGCGCGACGCGCGTCCAGTTTGCGCAGCGCCGTCAGTCGCTCGCTCATCTCGCGCAGCGTCTGGTCGTCCAGCGAGCCTGTCGCTTCTTTCCTGTAGCGTGCAATGAACGGAATCGTGTTTCCTTCGTCAATCAGTTTCACAACGCTTTCCACCTGCGCGGGGCGCACGCGGAACTCCGCCGCCAACATCGCCTGAATATC
The DNA here is from genome assembly GCA_934615235.1 of uncultured Clostridia bacterium. Taxonomy (GTDB): domain Bacteria; phylum Bacillota; class Clostridia; order Christensenellales; family Aristaeellaceae; genus Aphodomonas. The sequence goes on from CAKTTL010000178.1 coordinate 2,243, forward strand.
CATAAAAGCTCCTTTAACGAGTAGTGGGAGTATTATAGCACGGGGGGACGCCGGGGGAAACCCCTCTTTCGAGGGAAAGAGGGGTTTCCCCCCAGGCGGATCGTCGAAAAAACTGACGTTTTTCGACGAAGGGGACCCGCCTTCTGAAATCCTGCGGGATTTCCGGGCGAAGGCGGGGCGAGGAAAGGATTTCCAACCGCAAACGCAGGCGTTTGCTCTTTTGGAAATCCTGCATTTTCGCCGCGCATGTCGCCGAAAATGATTGAAAATGAGAGGGCTGCGGCCCTCTCAAACTCTCCCGGGAATCCCTCCTGGGAAACGGGAAAAACCGCAGCGCCGCAACGCTGCCCGCCCCGCCCTCCGCGGGGCGGACAGCGAAAAAGCGGCTTTCCTTAGGGTGTATCTGAAAAATTCCCTGAGACTCCATCACGGCGTCTTTTCCGCCATTTCCGCGTCGGGAAATCTCGATTTAGCC
>CAKTTL010000179.1 GCA_934615235.1 uncultured Clostridia bacterium
CCCGCGACAGTGGTTGACCATGTCGTTCCCCATCGCGGCGATCATGCGCTTTTCTGGGACGAACAAAACTGGCAGCCCCTTTGCAAGAGCTGCCATGACCGGAAAACGGGAAAAGGACTGTAACAACAGGAGGACTCCATGAAAAATCCATTTGCATCGCTGTTCCGTGCACGGGACAAGCCCGGAAGGAACGAAAAAACGACGGACAGCGTCAGCTCCGCCGCCACCTTCTATTTCGGCTCCAGCGCGTCCGGAAAATCGGTCACGGCAACCACCGCCATTCAGATGAGCACGGTCTACGCCTGCGTGCGCGTCATTGCGGAAACTATCGCCAGCCTGCCCCTGCACGTATATCAGAATCAGGGCGAGGGCAGCGTCAAGGCGCCGGAGCATCCGCTGTACCGCATCCTGCACGACGAACCCAATACCGAAATGACCAGCTTCATCCTGCGGGAGGTCATGCTCACCCACCTGCTGATCTACGGCAACGCCTACTGCCAGATCCTGCGCAACGGGCGCGGCCACATTCTGGGGCTGTATCCGCTGCTGCCGGATCAGATGCAGGTGGACAGAGACGACAGCGGAAAGCTCATCTACGACTACACCACCCGCGAGAGCAAGGTGGTGCGCCTGCGCCCGGAGGACGTGCTGCACATTCCCGGATTGGGCTTTGACGGCGTCATGGGCTACAGTCCCATCGCGCTGGAGAAGAACGCCATCGGTCTCGGCCTTGCCGCCGAGGAATACGGCAGCAAGTTCTTTTCCAACGGCGCACGGCCCAGCGGTATCCTGACTCATCCCAATACGGTAAAGGATCCGAAGAAGCTGCGGGAGAGCTGGAACGCGGCCTACGGCGGCTCCGTCAACTCCGGCAAAGTGGCCGTGCTGGAGGAGAACATGAGCTATACGCCCATCTCTATCCCCAACTCGGAGGCGCAGTTTCTGGAGACCCGCAAGTTTCAGGTATCGGAGATCTGCCGCATTTATCGCGTACCGCCCCACATGGTGGGCGATCTGGAGCATGCGACCTTCAGCAATATTGAGCATCAGTCCATTTCATTCGCCGTGCATACCATCCGTCCCTGGGTGGTGCGCATCGAGCAGGCCATGAACCGCGCCCTCTTCACCGAAAAGGAGAAGGGCGTTTTTTATGTCCGGTTCAACATGGACGGACTCATGCGGGGCGCGTATAAGGAACGCATGGAGGGCTACGCCATCGGCCGGCAGAACGGCTGGCTGTCGATGAACGACATCCGAGGTCTGGAGAACATGAACCCCGTGCCCGAAGAGGATGGCGGAAACGCGCTCCTCGTCAACGGGAACATGGTTTCCGTCCGCCGGGCCATGCTGGGCGGGTCGGAAAGTACGACGCAGGAAGAAACTTTGGAGGATTCAACTTGAGCAGAAAACTTACGCTGGGCAGTCTCTTTGACGGCGTCGGGGGCTTTCCCCTGGCAGGGAAAATGGCGGGCATCACGCCCGTCTGGGCGTCGGAGATCGAGCCGTTCCCCGTCCGGGTGACGGAAAAACGGCTGCCCGAAATGAAGCATTACGGCGATATCGCCTCTTTGAGGGGAGGTGATCTTGGGGCTGTGGACGTGATTACGTTTGGCAGCCCCTGTTAGCCAGGATCTCAGCATCGCGGGCAAGCGCGCGGGGCTGGGCGGCAGCCGTTCCGGTCTTTTCTATGAAGCCGTGCGCATTATCACTGAAATGAGGGAAAGCACCAATGGGAAATATCCAAGATGGGCGGTATGGGAAAACGTGCCGGGCGCCCTGTCCTCTCAGGATGGGCAGGATTTCCGCTGCGTCCTCGAAAGCCTCATCCGCATCAAAGACCCCGAGGCAGATGTTCCTGTGCCGGAGAACGGGCGCTGGCTGCCTGCAGGCGAGCTCCTGGGCGACGGTTATTCTCTCGCCTGGCGCGTCCTCGACGCCGCGCAGGGTTGGGGCGTCGCACAAAGACGGAAACGTATTTTTGCTGTCCTCGATCTTGGAGGGCACAGTGCCGAAAAGGTTCTCTTTGAGTCCGAAGGCCTGTCAGGGTATACTCCGCCGGGCGGAGAAGCGCGGCAAAGAGCTGCCCGAGGTTCTCAGGATAGCGCTGGAGCGGCAGGCGAACGGGTAAGCGCGGCGGGGTTTTGCCGCGAGCACAGTGCGGACAGCCGGGGAATCGGGTACGAGAAAGAACGTGCGCCTACGCTGCGTGCGGGAGTGGTACCCGGCGTGGCGATTGACTTCAATCCCACCGACAGCCGGATCAGAATCAGCGAGGACGGCGTCTGCCAAACGCTCTGCTCACGGATGGGTACGGGCGGGAATCAGGTGCCGCTGGTGTTCGGTCTATCCTCCGACCAGAGCCGCGCCATGCTTTCGGACAATCCTCACGCGGGAATCTACGAAGCGCAGACCAGCCGAACACTGGATACGTCGGGCAGCAGTCCCCAATGCCACCAGGGCGGCATGCTCGTTGTTGCGCCTGCCGAAAGCCCCTGCTACTGCCTTCAGGGCTCCATGATCGGGCGGAAAGCAGAGAACGGGCCGCAGGGCGACGGAATCAACCGCGAGGTGGCGTTCACGCTGGATACGTCAGACCGCCACGCCGTATACGCCATGACCACCGGCAGCTTTACGCAGGTGGATCAGGAGAAATCCCCGCCGCTCATGGCGCGGGATTACAAGGATCC
>CAKTTL010000180.1 GCA_934615235.1 uncultured Clostridia bacterium
TTCAGCGCGCCGTCCTCGTTGTCCATCAGAAGCGACACTTCGCAGAAGGTGAGCGGCTTGCGCTTTTCCGTGCCGTTGAAGATGACGTCTTCCATCTTCGCGCCGCGCAGCGATTTCGCGCTCTGCTCGCCCAGCACCCAGCGCACCGCGTCGGAAATATTCGATTTTCCGCTGCCGTTCGGGCCGACAATCGCCGTCGTGCCGTTTTCGAAGAGAATCTCCGTCTTTTCGGCGAACGACTTGAAGCCCGTCAGCTCCAGTTTTTTGAGTCTCAAGCTTTTTTCTCCGGTTTATCCGATTTTTTCCATCGCCGCGCGCGCGGCTTCCTGCTCGGCCTGCTTTTTTGTGCCGCCCGTGCCGCTGCCGGCGACAACGCCGCGAAGCAGCACTTCCGCCGTAAACACGCGCGCATGCGCCGGGCCTTCCTGCGAAACGATGCGGTATTCCGGCGTGCAGCCGCCGTGCCGCTGCGTCTTTTCCTGCAGGAGGCTCTTCCAGTTTTTCTCGCGCGGGGGCGCGGCGAAGTTGTTGAGCGCGCGGGCGCAAAGCGCCGCCGCGGCCTCCCAGCCGCCGTCGAGGTACACGGCCGCGAGCACCGCCTCCATCGCGTCGCACAGAACCGACGGCTTATGCCCGCCGCCGCTTGCGGCCTCGCCCTTGTCAAAGCGCAGATATTCGCCGATTTCCAGCCGGTTGGCGGCTTCGGCAAGCGTTTCCTCGCGCACAAGCGCCTGCCGCAGCTGCGTCAGCGACCCTTCCTGATCGGCCGGATGCTGGCCGTAGAGCGCGACGGAGACGCACAGCTGCAGCACCGCGTCGCCCAGGAATTCCAGCCGCTGGTTATCCTCCGGCAGCCCCGCCGAAGGGTGCGTCAGCGCAAGGCGCAAAAGGCGCTCATCCCGGAAGGAATAGCCGAGCGCCTTTTGCAGGGAATCCAGATTCTTCATCGCTTACTGTTTCGATTCGAGATACTTCACCACGTCGCCCACCGTCTTCATCCGCATGAGCGCGTCGTCGTCCACCACGATGCCAAGTTCGGACTCCACGTCCATGATCAGCATCATGATATTGGCGGAATCGGCTCTCAGGTCCTCCAGCAGGCGGGATTCGGGCTTGATCGTCTTCGGATCGATCTTGAGCTGTTCGGCGATAAGCGCGGTAACCTTTTCAAACATTTTCGTTTCCTCCTTCGATTTGTTCGAGCTGTTCGATAATTTCAACAACGTTTCCCGCCAGCATCTGGCGCGCCTGCCGCAGGCAGCAGAAGAACGCGTGGCCGGTGGAGTTTCCGTGCGGCTTGACGACCGCGCCGCGCACGCCCAGCAGCGGCCCGCCGCCCACTTCGTTTACGTCCATGCGGCGCTTGACGCGCCGGAAGGCGGGACGGGAGAGCGCCGCGCCGAGCTTGGAGATAAACGTGGCATTCAGCTCGCGCCGGAGCATCTTAAAGATCGCGGAGATCGCGCCCTCGCTTGCCTTGATGACGAGGTTGCCGTGATAGCCGTCGCAGACGATCACGTCCGCGCCTCCGTTGAGCACGCCGCGCGCCTCGACGTTGCCGGTGAAGTTGAGCTTCGCCTTCTTCAAAAGCGCGTACGTCGCCTTCGTCAGCTGGCAGCCCTTTTCTTCCTCCTCGCCGATATTGAGCAGCCCCACGCGCGGGTTTTGAATGCCCAGCACCTGGCGCGCGTAGATGTCGCCCATCTGCGCGAAGCGCAGCAGATATTCCGGCCGGCAGTCGACGTTCGCGCCCGCGTCGAGCAGCATGCCGGGCACGCCGCTCATATTGGGCAGAATCGCCGCCAGCGCCGGACGGTCGACGCCCGCGATGCGGCCGATGCGGAGCATCCCGCAGGCCAGCACAGCGCCGGTGGATCCGGCGGAAATGAGCGCGCCGGAGTTGCCTGCGCGCACGTCCATCGCCGCGCGAACGAGCGAGGAATCCGTCTTATGACGGACGGCGAACATGGGCGCTTCGTCGTTGGTGATCACATCGCGCGCGTCGAGAATGTCAAGGCGCGCTTCGTCGTATTCTTTGCCGGAGAGCTGCGCCCGGATTTCCTCCTCGCGGCCAAAGAGCCGGATGCGGATATCGTCGAAGGCGCGCAGCGCCTCCAGGCAACCCTGTACGGTGATTTCGGGCGCGGAATCGCCGCCCATCGCGTCCACTGCTAAGGTATACAAAAGGGAAATCCTCCTTCAGAGATAAAACAGGCGGATATTCTTCCACCAATACTTCATTATAACAGAAAGGCGTGAAAAAATAAAGTAGGCGGCAAAAAAACCGGCGTCCGGACAAAATCCGGGCACCGCAGCGTATAAAGAAAAGTCTCCTGGGAGAGTTTGAGAGGGCCGCAGCCCTCTCAACTCTAATCATTTTCAGCGACATGTGCGGTGAAAATGGACATTTTTGAAGGAGCAAACGCTTGCGTTTGCGGTCAAAAATGTCTTCCCCGCCCCGCCTTCGC
>CAKTTL010000181.1 GCA_934615235.1 uncultured Clostridia bacterium
GGTCTTTGCAATAGATCGCAAGCTCGGAAACGCTCAGGTCGGCGGTGAGCGCGGCGTTGGAAAACTGCACGTCCACGGCGGCCTGCCCGTTGGAAAGGCGGGCGGAGACGAGATCCGCGTCGGCGGCCTTGTCCACGAGCGACGTGCGCGCCCGCGCGGCGGCCTCGCTGGAAACGCTGCCGGAGCCAAGCTCGGCGCGCGTGAATTCCAGCGCGCCCTGCGAGGCGAGCAGCTTCGCGACGACGGCACTTCCGGCGGCGGTCAGATAGGCTTTCAGTTCCATAGGCGATGGGTTCCTTTCTCGCAAAAAGCGGGGATTACGAAGCGTCTGCGCTGGGAATTTCCATCATCCCGTACACGGTGCAGACGCACGCGCCGCCGATAGAAACGGCGGGCAGCGCCGAAACGAGCCGGTAGAGGATGGAAACGCCCAGCGGCTTGGGTACGATGTGGCCGCCGAGGATGAGCGAAATCAGATCGCTGCCCAGATCGCCGCCGCCTTCCAGATCGACGTTCATGGACATATCCTGATTGTCGCGCACGGCAAGCTGAAGATCTTCGCCGAAAACGGTTTTCCATATGCCGGCCAGCTCGCCCTGCCTGCCGGAGAACTGGTTGCGGACGATCTTCGCGCGCAGGAGGCGGCGATACAGGTCGTCGTCGAGCGGCTTCCCTTCGCCCAGCACATTGCGCGAAACGCCGCACAGCGTGCCGAGCGCGTCCAGCTGCGCGCCCTGCGCGCCGGAAATCGAAAACGCTTCGTTCAGGGTTTCGTGCACGTTCGGATCGAACAACGAAACGAGAAAGCGCGCCCACGCAAGAAAACGGGGCGCGCCGCGGTGTTGTGAAGTGACGAGGCCGAGATAATCTTCAGCGTTCATTCGCTCGCCTCCGTCACGGTTACATAGTTCGCGTTCCCGCGGGCCGCCTCGGAAAACGCCAGCGCGATATCGGTCGTGCCGGGCGTGCCGCCGTGGCGGCAGCAGGAGACGGACACGACGGAAAACGAGGGCGCGGCCTGCGCGGGCATGGCGTTCATGGCGGCCCACCAGAGCATGGAGGCGGTCAGACCATCGCCGATGCCGAGCGAGTCGAGATAGGCCGTAACGCTGCCCGCGATGGCCGCCGGGGTGGCGGAAGCGTCGTATCCGGCGAGCGGGCGGAGCGTGACGGCCACGTCGAAATCGACGTTCACGGGGCGCTGGAAACGGACGGTATTCGCAGCGCCATATGCGTCGATAACGGAAACGCCCGTGCCGCCGTGCGTGCCGCAGCCGACGGGCTTGCGGTTGAAGATCGTCTCGGCGATGGCCGCGTCGCCGCCGCCCTCGACGACGCAGCAGACGGAATGGCCGGGCACGCCGTTGGAGTCGGTCTGCGAGGAATCGTTTTCATAAATTTTCACGCGCGTTACCTCGCTCAGCGCGCGCAGCGCGCCTTCGAGCCCTTCGCGCATGGAGGCGGACGGCTGCGCCGTGGAAAGGGCCTGCCGGGCGCGGAGCTGCGCGTCGGTTTCGGCGACGGAGCCGGGCGTGGCGGGCGCTTCGTTGGAGACGGAAGTCCAGCCGAGCTGCGGGGTCATGATGCGGGTGAGGGTTTCCTTTCCGGCGACAACCTGCCCATAGCGGCGGCAGGTGGCGGTGGCGGAAGCGGTTCCGCCGTCGCCGATGACGACGGAGGCGGGCAGATCCCACAGCGTGCCGGACGCGTCGGCAATGACGCCGTTTGCGACGGTCGTGCCGGGCGCGCCGGTGAGCGTGACGGCGGCGAAGGACTTCGTAGCCTGCTTGCGGGCGATTCCGTTGACGGCGGCGATCGCGTCCAGCCCGGTTCCCACAGACGTTGCGGGGCTGTGCGCGTCATACGCCGCGGCAGCGGCGCAATAGCTGTCGAAAGCCGCCTTGGCGAAGATGCTGATGAGCTGATAATCCTGCGAATCGCTGCCCAGATAGATATCCTGCCCGAAGATGGTTTTCGCGCCGTCGACGATATAGGCGAGAACGTCGTTGTAGGTCGGGTAGTGGTAGCCCGTGGAATCGATATAGGGGCGGAAGTAGGGCATGTCAGTAACTCACCTCAATTTCGATTTCGCCGCATTCCGTTTCCACGCGCGCGGAGCAGACGTAGCGGCGGTTTTCAAACGCGCTGCGCACGCTCAGCACGCGCGCGACGCCGCGGGTATCGGCGATGCGCCCGGCGACGAGCAGATCCATCAGCTCCTTCTGCGCCTGCGTCTGCGGGCGGCCGAGCATCTGCTGAAAAAGCGGAAGCCCTCGTCCGGGGATTCCCACCATTCGCCGCAGAAAAGCCGCAGGCGCGTTTCCAACGCCTGCCGGACGGCCTGCGCGCCGGTGAGAAACGCCGCCGCGCCGCGGCCGAAAACCATATCGCCTGAAGCGTCGAGCGCGCGGTATTTGCAGGAGAACATGCGCGTCCCTCCGATCAATACCACGGCTGCACGGG
>CAKTTL010000182.1 GCA_934615235.1 uncultured Clostridia bacterium
GCCAGGGAACTGAGTTCCCTGGACCTTCCACCTGAGGTGTATTTATTTTTGCCGCCGTTTCTGTGGCAGCTTTTTTTATTTCGTGGGGTCTTTTTCCCGCATCTCTCCCGGCGTGCAGCCATACCGTTTCCGGAACGCCGCGCAAAGCTGCTGCGCCGAGTTCATGCCGACCGAAAGCGCGATTGATTCTACCGTGAACCGGGTGCTCTGCAAATACGCTTTCGCCTGTTCCAGCCGCATTTCGTCGAGCGTCTCCTTCGGCGAACGGCCGCACTCCTGCTGAAACACGCGAAACAGCTGCGACCGGCTTAAGCCCACGAACGCCGCCGTTTCGTCAATCCGCACCGACTGCGCCATTCGTCCGCGCATATACCAGCACGCCTTTTCATAATACTCGCGCGGGGCGAAAACGTCGCTCTCCCGCGCCGCGTCCTCTGCCGCGATGGCCATAAACTGGTACAGGCTGCCGTACGCGCTCTGCGCGCCATGGCGCAGCGTTCGCATATCGTCGTACGCGTCGACCAGCAGGCGGTAAGTCCGCTCCACCGCTTCCGTATGAAACGTGCGGCGGCCGCCCAGGAAGCCGGTCTGCCGCGTCAAATTCGCCGCCTCCCGGCCGCTATAGCCGATCCAGGCGTACTGCCAGGGCTCCTTCTGATCGGCGCAGTAGAGCGTCACCTCGCCGGGAAAAATCACGAACCCATCCCCCGCGCCAAGCGACCACTCGCGCCCCTCCGCGTACAGTTTTCCGCGCCCTGCGCGGATAAAATGAATGAGATAGCATCCCCTTACAGCGGGGCCGAACGAATGCCCGCTTTCGCAGTCCTCCCAGCCGCACTGCGCCACCGTTATATCCATAGCCGCTCCTTTGATGCAACATTTTGACACCATTATGCAACATTCCGCTCTTTTACGCAAGCCCCGTCTGCGATAGAATATATCCAGAATCTTTTTTACGGGAGGATTTATTTCATGCCGAAAATCACTTTTATGGGCGCGGGCTCTACGGTATTCGCCAAGAATGTTCTGGGTGACTGCATGCTCACCCCCTCGCTCGCCGAAAGCGTCATCACGCTCTACGACATCGACGAAAAGCGTCTGGAAGAATCCTATCAGATGCTGCAGGCCATCAACCGCAACAACGGCAGCAAGGCCACGATCGAGAAATATCTCGGCATCCCGAACCGCCGCGAAGCGCTGCGCGGGGCCAACTATGTCGTCAACGCCATCCAGGTCGGCGGCTACGATCCCTGCACGATTACGGACTTCGAAGTGCCCAAGAAATACAACCACCGTCAGACCATCGCCGACACGCTCGGCATCGGCGGCATCTTCCGCGCGCTGCGCACGATCCCCGTGATGATGGATTTCGCGCGCGATATGGAAATCGAATGCCCCAACGCGTGGTTCCTCAACTACACCAACCCCATGGCCATGCTGACCGGCGCAATGCTGCGGCTGACGAAAATCAAGACCGTCGGCCTGTGTCACAGCGTGCAGGTCTGCGCCGAAAACCTGCTCAAGGGGCTCGATATGCCGTACGACGAAAGCGTCCAGTGGAAGATCGCGGGCATCAACCATCAGGCCTGGCTGCTGGAAATCCACGACAAGGACGGCAACGATCTCTACCCCGAAATCAAACGCCGCGCGGCCGCGCGCACCGAAAAGCACAACGACATGGTGCGTTACGAGATCATGAAGCGCTTCGGCTACTACGTGACCGAGTCGAGCGAACATAACGCCGAATACATGCCCTACTTCATCAAGAAAAACTATCCGGAGCTGATCGACCGCTTCAACATCCCGCTGGACGAATACCCGCGCCGCTGCATCAAGCAGATTGCGGACTGGGAAGAGCGCGGCCACGAGCTGACGAAGAACCCGCTTCTGACGCACACGCGTTCCCGCGAGTTCGCCAGCTACATCATGGAAGCGATGGAAACGAACCAGCCGTGCAAGATCGGCGGCAACGTGCTCAATAATGGGCTGATCACCAACCTGCCGGCGAACGCGTGCGTAGAAGTGCCGTGCCTGGTGGACAAGAGCGGCGTGCAGCCGTGCGTGATCGGCGATCTGCCGGAACAGTGCGCGGCGATGAACCGGACGAATATCAACGTGCAGCTGCTGACGATTGAAGCGGCGAAAACGTTGAAGAAGGATTATATCTATCAGGCGGCGATGATGGATCCGCATACGGCGGCGGAACTGTCGATCGACGAAATCGTCGCAATGTGCGACGACCTGATCGAAGCGCATAAGGGCTGGCTGCCCGAGTACCGCTAAGAGCGGGTAAAAAGCGGAAGATTCAGGGAACTCAGTTCCCTGGCAGGGGGACGGCGTCCCCTTTCCTTCGTATACGTCCGCAGCGCGGACGAGCTGACATGGCCGCATGAAAAAAAGCGGAAGGTCCAGGGAACTCAGTTCCCTGGCAGGGGGTGCAGGGGGACGGCGTCCCCC
>CAKTTL010000183.1 GCA_934615235.1 uncultured Clostridia bacterium
TGATTCATAGAAACGATAGGCTTCAACATATTGTTTTCCCCTCCTGTTTTTGTTTGAGTTCGTGTGTATAATACCCTGACGGCAGGAAACGGGAAAATCCTTATGGCGCAAAGCTTTGCGCCGTTTCCATGTTACTAGTTTGTCGCTAATATAAAATTTAACAAACTTGAATTTGATTCTGAACCAATAATCAATTTCGAATCATCCGAATCGCCCTGTGCAGCTCTTCGATCGTCTTGTGCGTGTACACCCGCTCGCCTACTTCGAGCGATTTATGCCCCATCATCAGGTCGATGCAGACCTTGTTCGCGCCCGCCGAATCCAGCCGCGAGCGGAACGTGTGGCGGCATTCGTGCGGGGTGTGCTCGCACCCGATCTGCGCCATAATGGCGCGCCATAAAATATAATACTGCGTGTTTGAGCAGCGCCTGCCGTTGCGCGAGAAGAGATACTGCTCCCCCGCGGCCGCGCGGCGGCGAATCAGCGGCAGGATGCGCGGGTGAATCGGCACGACGCGGTTCTTGCCCGCGCGCGTCTTGATGCCGCCGCGAATGGTGCGATTATCCAGATCAACGTTCGCCGTTTCGAGACTGAGCATTTCGCTGATTCGCCAGCCGCCGTAAAGCATCGCCAGCACCGAGTCGACCCACTCGTTCTCGCGCTGCATCCACAGCGCGCGGATTTCCTCGTCCGTGAACGGCCGCTTGCTCGTTTCGGGCACCGATTCCGCGCTGATCAGCGACGAATACGTCTTCTGCACCACGTCCAGCTCCATCGCGAACCGGTCGAGGTGGCCGAACAGGTTCTTGATCGCCCACTGCGTCGCATAGCCGTGCCCGCACGCGTCCACGCACGCCTGCATGTGGAACGAGCGGATATCTCGATAGCGCATCGTTTCAAGCCGCTCGCAGTGATTGTAGGCCGATTTCAGCGATCGCGTCAGCGCGCCGCCCAGCCGCGGAGCCTTCACGCTGCACCATTTGCCGAAAAGCTCGCTCAGCGTGATCTGCGCGGCCGTCACGTCGAACGGGCATTTGTTGTATTCCGCCAGCGCGAGGAGCCCGTCCTCGCGGGTCGGGAAATAGCCGATCGTGTCGTAGATCGGATAGCCGCGCTCGTCCCAGCCGCGCGTCTTGCGCGCCACAAAGGGCCTTCTCCGGTTGCCCGACAGCCGGACGACCGAACCGTATCCGTTAGGGTTTTTCATCTTTTACCGCTCCTTTCGCGTAGCGAAACTGCCGCGGCGCGCGCGCCGGGCGGTATCCATTTTAGCGCGTGCGGGAGCGTTTTTCGTGTTACTAAGCCGTTACTAATCGCCCCCCGGGACGATATTTTCAGGCGCGCTGGGCGCGCCGAAGGGAACGAATCCTGCATGCGCGGACATTTGTTCTTATTTGGCGGTCATAAACGATAGACAAGCCCGTTTTCTTCCCACAAAATCCGCAATTTTTGATTTTTTTGCCGTTTTTTTTCTCAAAACCGTTGACAATTGCTGGCAGCGATGGTATTATACACACGAACTCAAACAAAAACAGGAGGGGAAAACAATATGTTGAAGCCTATCGTTTCTATGAATCAGATGGCGATGAACGAGTCCATCGCTACCACTTGCTGCTACGTCTGGAATGGCACCAGCCTTCTCGGCTCCGCCAGCCTGCCGCACGGCGGCCAGCTGGTTGCGAAGAGCAACACCACCTCTTATGTTCAGGTTGGTAACACCCGTTATCCTCTGAACAGCACCTGGTGGAACTACACTGCCGGTCATGCTAACAGCGAATGGGCGGCCAAGAACGTCATCACCACGTCTCTTGATTCCGTGACCAGCACTCATGACTGGGTTGCCAAGGATCAGACCGGTGGCCTTCGCACCATGGATCAGATGATCGAATGGGGCGATGTGAAGAAGGCTCTTAACGGCTATTGCGATCACGTGAACAACCCGAATTGCCCCTACTTCAAGGAGACCAAGTTCGCTGGCGCGTTCAAGCACACTGGCGCGACCTCTGCCCATTACACTTGGACCAATGGCAACTCCTGGCTGGCGGATCATGACGCCGTGCAGTTCTCTTCCTGATCATTCGGAAAGAAACACACATCGCTCGCCTCAATCGAGGCGGGCGATTTCTTTGCGCTTCATTGCTTTTTAACCCGTAATCTGTTACAATAATATCCGCAGGAAGGTTCCTACATGGTGTGGCTTCGCCCGCGCCCACGCATAAATGCGGCGCGCGGGTACGCGGTCTGCGGAGCGCTTGCGCGCTGTCCTCAACCGCTAGTCGCGCTGCGCGCTCCCTTCGCTTCGCCCCCGATTCACTAAAGAAAAAGGGGGGAGCGTATGTCTGATTATGAGATGATCATGATCCAGCTTACGATCTTGTCCCTTGTTGTCGGGCTGCTTCTGGCCCTCATCAA
>CAKTTL010000184.1 GCA_934615235.1 uncultured Clostridia bacterium
GGTTTTTCCTTGAGGAAAGGGGGGTGTCGGGGGGAAAACCCCTTACTTTTTTTCTAAAAAGGAAGGGGTTTTCCCCCTGACCGTCTCCTTCCCCACCCTCATCGCTGCCGGTATCGCAACCGTTTCCAGCTCGGCGGGAGCGAGCCAGCGCCAGTCGGAGGGGCAGGCGGAGGTTGAGGCGGAGAGGGTGTAAAAGGACATGTCCCAGATGCGATGCGTGAAGACATGGCGGGCGGAACCGGCGGGAGAGACGATGGAGGCGGAAACGCCGTTTGAGGAGAGGAAAGCGAGGAGTTCGTCCGGGCCGCCCTCGGGACAGGGAAAGAGCCACATGCCGCGGAGCAGACCGGACTCGGGGCGATAGAGCAGGACGCGGCCTTCGTGCCAGACGAGCCCGACGGCGCGGCGCTCGATTTTCTGCGGGGCTTTTTTTGCCCTGCGCGGCAGAGAAGAAGCGTCGCCCGCGGAAAACGCGTCGCAGAAAGCGGAAATGGGGCACCCGGCGCAGCGCGGCGCGCCGGGGATGCAGACGCGCGCGCCAAGATCCATCATCGCCTGGTTCCAGTCGCCGGGACGGTCGGGCGGGACGAGCGCGGCAGCCTGAGCGCGCAGGGCGCGCCGAACGGACGGAACGCCCACATCCTCGCGAAGGCCGCAAAGGCGCGAGACGACGCGCTCGACGTTGCCGTCCACCGCGGGCGCGCGTTCGCCAAAGGCGATGCTCGCCACCGCCCCGGCCGTGTAATCGCCCACGCCGGGAAGCGTTTTCAGCTCTGCCGCCGTGCGGGGAAAGCGGCCGCCGTACTGCGCGCAGACGGTTTTCGCGCAGGCGTGCAGGTTGCGCGCGCGGCTGTAGTAACCAAGCCCTTCCCAGAGCTTGAGCACTTCCTCCTGCGAGGCCGCGGCGAGCGACTGCACATCCGGGAAACGGGCGAGAAAGCGCAGCCAGTACGCGCGTACCGTTTCCGCGCGCGTCTGCTGCAGCATGATTTCCGAAAGCCATACGGCGTAGGGATCGCGCGTGCGCCGCCAGGGCAGGTCGCGCTTTGTCTGGTCGTACCAGAGAAGCAGTTCGTTTTTCATGCCGATATTGTAGCACGGTTTCGCGGCGAAATCGCCGCAAAAATCAAAAATAATCAAAGAAGTTAGAGAATGGAAGAATTTGAAAGATATTTGCTGAAAACGGCGGAAAACTGCTGAAAACAGGGATTCAAACTCATTGCGTGAAAGGCGGCGTTATTGTATAGTACGACTTGCCGGTTAGCACTCGGCAAAAGAGAGTGCTAACAACGAAAACAAGGAGGTCAGACACTATGAAGATTATTCCTCTGGGTGATCGTGTGGTCATCAAGAATCAGGAAATGAATGAAGTCAGCAAGGGCGGCATCATCCTCGCCGGCGCTGCGAAAGAAAAGCCGCAGATGGCGGTCGTCGTTGCGGTCGGCCCGGGCGGGAACGTGGACGGCAAGGAAATCGTCATGAACGTGAAGGAAGGCCAGAAGGTCATCTATTCCAAGTACGCGGGCAACGAAGTGAAGCTCGATGGCGAAGAATACGTGATCGTGCGTCAGAGCGATATTCTGGCGATCGTAGAATAATTCAAAGCGCGGAGCGCTTTCAAATCCATCAAGCAGGAGGAATGAGTTATGGCTAAGCAGCTGCAGTACGGCGAAGAAGCCCGTAAATCCCTGGAAGCCGGCGTGAACGCCCTGGCTGACACCGTTAAAATTACCCTCGGTCCGAAGGGCCGCAACGTGGTGCTGGACAAGAAGTTCGGCGCGCCGCTGATCACCAACGACGGCGTGACCATCGCAAAGGAAATCGAGCTGGAGAACCCCTTTGAGAACATGGGCGCTCAGCTGGTGAAGGAAGTCGCCACCAAGACGAACGACGTCGCGGGCGACGGCACCACCACCGCCACCCTGCTCGCGCAGGCGATTATCCGCGAAGGCCTGAGGAACCTGGCTGCCGGCGCGAACCCGATGGTCCTCAAAAAGGGTATCGCCGACGCGACGGAAAAGACCGTGGAAGAGCTCAAGAAGATCTCCAAGCCCGTTGAAAACAAGCAGGCGATCGCGCAGGTCGCTTCCATCTCCGCGGAAGACGAGGAGATCGGCGAGCTGGTCGCCGACGCGATGGAAAAGGTCGGCAACGACGGCGTGATCACCGTCGAAGAGAGCAAGACCATGAAGACCGAGCTGAAGCTGGTCGAAGGCATGCAGTTCGACCGCGGCTACGCGTCCGCCTACATGGTAACCGACACCGACAAGATGGAAGCGGTTCTCGACAACCCGCTGATCCTCATCACCGATAAGAAGATTTCCAACATCCAGGAGATCCTGCCGCTGCTGGAGCAGGTCGTGCAGAG
>CAKTTL010000185.1 GCA_934615235.1 uncultured Clostridia bacterium
CAAAACCCCGTCCCTTTCGTCCTTCTCGTTCCTTCGTCCCTTTCGTTCTCCCCGTCACACCCTGATATGCTGCGTTCCCGCCTGCAGCGGAATTGTTTCACCGCGATAGATCAGCTCCGCCTGCACGCCCGCAGGGACGGTCACGTCAAAATCGGCGCGCCCCGCCCAGAGCGCATAGCGGACGGCGATTTCGCCGCGCGGCGTAGCGATGCGGCCTTCGGCCTCGGGCACCTGTTCCGTCAGCACCGGCTCGATGACCGCGCGCTCCCAGCCCGCGGACCCCTCCGGCTGGCGGATGCCGAGCACACGGTGGAACAGTTCCTTCGCCGCCGCGCCGAACATCGGATGGTTCAGGGAGCGCTGCTTGTCGCCCGGCCAGTATTCCCACAGGGTCGTCGCGCCCGCGCGCATCATGCCCACAAACGAAGCCATGTTCTCGCTCGTCAAAAGACGATAGGCCAGATCGGCCTGCCCTTTTTCAAACAGCACGCGCGGAACGATTTCCGTGCCGATAATGCCCGTGTCGAACCCGCCCAGCGCCTCGTAATGCGCGATCATCCGCGCCAGGGTGCGGCCGTCGCCCAGACCGATATCCACGGCGAACGCGTTCGCGCCCTCGAGATTGCCGCAGAAATCGCCCGTCACCGCGTCGAAATACTTCGCGGTCATCGCGGCCTTCGCCTTTTCGATCCGCGCCGCCCAGTCCGGATTCTCCGGCAGACCCAGCAGCGCTTCCACGCGCGTGATAACCTCCAGCGAACGCACAAAGCAATAGGTGTTGACAAACGGCGGATCGAGCTTCGAACCGCCGGGCGCAAGCCAGTCGCCCAGGCACCACTCGCCCGGCCGGTCGCTGACGACGAGATCTCCCTCGCTGTGCGCGGCCAGGTAGTCGATGTAACGGCACATGCCGGGATAGGCGGCGCGAAGCGCCTCCATCTCGCCGTAATGCCGGTAATACTGCCACGGCACCATCACAATCGCGCAGCCCCAGCCGCCGGGGCCGCCGCCGTTGCGCGTGTAGGGCGCGGTATATTGCACATGGCCGGAATTGCGGTCCTGACAATCGAGAATATCATCCAGCCATTTGCGCAGGAAGGTTTTGTGGTTGAGCGTGAGCAGCGCCGTTTCGGCGGTCAGCTGACCGTCGCCGGTGTAGCCCTTGCGCTCAAGATGCGGGCAGTCCGACGGGATGCCGCCGTGCAGGTTCATCAGCTCCGTGCGCACAAACGCGTCGTAGAGCCACGTCAGCGGCTTGCTGGAGCAGCGGAAGGCCGACGTCACCGGCACGTCGCTGTGAATGACCGCAACCGTCTTCACCTTCGCCCTGCCGTTGACCGAGAAGCAGCGGAAGCCGTTCCACGTCGTGCGCGGATGCAGCACGCGGCCGCGCCCGTCGCTGACGACGCGGAAATATTGATCCTGCATGAACCGCTCGTGCAGCGTTCCGACCGAATCGACCGCCTCGGAGAAGCGCACCTCGATCCGCTCGCCCGCGCAGCTTTCATCCTCCAGCACAACCCAGCCGGTGATATTCTCGCCCGCATCGTAAATTTTCAGCTTCGGCGTTTCGGCGATCAGCCGCGGCGTAATCTGCCGGATCACGCGGTCCGCCGGACAGGGCTGCAGAAGATATTCCGTCTCCATCGGCGGCAGAATGCGGACGGGCCGCCATCCGTCGTAGGGCGCAAGCGCCCAATCCGGCGCGCAGCGGTTCAGATTCTGCTCTTCGCCGCGGAAGAACTCGCACCTTTCCACGACGCTCTCGTGCCAGCGCAGCTCTTCGCCGGAGAGCACTTCGTGTTCGCTTCCATCCGCCGTCTCGTAGGCGATGCGGTAGCAGAGCCGCACCTCACCGAAGGCGACGTTCCCGTCGAACGACCACATCGGCTCGGCAAAGAAACCGGGGGCCAGCTCGAACGCCAGCTCGTTCTCGCCCTCGCGCCAGAAGGGCAGCAGATCATATTTCAGGCAATAGCAGCGATGCCCCATCTCCTCGTCGAACGGCTCGCCGTTGACCGTGATGGGCCGCCGGACGTAATCGCTCGTGGCCGGCACGAACAGATCGTCGGAGACCCGCCGCCCGTTGAGATACATCGTAAAATACCCCAGTCCGCAGATCGTTACTTCCGCCCGGCGCGCCGCGTCCGCCCGGAACGACGCGCGCAGCACTGGCGCGCGCGTAACGCCGTCGCACCCGACCCATTTGGCAGCCCCGAACATCTCTTCCTGTTTCACGCTCGTAAACTCTCCCTCATGCAAAAATGTTTTTCTCAGTTTATTTCCTTTCTCCGGCAATGTCAATCCAAAAAAGCGACCCGTTTCCCTGTACAAAGGAAACG
>CAKTTL010000186.1 GCA_934615235.1 uncultured Clostridia bacterium
CCTGGACCCCCTGGCAGGAACCTGAGGTTCCTGCACCTCCCGTTTTTTGCTCAGAACCATGCGGCTGCGCGGGCTCGTCCTCGCTTCGCGCGAACATTGCGCGTTTTTTGCGTGGCGGCGTATGAGGGGAAGCGGCACGGGGAGGATGTCGCCCGCTGCGCTTTCCCGGCTTTCTGCGAATAAAAAAGCCGCGGGAACAGGCTGCGTTTTTCCTGTTCTCTGCGGCGTTATTGTGCGCAGGTTTAGTTTGATTCTTCCGGCGCAGCGCTCATTTTTTTGATTTCGGCCTCGTCCGGCGTAACGAAAACGGTGCGCTGATGCGTGTAAATCACGCGGCCGGGCGGGGAGCCGGAGGGTTTCTTGACATATTTGCGCAGCGTGATATCGACCGGCACCTGCGCGGAGCGGAACGCGCGGCTGTAATACGCGGCCAGCATTGCCGCAGAGTCGAGCGCCTCCTCGGAAGGTTCGCCTTCGCAGTTTACGATTACGTGCGAACCGGGGATATCCTTGGCGTGCAGCCAGGTGGCGTTCAGCGGCGCGGAAAGCGTAAGCCGATCGTTCTGCACGCTGCTGCGGCCGACGAGAATCTCGGCGCCGTCGGAGGCGTAAAAGCGCATCGGCTGCGAGGCGGGGATTTTCCGCGGCTTGCCGCCTTTTTGTTTTACGGCACGCATGATGCCTTCGCGGCAGAGCGCCTCGTGCACCTCGGCCAGCTCGTCGGGCGTTTCGCATTTGCGCAGGTCGTCGATGTAGCTTTCCAGCTGATACTGCTCCGCGCGCAGGCCGTCGAGCTGTTCGAGCGCGGCCTCCTGGGCGGCGCGCATTTTGCGGTAACGCTTATAATACGCCTGCGCGTTCTGCGAGGGCGTCCAGCGTTTATCGAGCGCGATAACGCGGTTTTCTCCGCGGTAATAGTCGAACACCTCGGCCTTATCGCCGCCTTTTTGGAGCGTATGCAGGTTGGCCGTAAGCAGTTCGCCGCAGATGCGCGCGTCCTCCATCTTTTCGTCGTCCGCAAGCGCCTGCTCGTGGATGGCGAGCTTCTTTTCGCATTTTTCAAGCTTCGCCCGCAGGACGGCCTCAAGGCTCTTGCGCTGCGAGTCGAGCCGCGCGCGCGCATCCCGCGTGCAATAGTATGCCTCGGCCGTGGCGGAAGCGCTCGCCATCGGCCGCTGGTCTTTTGCGGAAAACCGTTTCTGCGGGAAAGGATACATTTCGGCGGCTTCGCCGTTTTCGTTGACGAGCAGCGTCGCGGGACCCCACGAGGGCATTTCGCGCAGCATTTCGAAAAGCGGTTTTGCCAGCGCTGCGCGCTGTTCTTCGTCCGTCACCGGCGATTCGTCGCCCGTCAGGCGGTAGGCGAACTCGCGCGCGCTTTCCCGTCCGAAGCCGCTCAGCGCGCCGCCGATCGCCGCGTCCAGCCGCGCAGCCCCGGCGCGAAGCGCCGCGCAGAGCGCGTCCGCCGTCAGCTCCGGCGAAAGCGGGTCGAGCTTATCCTGCGCGGGCGGCGGAGTATAAGGAAGTCCGGGCTTCACCTCGCGCACGCGGCTGATATCCGCGCCGACATGATGAATCGAATCGAGAATTTTCCCCTCGGCGCTGCGCAGGATGATATTCGAATGCCGGCCCATCACCTCGCAGCTTAAAATGCGCTCCGACGGCTGCGCGAATTCATCCTCGCATGCGAAAACGATTTCGAGGATGCGGTCGCCGCCGACCTGGCGCACGCAAAGCACCTTCGCGCCGCCGATCAGCTTGCGCAGCAGCATGCAGAACATCGGCGGTTCCTGCGGCTGCGGCTTGGTAATTTCTGTCAGATGCACGCGCGCCCGATCGGCCGACGTGCTCAGCAGCAGCTTTTTCGGGCCGTTTCCGCCGCGAAACGCGATGTGCAATTCGTCTTTTTCCGGCTGCTGCACCTTTTCTACGCGCGCTCCCCGGAGCGCCGCGTCCAGTTCTCTTGCGATAAAGCCCAGAAACAGGCCGTCCATAAGCACCTCCATGCAATGGGGGGAACGCCAGGGGGACGCCGTCCCCCTGCCCCCTGGCAGGAACCTGAGGTTCCTGCGCCTCCCGGTTCGCGCTTCGCGCGTCTTTCGGCATTATGGGTTATTATAAACGAGTCTTTTCCGCTTGACAAGCATATGTGCGTTGGCTTATAAAAGGGGAAGCGATCTTGCGAGCCGGATGGAGGAGAAAAGAATGATCTGTGATCTTTGCCCGCGGATGTGTCACGCGGAGAGAAGCGAGCGCGCGGGCGCGGGGCTGGAGAACGTGCCGGTAAGTCTCATGGCGCAATACACGCCTTACGGGCGGGCGAAGGAGATTCCCGGGC
>CAKTTL010000187.1 GCA_934615235.1 uncultured Clostridia bacterium
GTTTTGCAATGCGCTCCAAAGCAGCGCGGATATTGCCATGGACGATCACGCCCAGCCGTTCCACCAGCAAGGCAGGATCGCCGCGCATATCCTCCTTGATCCAATCCAGCATCAGCCCGACAAACGCGTATTTATAAAAATGCGCGATAAACTGCTGATCCGTCTCGGGCACGTCCAAACCCTGCGCCTGCTCGCGCACCACGCCGATAATCAGCGCGTAGGTCAACTTATACAGATAGTTTTCCACATGCTCACGGCTGACGGAGCGGTACACATTCATGATAAAGGGTTTGTTCTGCTGCACGGCCTCGAATATCTGCAAAAAGCCCTGCTGCCAGGTACCATAGGTTTTTTTGCCCTCCAGGGCGCGGCGCGCATCCTCCACGCAGGACCATTCAATCAGATCATAAATATCCTTGAAATGATAATAAAAGGTCATGCGGCTGATGCCGCAGTCCTCGGCAATATCGTTGATGGTAATCTTATC
This sequence comes from uncultured Clostridia bacterium, assembly GCA_934615235.1. Classification (GTDB taxonomy): domain Bacteria; phylum Bacillota; class Clostridia; order Christensenellales; family Aristaeellaceae; genus Aphodomonas. Next base: position 488 of record CAKTTL010000187.1, read on the forward strand.
CAAAGGCTTTTTCAGCAGCAGGTTTTTCAGCGACGCTTCCAGCGCGCACTTGGTAATATCCGACATGCGGCCGCCCTCCGTTTTCATTCTGACTCCGCCGCCATTATACACCATCGCGCGCGCAAGCGCCACAAGGTTTATTTCTCCATCAGCCGGTTCAGCCGGTCGATCAGCGCGTCCGCGTCCAGCCGCCCGGCAGCGTAATCGCCCGCCGCGTTCCAGTCGTCCAGCCACCGGTAATGCGGGAATGTCAGGCGCGGCGCGACGTCGCGCGCGTAGGCCTCAAGCGCTTCCTTTGTGTAATAATGCAGCGGGTCGCCCGCGTCGCGCAGCTTTTCCAGACGGTCGATCACGCTCTGCGCCTCGCCCTGTTCGATCAGCGCCGCGATCAGCCGGTCGTATATCTCGCGCAGCCGCGCGTCATAATCGACGACCGAATAGAAAAACTCGCTTTCCGCCTCGTCTATCGCCGCGCGGGCATAGTCGAGCGCCTCTTCTCGGCGCGGCGAGTTCGCGTTGACGATCACCGCGTACATCCGCGCCGGAACGGCCGTATCGCCCTCGCGCACGTGCATTTCCCCGCCAAGCCCGCTGTTCGCGCACGTCAGGCTGCGCAGCTCGCCGTTTTTGCCGCGGAGAATCTTTGTATCGGCGCAGAGCGCCGCGTTCAGCCGCTCCACCTGCGCAAGGTTTTCCCGAAACAGCGGCGTATCAAAGTCCGTCTCGCCGTTCGCGTCCGCGCACTGCGCCTGATAGCAGCGGATCATGTAAGACAGATAATACCGCAGCCAGCCGTCGCGCACGTCCGCGTCGAACGCCGTGCCTCGGCGCGTCTGCGCCGGCAGCGCCATATAGCGCTCCGCCAGCCCGGCCAGCTCCGCAAACGTCTCGGGCTTCTCCGCATCTGCAAGGCCCAGCGAGATTTTTGCACGATACGATAAGCCGCGAAGCGTCTCGGGCTTCTCCGCGTCTGCAAGGCCCAGCCGCGCAAGCAGCTCGTCGGAAAACTCCAGGCTCATCGTGCAGCCGAAAATGTGCATCGGCAGGCCGATTAGTTTTCCCTCGCAGGTCAGCGCGCGCTTCACCGCAGGATACATCGTTCCGCCTTTTTCGGGCGCAATGTCCGTCAGGTCGAGCAGCGGGATTTCCGCGCAGAGCGCGGATAAATCCGTCCCGTTCGTTTCAATCACCGCCGCGTCCCATTCTCCCGCAAAAAGCAGCTCGTTCTGGTTGCCCTCGCCCGTCTCGTCGTAAAGGGGCTCAATCCTTTCCAGCGCGCGCTCGGGATAGCGCTTCTCGTACCGGTCGGCCGCAAACCAGTCGTCCAGCACGCGCAGCGGTTCCGCGGCAAGAGCCGTTCCGCACAGCGCGCACAACGCCAGCAGCAGCGCAAACAGTTTTTTCATTTTCCATCCTCCTTCATCTGCGGCTCTACCGTCACCGTCCAGTCTTCATACAGCCAGGTATTTTCCGGTTCCTCGCGCAGCCATTCGCCCTCGGGCGTTACCTCCCAGTTGGCGATATACACGCTCACCTCGTATTTTTCCGCGCGCGCGATTTCGCTTTCGCCCCCGGCAAATTCGAAGAAAAACTGTACGGTTCCGTCCTTTTGCGGCAGCATGCCATACCCGACAGACGATGCGTTCAACTTGCCGTTTTCATCGAGCACGCCGTTCGCGATCGCATCGACGTGCAGAATCTTCGCGCCGCGCTCCTGCGCCAGCTCGGCGTATGTCGGCGCGTCGTCCGGGATTTCCTCCTCGCCGTAAAACAGCAGATAGCCCGCCGGGTCGTTCACGCTGTAATCCTCCGCCAGCAGCACGACGTTC
>CAKTTL010000188.1 GCA_934615235.1 uncultured Clostridia bacterium
GCCTTTATCGCCCTGAACGACGGCACCTGCTTTAAGCCCTTGCAGATCGTGGTCGAAGAGGCCAACGTATCCAACTATAAAGAAATCGCCAGGCTGAACGTCGGCAGCGCCGTCGAGGCCGAAGGCACGCTCGTGCCCACGCCCGGCGCGCAGCAGCCCTTCGAGCTGAAGGCTTCGCGCGTGACCGTCGTCGGCGCGTCCACGCCTGATTATCCGCTGCAGAAAAAGCAGCACAGCGTCGAGTTCCTGCGCTCCATCGCGCATCTGCGCCCGCGCACGAACCTGTTCAGCGCGGTCTTCCGCATCCGTTCGCTGGCGGCGCAGGCCATCCACGAATTCTTCCACGATAAGGGATTTGTGTACGTGCATACTCCGCTGATTACGACCAGCGACTGCGAAGGCGCGGGCGAAATGTTCCGCGTGACCACGCTTGATCCCGAAAACCCGCCGCGCAGGGAAGACGGCAGCGTCGACTTCTCGCAGGACTTTTTCGGCAAGCCCACGAGCCTGACCGTTTCCGGCCAGCTGAACGTGGAAACCTACTGCATGGCCTTCCGCAACGTCTATACATTCGGCCCGACCTTCCGCGCCGAGCGCAGCTATACCGCGCGCCACGCGGCCGAGTTCTGGATGGTGGAACCGGAAATCGCTTTCGCCGATCTGAAGATGGATATGGAACTGGCCGAGGAAATGGTCAAGTTCATCATCCGCCGCGTGATGGAGGAAGCGCCTTTCGAGATGGAATTCCTCAACAAGTTTGTGGATAAGGGGCTCGTCGAGCGGCTGACGCATATCGTAAATTCCGATTTTGCGCGCGTGTCCTATACCGATGCGATCGAAATCCTCAAGGCGAGCGGCGAGAAGTTCGAATACCCCGTCGAGTGGGGCATCGACCTGCAGACCGAGCACGAGCGCTATCTGACCGAAAAGCATTTCAAGCGCCCCACGTTCGTCTATGATTATCCAAAGGAAATCAAGGCTTTCTACATGAAGCTCAACCCCGACGGAAAGACCGTCGCCGCGGCCGATATGCTCGTGCCGGGCATCGGCGAACTGATCGGCGGCAGCCAGCGCGAGGACAGTCTGGAAACGCTCAAGGCGCGCATGGCCGAATGCGGCCTGAAGGAAGCGGACTACTGGTGGTACCTGCAGCTGCGCGAATACGGCTCCTGCCCGCATTCCGGGTTCGGCCTGGGCTTCGAGCGGATGGTAATGTACCTCACGGGCGTCGCGAACATCCGCGACGTGCTGCCCTTCCCGCGCACGACCGGAGCCGCGGAGTTCTAAGCGATGACAAAATACCTGCTTACAGCGCAGCCGGAGTCCATCCGGCATGCGCTGGCTGAAGCGGGCTCGCCCAAGGTTGCGGCGATGCCCGCCCCGGGCGTTGCGGTGACGGAGGAATATACCCGCCCCGTCATGCCCATTTTTTTGCGCCATGTGCACCCGGCGCAGAAGGAGATTCGTCTCAGCGGCGAGCTGCGGGATATCGGCGCGCTGAGCGCGGCGATGAAACGCCTGCTTCCGCTGATGAACCGGGAGAAGACTTTCTCCGTGCAGACCCGGATCCTCGAAGGCTACGAGATTGCGTATAAACCGTTCGATATCAATTCCGCGCTGTCCGGCATCGCCGAGCGCGAAGGGTTCCGGCTCGACGTGCGCGCGCCGCAGCAGATCGTTTCCGTTTCCGTCACGCAGGATACGGGATATCTCGGCGTATCTACGCCGGAGGAAAACCTCAGCGCGTGGACGGGCGGCATGCGCCGTTTCCGCAAGGAACCGGAGCAGGTGAGCCGCGCGGAATTCAAGCTGCTCGAGGCGATTGAAACTTTCAACCTCAGCCTGCCCGAGGCGGGCACGGCGCTCGATCTGGGCGCGGCGCCCGGCGGCTGGACGCGCGTGCTGCGCGGAAAGGGGCTGCGCGTGATTGCCGTAGACCCGGCGCTGCTGGATCCGCGCGTGGCGGCCGATCCCGGCGTGACTCACCGGCGTGAGCTGGCGCAGGCGTTCTTCCGCGATCCGGAGCCGTGCGATATCATGGTGAACGATATGCGTATGGACTGCCTGGAATCCTCCCGCCTGATGAACGAGGGCGCGGGCGTGCTCAAGGACGGCGGCCTCGGCGTGCTGACCCTGAAGCTGACGGAAAACGCGGGCGAGTGGGTTCGCCGCGCAAGACAGGCGGAGGCCATCCTGCGCGAGAAGTACGTCGTCATCGGCATGCGGCAGCTGTTCCATAACCGCGACGAAGTGACCGTCGCGCTGTGCAAACGATAAAGC
>CAKTTL010000189.1 GCA_934615235.1 uncultured Clostridia bacterium
TTTCCCCCCAGCTCATTTACTTATAATAATACGTCCTCAAAATATGCGCGTAAAGCCTGGACGGGAGTATGTCGTGGATGACGACGGCGAAATGCTGGTCGAGGCTGGCGACGCGCAGGCGGAAGGGCATGCGCTTGCGGGAGAGCGCGCGGGCGACTTTGCGGCCGAGGGCCTGCGGGTCGCTGCCGTGGCCTTCGTCGCGGGCGATGGTGGCGACGGTCTGGGCGTATGCGTCCGCATAGGGGGAGGCGGCAGACTGGTCGGCGGCGGCGCGCCGGCGGCAGCGCTGGCTCCCGCCGCGATGATCGCCGGGCTCGACGAGCATGACGGAGACGCCGAAGGGCTGCACCTCGGCGGCGAGACATTCGGAGAAGCCCTCGATGGCGTGCTTGCTGGCGACGTACGCGCCCTGGAAGGGGATGCCGAGCAGGCCGTTAATCGAGGAGAAGTTGACGATGCGTCCCTCGTGCGCGGCGCGCATATCGGGCAGCACGCGCTGCGTCATCCGCACGCCGCCGAAAAAATTGGTTTCCATCACGTCGCGCAGTTCGTCGAGGGAGAAATCCTCGCACGCGCCGAGGGTAAGCACGCCCGCGGCGTTGACAAGCGCCCAGGGCGGGCCAAATTTTTCGCGCGCAGCGCGGCAGAACGCGTCGCAGCTTGCGTCGTCCTTTACGTCGAGCGGCAGACGGTAGCCCGCTTCGCTCGGGCCTTCCTTCCCGGCGAACGAGCGCGCGCCCGCGACAACCGTATAACCCGCCTGCTCAAGCGCGCAGGCGGTGTAATAGCCCAGCCCGCTGGACGCGCCGGTAACCCAGACCACTTTCATTCGATCATCCCTCCCGGTTCTTTTCGCGGAACATTATAGCCCACGGCGCGGGGAAAGACAAGCGCCGCGGTTCTCTGCGCGCGCCGCGCGGCATAAGCTTTTCCCATGAAGGGTGGGATGAAGGATGACGCAATCAAAGGCGCGGGTCAGTTCCGTGACGGTGCGCGGGCGCACGCCGCTGGCGCAGGTAGCGCGCCCGGAGCGCGCGGAGACGATTGAAACGCCGCCGGAGGGGCAGACTCCGGCGCCGGCGGCGAAGAAGCTGCGCTTCGGCGAGCGGATGCTGCGCAATACGGCGATCGCGACGGCGCTGCTGCTCTGCGCGGTAGCGGCGAAAACGGCGGGCATCGCGCCGGAGGACAGCCTGCTTTCCCGCGCGGTGACGATGGATCTGTCCGAATCGCTGGGCGGGCTGAAGTTCGTATCGAACCTGCTGCCGGAGAGCGCGCGCGTTTTCTGGAACCTGGGGCAGGAGCGCCACAGCGCGCCGAGCGTGGCCGCAATGACGCACGAATACACCGCCGCCGAGCCCTATCGCACCTATTCCGAGGGCGAAGCGCTGGCCAGCGCGGACGGCGAGGTGATGAGCGTCGTGCGCGACGCGGCGGGGCGGCAGACCGTGCGCCTGCGCCATGACAGCGGCATGGAGACGATCTACGGCAACCTCATCGCCGCGAGCGTCCGCGAGGGCGAGCAGGTGAAGGCGGGGCAGGTGCTGGGCGTTTCGCGCGCGCTGGTTTACGAGATGCGCGCCGAGGGCCTGCCGACCGATCCCGCGCCGTATCTGCAGTGATTCCGCTGGGGAGCCTGCTGGGCGCGTCGCTGCGGATGCATTTCGCCTTCCCCGTGCTGCTGGCGGCGGGGCTGCTGCTTTGCGGGGCGGACGTTGTATTCAGCGCGCTGGGCGCGCTTTTACTGCACGAAGCCGGGCATGTGCTGGCGGCGCGCGTATGCGGCGCGAGGCTGACGCGCGTGGAACTGACCCCGTTCGGCGGCGTGGCGGATTATGACGGCGCGGGGCTTTCGCCCGCACGCGAGGCGCTGACGGCGCTGGGCGGCCCGCTGGCGAGCCTGGCGGGGCTTGCGCTGGGACGGCGCGCGCCCGCTTTCGCCGCGATGAACGCCGCGCTGCTGACGGTCAACCTCCTGCCCGCGCTGCCGCTGGACGGAGGACGCGCGCTGCGCGCGGCGCTTTATCCGCGCATGGGGCGCGCAAGGAGCACGCGCATCCTCGCCGGCGTGGGCGAGGCGGCGGGCATGGCGCTGACCGGGCTGGGCGTATACGCCGCGGCGAAGGGGCATGTGAACCCTTCGCTGTTTTTGTGCGGGGCGTATCTGTTTTATCAGGCGCTGCGGGAAAAGGAAACGCCCGCGCTGCTCTTCGCGCGGGCGCTGCATGGCCGCGGGGAACGGCTGGC
>CAKTTL010000190.1 GCA_934615235.1 uncultured Clostridia bacterium
TTGCGAAGCTGTACAACCTGACGGGCGGCCGCGGCACGGTGGATCCCCGCAGGCTGACGGTACTGGACTGAGGAGTGTGGATATGAACGAGAGATGTTTTGCCCACCGGCGCAACGGAAAATGCGTTGCCCTGACGGGAGAGCAGTGCGCGGGGTATGCGGTCTGCCCCTTCTACAAGCCGATTTGGAAGTACGCACAGGACGTGGCCAGAGCCAATCAGCGGCTGAATGCGCTGCCAGTGGAGCGGCAGCAGGAGATCGCCGAGCAGTACTACGAGGGCGATATGCCCTGGAAGGGTGAAAACGAATGACGGCAAGAGAGTATTTATCGCAGGCGCGGATGATTGATTCGCGCATCAACAGCAAGCTCATCGAGCTGCAGCGGACGCGAGAGCTGGCGACACGTGCCACCGGCACGGTCTCGGATATGCCGAGAAATCCCTCGCCCGATCTGCAGCAGATGGAGAGCAGGGTGGTCAAGATCGTGGATCTGGAAAAGGAGATCAACGCGGAGATTGACGAACTGGTGGCGCTGAAAAGGGACATCCGGGATCTGATCGCGCAAATTCGAAAGCCGGAGTACAGGACTGTGCTGGAGCTGCGGTATCTGGGCATGAAGACCTGGCCCGATATTTCCGAGGAAATGCAGTGCAGCGCCAGAACCATTTACCGTTTCCACAACAGCGCTCTCCGGGTGGCGGACAGGCTCCTGCAGGCGGGGAAATAAAAATAATTTTCTGTTTGCGTACTTTGCTATTGTTTGGCAGTAGTCCCCTGTGGTATGATGTATCCTGTCAGAACCAGATAGACAGCAATGCGCGAAGAAGCGCAATCAGATTCAGGAGCAGTGCGGGCAGAAGCCCGGCTGCTCTTTTTTGTTGGAGGCACGAGCATGAAAGAGACACATCAACCCAGAGCGCCCACCGTGCCGCGCACGGGACGACCCAATCGTGAGCCGCTGGATGCGGACGAGGTCATCGCTTACGGTCTGGTGCTGGCCGAAGACCTGGGCGTCTCCATTCCAAAACGCAAAAGGCTGCGCCGAATGCTGAAACGGAGGATACCCATTCCCCAGATTTATCAGGGCGCGGATTACCGGCTGTGGATCGATCGGTATTACATCGCCGCACAGCGCCTTGCGGATGAGAGCGTTCGCTACGCCTACCTGACGCGAATCCATATTCGCAGCGAGCTGCTGGCGAACAGAAACTCCATCCGGAAAAATGGATTCACCCTTCTGGATTCAGAAGCGTTGGCGGAGTTCGCCGCCGCGCGCCGCGCCATGGAGCGCTATCAGACGGATTATGCCCTGCGCCTTTCCAGCCCCACGGAGGGCAGCAGGGCGCGGCTGAATCTGGACGCGGCATGGAGCTGCGCATGAGCGTCCTCCCCGACACAGGGCGAACGCTGCGGCCACAGGGGCAAAGGAAAAGCCGCACTGCGGCGGCAATTCAATCCGGCTGAAACACGATGGTGAGCATCCCCTCGCGGGTCATATACCGCACCTCCCGCAGCGGGTTGCACAGAAAGGCGGCTTTCGCATTTGAGAGCGTCTTCTTGTATTGCTCCCTGCCGATCAGCTCCTTGGCGCAGCGGAGGGTGATTCTTTCGCCCTCCAGATAAAACTGTTTTTTCATCATACGCCGCTCACCGCCTTTGCATCGGCATTTGCCGGCTTGCCTCCGTCGCGGAAAGCGCTGCTGCCCTGCAGATTTCGAAGCAGCACGGCGCGGGCGCCCTTGCACTTCGCGCCGATGAACCCCAGCCGCAGCAGAAAACAGCGCATGGCGTACTTCTCGTTGGGCGCGTCCTTCCCGGCGGAAGCCGCCCACTTCAGGCGATTGGAAAGCTCCGCCAGGCGCTCGATGAAAAGCGTATATGCGGCTCGTTCCTCTTCGTCGTCGGTTTGCTCGAACCAGGGAAAGGCAATCTGATCGCCTTTCTCCAGCACCGGCAGTTCTGTTGCGTTCAGCGCGTCGCAGAAGAGCCTGCGCCTGGAAGCGATCAGATTCCGAAGCCGCGCAAGCGCATCGGGCGAAAGCCTGTCCGCCGGGATGGTCACGGTGAAGCGTTCATCGGGAAGCGCTGGTTCCTCCGGCGCAGCCTCGCAGGGCGCGTTATCCGCCGTCTCTATTTCGGAGCTTACTGTTTCGACCGTGCAGGAGAAGCCCCGCTCGGCCAGCGTCGCCGCCAGTC
>CAKTTL010000191.1 GCA_934615235.1 uncultured Clostridia bacterium
TACGAAAGGAATTATATCACCGCAACATCAAAATTGCAATACTGTTTTGATAAACATAAAAATGAATTTCAAAATTCCGGTTCGAGACTGATTCGCCAGACTGCGCTGAGCAGGCGGTCGATATCGCCTTCGGTGTTGAAAAAGCCGGGGCTTGCCCGGACGACGCCCGTTTCCAGCGTGCCCAGCGCGCGATGCGCCAGCGGCGCGCAGTGCAGCCCTGCGCGCACGCCGATGCCCAGGCGGTTCAGCTGGTCGGCCACGTCGCCCGAGCGGCGCCCCGCCAGATTGAACGATACAATTCCCACCGACGGCGCTTCCGGCCCGTACAGCGTGACGGACGGCATGGCCGTAAGCCCCGCGCGCAGGCGGCGTGTGAGCGCGGCCTCCTTTTCGCGAATTTCCTCGCCGTGCGCGGCGACGAACCGCGCGCCGGCCAGCAGCCCTGCCACGCCGGGCAGGTTGAGCGTGCCGCTCTCGTAGCGGTCGGGCAGGTCGTCGGGCTGGAGCGGGCTTTCCGAGCGCGAACCGGTGCCGCCCTCGCGGTAAGGGGAAAGCGTGAGCCCCTCGCGCAGCCACAGGCCGCCCGTGCCCATCGGGCCGAGCAGCCCCTTGTGGCCGGGGAAGGCGAGCAGATCGGCGCAAAGCGCCTCCGGATGCACCGGCTCCACGCCGAGCGTCTGCGCTGCGTCGAGCAGAAAGAGCGCGCCTTTTTCCCGGCAAAGCGCGCCGATTTCCGCCGCCGGCTGCAGCGCGCCGGTCACGTTTGAGGCGTGGCTCATCGCGACCAGCCGCGTGTCCGGCCGCAGCGCGCGTTCCACCTGCGCGCGGGAGACCGCGCCGTCCGGGCCAGGCGTGAGCACGTCCAGCTCGATTTCACCCCGCGCCGCCATGCCGCAAAGCGGCCGCAGCGACGCGTTATGATCGAGCGCCATGGCGATCACATGTCCGCCGGAAAGGGGCAGCCCGCGGATGGCCATGTTCAGCGCGTCGGTGCAGTTGAGGCAGAAGACGATTCGCTCCGGCGCGTCCACGTTGAGAAGCGCCGCCAGCGCGTTGCGGCAGCGCATCACGACGCGCCCCGCGGCCAGCGACATGCGGTGCCCGCTGCGCCCGGGGTTCGCGCCCAGCCGTTCCATCACGCCGCTTGCGGCGCGATAAACCTGCGCGGGCTTTGGAAAGGTGGTGGCCGCGTTATCGAGATAGATCATGACTGCCTCCCGTCACGCCAACGGCGCGTTCTCATACAATAATATGGCGGGAGGGTGGTATTATGCCGTTTGGAATCGCTTCGTTTCGCTCCAGGCAGCAGGTTTTTGCGTTTGAAGGGGCGCTTTCGCGCCAGGGGCTGCGCGCGGAGGTCGTTTCCACGCCGCGCGAGGTGGCGCTGGGATGCGGGCTGTCGGTGCGGTTTGACCTGAACGATTTTACGCGCGTGACCGACGTATATCGCCGCACGCGGCCGGGGAACCTCATCGGCTTTTACAGCGTAGAGCCGCAAAACGGCGGCAGGCCGAGAATCGCGCCGCTGGTAATCGACTGACAAACGCCGGTCTTTTTGAAACCATATTGAAATTCATATGCTAATATTGCCGCGCAACGGGGCCGGGAGCTTGCCAAAGTTGCGCGGTTTTAGTATAATAAGGTACATACTGGGAGGAAATCGATTGGAGGGATTTACGTTGAGCACAGTACACATCATGGACCATCCGCTGATCCAGCACAAGCTTTCCATCATGCGCGACAAGGACACCGGCAGCAAGGATTTCCGCGAGCTTTTGAAGGAAATCGCAATGCTCATGGCTTACGAAGTGACGCGCGATCTGCCCCTGGAAGAGGTTGAAGTGGAAACCCCCATTTGTGTTGCGAAGCAGAAGATGCTTGCCGGCCGCAAGCTGGGCGTGGTGCCGATCCTGCGCGCGGGCCTGGGCATGGTGGATGGCGTGATGAGCCTGATCCCCGCGGCGAAAATCGGCCATGTCGGCCTGTATCGCGATCCGGAAACCCTGGAGCCCGTTGAATATTACTGCAAGCTGCCCATCGACGCGGAAGAGCGCGAACTGATTATCGTCGATCCGATGCTGGCCACCGGCGGTTCTTCCAGCGCGGCCATCGGCTTCCTGAAAAAGCGCGGCTGCACGCATATCCGCCTGATGTGCCTGATCGCGGCGCCCGA
>CAKTTL010000192.1 GCA_934615235.1 uncultured Clostridia bacterium
GGTCCCTCCCCCAGAAAAACCCGTCCCCCCTTCTCGTCTTACTTTCTGATTTCCGCGTGGAACTGGTGCTCGCAACCGCGGACGACCTTGTCGAACGCCTTGCTGATTTCGTCGTCGGTCAGCGTATGATCGGCGGCGCGGAAGCGCATGGAGAACGCCACGCTCTTCTTGCCCGCGCCCAGGCGCGCGTCGCGATACACATCGAACATTTCAGCCTTTTCCATCAGCTGGCCGCCCACGCGGCGGATCGCCGCAAGCACGGGGCCGACGGGCTGCGATTCGTCCATCACAAGCGCCACGTCGCGGTCGACGGCCGGGAACCGCGGCAGCGGTTTGATCGCGCCGACAGGCGTTTCATTGGCCTGCACCACGTCGAGATCAATTTCGGCCAAGCAGGCGTGCGCCGGGCCTTCGAAGGCTTCCAGCACGGCCGGATGCGCTTCGCCCAGCTGCGCGACGACGCGGCCATCGTTCGCAACCAGCTTCACGCTGCGGCCCGGATGATAATACGCGTCCGCACCCGCTTCGAGCTTATATTCCACGCCCAGCACGCGCAGAATTTCCTCCACGCTGCCGCGCATGCGATAGAAGTCCCAGCCGGAGCCGAACGCGGCCAGTGCGGCCACCGGCGTTTCGACCGGCAGTTCGCCCGGCTTGCGGCCGTGTCCAACGAATACGCGGCCCAGTTCGTAGAGCAGGGAGCCGTCGTTCTGGCGGTTATAGTTGGTCGCCAGCACGGTCAGCACGCCCGGCACCATCGACGTGCGCATCACGGCGGTATCCTCGCCCAGCGGGTTGCGGATCACAACCGGATCCAGTCTGCCGTCGTCCGCGGGGAGACCAAGTTTTTCAATCGCGCTCTGCGCGATAAAGGAGAACGTCATAATCTCGTGGCCGCCCATGCCGATGAGCATTGCCTTGACCTTATCGGCGAGCTTCATATCCTCGTTGCGGCCGCCGCGCGGCACTTCGCCGTGCAGGCGCGTGGAGGTGAGGTGTTCGAAGCCGTAATAGCGCAGCGCTTCCTCGGCCAGATCGGCAAAGCCGTCCACGTCCTGACGGAACTCCGGCACCTCGGCGGTGATCGTATCGCCGTCGATGGTCACGCCGAAATGCAGCTTGCGCAGAATGCCCGCGATCTCCTCGTCCGGAATTTCCACGCCCGTCCAGCGGCGAATGCGCGCGAGGCTGGCGGTCACGGTTTTTTCCGGAACCGGATCGGGGTACAGATCGATCGCGTCGCCGAGTACGTCGCCCGCGTCGAGCTGGTCGACAAGCTGGCAGGCGCGGTCAAGCGCTTCCATGACGGTCGCGGGGCAGACGCCCTTTTCAAACCGGCCGGACGCCTCGGTGCGGATGCCGAGCGCGCGCGCGGTGACGCGGATATTGGCGCGGTCGAACGCAGCGCATTCGAAGAGGATTTCCTTCGTTTCCTCGGTGATTTCGGATTCCTCGCCGCCCATGACGCCGGCAAGGCCGGTCGAGCCCTGTTCGTCTGCGATGACGAGCATGGAATTGCTCAGCTTATACTCCTTGCCGTCGAGCGTGCGGAGCGGCTCGCCGTCGGCCGCGCGGCGGACGATGATGTGCCGGCCGCGCACCTTCGCCAGGTCGAACGCGTGCATCGGATGGCCGGTTTCGAGCATGACAAAGTTGGTGATATCGACCACGTTGTTGATCGAGCGCATGCCGGCGGCGTGCAGGTAGGTGCGCAGCCACATCGGCGAGGGTGCGACGCGCACGTTCTTCACGACGCGGCAGGCGTAGCGCGGGCACAGATCGTGATCGAGCACCTCGACCTTCGCCTCGTCCGCAATGCTGCCGGAATGCGCCTTGAACGCGATGTCCGGCTTTTTGAACGTGGTATCGAACGCAGCCGCGCTTTCGCGCGCAAGACCCCAGATGCACTGGCAGTCCGGCCGGTTGGCGAGAATATCGAAATCGACGACGGTATCGCCCAGTCCGAGCAGCGGCTTCACGTCCTCGCCCAGCGGCAAATCTTCATGGAAAACCATGATGCCGTTCACGCCCGCGCCGGGATAAAGCGCATCATCCACGCCCAGCTCGCCGCCGCTGCAGAGCATGCCTTCGGACAGCACGCCGCGCAGCTTGCCGGTTTTAATTTCCTTGCCGCCGGGCAGCGTCGCGCCGTCGAGGCA
>CAKTTL010000193.1 GCA_934615235.1 uncultured Clostridia bacterium
CGCATATCCTCCACCACATCCAGCAGGAGCTTGACTTTGCTCATCCTGATCTTCCTTTCTTCGTTCTGTGTTGGGAGGAGCCATATTCCGTCAGCATCTGCCGGAGCACATTGGCCTGATATGCGTCGCAGCCGCTGATCAGCTCGGAAAGGACGCGCTGCTGTTCGCAGCTGAGGATGTTGCGATGGGGATGGTACCAGTCCGCCACCTTGACGCATCCGCCGTTTCCGCGCTGTGTTTCCAGAGGGTAATCGATCGTGAGCGCCGTAATATCCGAGCGGATGGTGCGTCTGGTTACGCCCAGTTCCAGCGCGAGACGGCCCATGGATTCCTGCCGCCGCGCTGTCATGATGCGCATGATTTCAGCACGGCGCTCGTTTGCCGTCACGGTCGATCACCTCCTTCCCTTGGCTCTGGCTGAAGCCTAACAGCCAAATAGGAAGGGTAATTTCCTATTTGAAAAATTTTTTCAAAGAAAATAGGGCCGCTCATGTCCGCGCTCCTGTTCCCAGAGCCGGGGCATAGAGTGACACAGACAGTACTGCCATGTTCCAGAACGTAAAAAAGACCGGGCAGCGAATGTCGAAGCAAAAGAAAACCGCCGAATGCGTGGTGCTTTGAACAAAGCAGTCATCCGGCGGTGGTACTCCGTTGCCTCGGCGTCCGTTACTCGGTCTGGTTGCGAAAATGCGTGTCCATCAAGGAAAGCGGGCTTTACCGGGAGTGCAACCCGTAAGCCACTCGGCGGCTGTTATGGCCAGCTGAACCGTCATGGCAAGAGAATCGCCTCCCTCGCTCGGATTCAGTCCCGTTTCCATGCGACGCTATACAGTTTTCCTGAGCGCGTGCGCCGGATTTCCACCGGCAGTTTGCAGCCTTTACAGTACGCGATCAGGTGGGTAGAGAACCCCCAACGCAAAGGAAAAACAGCGTTTCCTTGCATCGGGGGCAGCGTATAATCTTAGTCATCTGAACTCCTTTCCGGCCAGCCTGCGGCGAATCACTCCACCAGCTCGGCGAGCCACCCAGCCGTAGGCCGGGCCAGTAGTCTTGCATTTTGGTAGGCCATCTCCAGCGTCAGGCAGGTATGGCCGATGTAGTAGCCCTCCATAATTGACAGGGCCATGGCGAGGTCGGGCCTTTCCATGCTCGTCAGATGGATGGGCAGCAGGTATTGCACGCGGCTTTGAAAAATCTGCGGAACCGCAAGGCTCCAATCGGTCATGGCCTTTCGTCGTGCCAATTCCACCGCTGTTTCCAGCAACAGGGGCAGATTCCACGCGCCGCGTATGGATTCCGGGAGCCGCGCCACGTTTTCCTCATCTTCAAGGATGTGGCTGGCGTTGACGCGGATTTCCCATTCCGGGTCGTAGTACGTCATCCACTGCCGCAGGGAGTAGGTGGGCCGCGACGGCAGCAACGGAACGTATTTGAACCATGGCGAGTCCTCGGTCGTAAAGCCTTTGAAGCACCATTTTCTCAGCGAATCTAAACGTTTGTTGCGGCTGAAGCACATATAGATAGATTTGTAATCCTTGGTGTTCAGCCCGGTATGAAAGCAGGCGAATTCTTGATTGAGGTAGAAAATCTGGCCAGCCTGCCCAGCGGGGGCGCAGCTGTAATCAATGGCTTGTTTGCGAAAGACCTGATTGATGTAACGTTCGAGGATGGGCGTTTCTGTGTTCTGCGTTTCATATAATGGCTGCCTGAACCGCCATGGCTCCGGCGCGGCCATCTTGGACAGTTCGTAAAGCTGCTCGTACCACGACGGGATATAGGCAAACTGGAACAGGTCGTATGTACATATTTGCATTATTCTGTCATGCATTCGTTTTTTATCCTTCCATTTCAAAATAGCAACCATAAGATCTGCTTCGATCAGTTCTTGGATATCCCGATTTACCCTTCTGCAATCGCCTGAATACACGAAACTTGCAGCATGATTGATATAGCCTGCGTAATGACTTAGTATCTGCTGCATTGCATACGGATCTCCTTTCTGTGCATTGATAATCATTTCATATGTAAGCATCGTCCGTAACATCTTCCTTCTCTAATATTGTTTTTAAAGCAAGGTATGCGCGTGACTTTAGATTTCGCACGGTGCGTTCTGTTACAGATAAATATTGTGCAATATACTTGTCTGTATAAC
>CAKTTL010000194.1 GCA_934615235.1 uncultured Clostridia bacterium
GCCGGTCGCCTGCTCGTTTCATGCCGCACCTCCGGTTCGCTGAATCGGCCACTGGCCGCGCTCACCTCCGGTGCTCCAGATCCCCTTCGAAGAAAGCCGCTTTATGCCGTCCACCCCTCGGAGGGAGGGGCGGGCGGCGCGGGGTACGGGGAAAGAGAACCGCCATTCCTTTTGTGGGAACGGCGGTATAGTTTATGCTTTGTTTTTTTCGCTGAGCGCGAAGGCTTCCTGCAGGCTATTGATTACGTCGCAGACGATGCGGAACTGCTCGGGCGGCAGGCGCGAGAGACGCTCGGCCAGCGCCTGCACGTCGTTTTTCTCCTGCTCGCCAAACAGCAGCGAATCGCTCGACACGCCCAGCACGGTGCATATCTTTTTCAGTTTGGTGATGGAAACGCCGGCTCTTCCGCACTCTATGGCTGAAACGGTCTTATCTCCAAGCTCGACAGCTTCAGCAAAATATTCTTGCGTCATCTTATTGGCCCGGCGGGCTGCCTGTATCCTCATGCCGAGCTCATAAAGCAATTCTTTTCTTTCCTGTTTATTTTCCTGCGCTTCCAAGTCAACACCACCTTATAATCGTAGTTTATGTAATGGCGGCATTGACATACACAAAACGGGAATGGTAGAATGAGTGCGATTAATAATTAGAGTTTTTCTAACGACAATAAAGAGGATATTTCAAAATGCTCACCTGCGCCTTTTTCGGCCATCGCGAAATCCTTCTGCCGGATATTCCGCAGAAGCTGGACGCGGCGTTATCCCTGCTGCTTGCGCGGGATACGGCGTTTTGTTTTCTCGTCGGCGGCATGGGCGAGTTTGACGCGATGGCGGCGCAGGCGGTTCGCCGCGCGAAAAGGCGCGAGCCGCAAAAGCAGATCGCGCTGCATCTGGTGCTGCCGTATATGGAAAACCGGCTCAATCGTTTCCCGGACGAATATCGCGCCCGGTTCGACGAAATTTATATTCCCGCCGGGCTGGCGGACGTTTACTTCAAACGCGCCATTCCGCTGTGCAATCGCTGGATGGTCGATCAGGCGGCGGTTGTCGTTGCCTGCGTCTATCGCGATTTCGGCGGGGCGCGCGCGGCCCTTGAATACGCGCGCCAGCGCGGAAAAGAAATCCTTGCGCTTGCTTGACATTTCGGTGCGCTGCGCCTATCATAAACCCCGTTTGCGATTTTTGTACAGAGCGGGGGCTTTTCGAGAATGCGTGCCTTTTTACGGAAGAATACCGTGCCGTTGATCGCGCTGTGCGCGGCGGCTGTGTCCGCGCTGCTGGTGCCGCCGGACGCGCAATACTGGGGCTATTTCGATCTGAAAACGCTCGGCTGCCTGTTCGGCACGCTGGCGGTCGTCTGCGCGCTGAAGGACATACACTTTTTTGCCATTCTCGCGCGGCGCATCATCTGTCTGGCGGGCAACGCCCGTGCGGCGGCGCTTGCGCTGACGTATATCACGTTCATCGGTTCCATGCTGATTGCCAACGATATGGCGCTGATCACTTTCCTGCCGCTGGGATATTTTGTCTTCTCCACGGCGGGACGCAAGCGCGATGTGGCGCTGGTGTTCATTTTGCAGAATATCGCGGCGAACCTCGGCGGCATGCTCACGCCCTTTGGCAACCCGCAGAACCTGTATCTGTACGCGCATTTTCAAATCCCGACGGGCGAATTCATGGGCATCATGTTCTGGCCGTTCGTCGTCGCGATGGCGCTGGTGACGGCGTGCTGCCTGCTCATTCCGCAATACAGCCTGCGCATTGACGAACGGCAGGAGGACCGCCTGCCCGTCGCGCGCACGGCGGTATACATGGCGCTTTTCCTGATGACAATCCTGATGATTTTCCGCCTGCTGCCCATCTGGCTGGTGCTGGCGGCGGTCGTCGCCGTGCTGCTGGCGCTTGACAGGCACGCGCTGGCGGCGGTCGATTACGGCCTGCTGATGACGTTTGTGTGCTTCTTCATTTTCTCGGGCAATATGAGCCGTCTGCCGGCGGTGCGCGCGTTCTTTTCGAACCTGCTGCAGTGGAATACGCTTTTGACGGCGGTTTTCTCCTGTCAGGTGATCAGCAACGTGCCCTCGGCGATTCTGCTTTCGCAGTTTACCGATCAGTACGCCGCCCTGCTGCGCGGCGTGAATATCGGCGGCAC
>CAKTTL010000195.1 GCA_934615235.1 uncultured Clostridia bacterium
CTTTACGCCGTCTGCTGTTTGCAGCTTTCTTGACGTACCGCCGGTACGCCTGCGAAATCTGCAATTCGCATCCGACGCAAATCCATCTCGCCATCCTTCACGCGAATTATGCGGTATTGCCCCCGATTTAGCGCCGCTAAACCTTCGATTTCCCTCCTTGAACTGACGAAAAATCCGCTCGTGCTGTCGCCTCTTCCTTTTTCAGATACACCCCCGGCAACGACGTATGGATCGGCCGGGAGAGCGTGATCATGCCGGGGGTGAAAATCGGCGACGGCGCGATCGTCGCGGCGTATTCCGTGGTGGTCAAAGATGTGCCCGTGTATACCGTTTACGGCGGCAACCCGGCGCGGTTCATCAAAAACCGCTTCGACGAGGAGCTGACCGGGCTGCTCCGCTTCCGCTGGTGGGATCTGGAACCGCAGGCGCTGGCGGAAACGCTGCCGCTGCTGTGCGAGAGCGATCTGGAAAAGGTGAAGAGGGAATTGAAGGCGAGGCTGCGCTGAGGCGCGGAAGGACGCGCGATTGAACGCGCAGAGCGCGTTCGAGGGAACGGCGCGGCCGGGAATCGCCGCCGGTAAAACTCCGTCCGCAATCGCCGCGGATGGAATTATTTTCCACTTGGCGTATCCGGGCGGGATGAAGGAGGCGGCGCGGCGCGTTCTATTCCCGGCGGGCGGCGAAGGACGCAACGGGCCGCTCCCCTTTCCGGCAGCGCAGCTGCCATAAATCTCAGATTCTTCTTTCAGGCAAGAAAGGAACGCGAAATGAAAAAGAAAATTCTTTCCCTGTTGGTTCTGCTGGCGCTTGTGTGCGCGGCGCTGCCTGCATGCGCGCAGGACGAGTATTTCACAGCCGTGATCGACGGCGACACGTCCGACCGCGTGCATCTGCGCGCTGAGCCGTCGACGGAGGCGAAATCGCTCGGCCTGTACTTCACCGGGACGCAGGCCGTCTGCCGCGTGCTGGACGGCGGCGAGTGGGCGGAGGCGACGATCGGCACGGCGCGCGGTTATGTGAAAACCGATTATCTGAGCACGGGCGTGGTCACGCCGCGGCAGCCTGCGGCGCGGACGACGACGGCCACGGCGCTGCTGACCGAGCCGAAAGCGAGCTCGTACGCGACGGTTGAGGTGGTTCCGGAGGGCGAATGCGTCTGGCTGCTGGGCGAAACGGCGACGAAATGGTATTACGTGCAGCTCGGTCTGCAGCAGGGATATATCCCGGAGAGCAATCTGGAGCTTTATGAAGGCATGGGCCGGCCGGAGTATGACGAAATCCTGGAGCAGTACGCCGCGGCGCTGCGGGCAGGCAGCCCGGAGGGGTACTGGTGGGTCAACTGGGAAGGCGTGAGCAACAGCGCCTATGGCGTGAAGCTCGGCTATGCGCGAATCGACATGGACGGCAACGGGATTGAAGAGCTGGTCGTCGGCGAGACGGCGGACAGCGGCAACATGCCGGGGATGGTCTACGGCGTTTTCACGCTGGACAACGGTTTCCCGCGCGTTCTGTTCGAAGGATGGACGCGCAACGCGTTCTATCTCTGCTCGGACGGGCAGGCGCTCAACGAGTGGAGCAACGGCGCGGCGGACAGCGGCTGGAGCGTGTACGGGCTGGAGGACGGCGTGCCGGTGCTGCGCTACGAGCTGGTATATAACGCGCAGGGCGAGTGCGGCGAGGCGCAGCCGTGGTACTATCTCACGCCGTTCAACGATATGCTCTCGGAGGCGAATTCCGTGCCGGAGCAGTTTGCGCAGGAGCTGATCGCCGCGCTGCAGGAGCTGCGGGTGCAGCTGGCGCTGACGGCGTTTGAGTGAAGCGGGCGAAACATCGCGGCCGTTCGGGGAAACCCCGGGCGGCTGTTTTTATCTGCCGCGCAGGGCGCGGCCGGGGGACATGGCGCAGCGCAGGCGGAAAATGCGCGGCGCGTACAAATGCGGGGCGCGCGGGCGGGGCGTTCTTTTGCTTGCAAACGCGGGCGGAGGAGGGTATACTCAGAGGGATTGATAGAATGTTTCAGATATGTCTGGGGAGACGTTAGGGGGACGCTGTCCCCCTAATACCCCCTGGCAGGAACCTGAGGTTCCTGCGCGGTGCTCAATCGTCGCGCTTCGCCCTGTTGGGCGCATCGCTCGTTTCGCACCG
>CAKTTL010000196.1 GCA_934615235.1 uncultured Clostridia bacterium
TTCCGCGCCCTATCGAAGGATTGAGGGTTGACGAAACTATAGGAACACCCCCAGGAAAAGGAAAAGGCCCGTTCGGACGAGCGGGCCTAAGAGAGAACTTGAGGCCCGGAGGGGAACCGGGCCTCACACAAGGAGGGGGTGTACGGTGCTTGATCTTGGGAGGTGCACCGGTACGTACTGCTTTGGGGTAGCAGGCAAACTGGGAAGGGGACCCCGCGTTTGCAAGGCAAAAGTATAGGTACGGGTTTTCAAGAAGTTGTGAGACGGTTTTGAACGACTTGTGTACGCAGGGCCCCTGTGCTCGACAAGGCGTAAAAGCCCTGATGGGAGCCATGAAATCGCACCTCACACAATGAGGGTGAATTAGACATAACCTAAAAATGTGTATACGTTTGTGAAGGGCTTTTGAAGCGTCATTAAAAAGCTTCGCCGTTCGCCGCTGCAAAACGACCGTTTGCCGCAGCATCATTTTGAGCCACTTTTTGACTTATGAAGCGCGCTTGCGCCACTTTTCGGGAAAGCGGCCCTTGCAGGCGCTTCGTTCGCCGCGTTGCAACTATACTCAGAGCATTGCATTAGCCGCGTCGCGCACGCTTCTGCCGTGTTCCGCGCTTCGTTCGCTACGTCCGAAAGGGGCTCTTATGGCCGATATCGAATTGCGTTTCCACAAAGACATGCTCGTGCTTTCCGCCCCGCTCGCGTTCGCGCTCGCGAACCAAGGCGTCGACATGGAAACCGAAGCTGAATATATGAGCTTGGTTGAGCCGGAGACTATGCGCGATGCGCTGCGCCTGGAATCGATGGCGGGCGCGCAGTGTTTGGTTGCCGAAACCGATATTTGCGAGGCGCGCTTGGCGCACAAGCGCATGGAAGATCGCGCCCAGGAACTTGCCCAGGCGGCTATAGCTCACGCGCGCGCGAACGCGCCGCAGCATGTGCTGTGCGAAGTTGGCCCGTGCGGGCTGCCGCTCGACGCCACGTCGGCGATGTCGATGAAGCAGTGCGCGGCGCAATACGAAGGTGCGGCGCGAGCGCTTGTCGAGGGCGGCAAGGAAGCCATGGGATCTCTTGCAGAAAGCGAAGGCGAGGGCTTCGACGCCATTTTCCTGAACGGCTTGCGCAGCGCGGCCGATGTCC
Source organism: uncultured Clostridia bacterium (assembly GCA_934615235.1). Taxonomy (GTDB): domain Bacteria; phylum Bacillota; class Clostridia; order Christensenellales; family Aristaeellaceae; genus Aphodomonas. The sequence continues at coordinate 1,138 of CAKTTL010000196.1, forward strand.
AGTGCGGCATCGAGGGCGTGCGTCGCGCGTATGCGGGTCCGGTGTTCGTGTCGGTCGACGTGAATGAGCAAGGCGAGTTTGATGGAAAGCCGCTCGCCGAAGCGATCGAGGTGCTCACGAAGGCCGACGTGATTGGCATTCGCAGCGCTGCTGCGCCCGAGGCGATTGCGGAAGTGGTGCGCGAGATTGCCGCCGCCATCCCGAAACCCATTTTGGTGCAGGTGAACGTGCGCCAGGCAACCGCTGCCGAGAAGCGCCGCGCCTCGCTCGGCGCGCCCATTCCCGAGAACCCCTATGCGCTGCCCGATTTCATGGCCGACGCGGCCGTGGCTCTTCGCGCGGCGGGAGCTCAGTTCCTGCGCGCGTGCGGCGAGGCGACTCCCGCATACACGGGCGCTTTGGCCGCGGGCGTTTTCGGCGCCGACAGCATTCGCTAGTTGTTTGCTGGCAGGCCTGCCGGGATGTGCCAGGTGGCAACAGGTTGTAGATATAAAGAAAGGACACCACTGCATGGCTTTGCTTGAGAGAAGCGATTCATATGGCGAAATGCAGCGCGTTGTGGATTACCTCTTCAAGAACACGCCTATCGTTGAGCGGCTTGATGTGATTCTGGCGGCGGAGACGTTCGACGTGTGTGCCGACATGCGCGAAATTGTGGAGCTGTTGCCGCCGGGCGCGTATACGCGCATCGCTTTGTGCCAGCAGATGAACTCCTCGATCGCCGGCCACGGCTGGGGCTACACCTACGGCACTGTGGAGTAGGACGGCCTTCTGGGGCGTCTGTGGGGTCCCCACTCATTTCTCGTGTGGGAAAAGTTGCGCAACAAACATGCTTTTTACCAGGCGCGTTATTTGAGTGGCGCCATGTGGAAAGCGACCTTTTTATGAACAAGGCTGGTCTAATGTTGCGCGGGTAACATATGCATCGATAC
>CAKTTL010000197.1 GCA_934615235.1 uncultured Clostridia bacterium
GTTTCCCCGCGCGCTCCGCTCCCCGCGTTTCCCCCTTCCGCGCCCAGCGCGGAAAAATCCATCTCCCCATCCTTCTAAAGAAAATTCACCCCGGAGGCAACAGTATGGGCATTTTCATCGGCATCCTTGAGGAGGGCCTGATCTATTCCATCCTCGCGCTGGGCGTTCTGATCACGTACCGCGTGCTGGATTTTCCGGATCTGACGGTCGACTCCTCCTTTCCGCTGGGCGCGGCCGTGACCGCAATCCTCACCGTGAACGGCGTGAACCCCGTTCTCTCGCTGCTTGTCGCCATGCTCGCGGGCGCTGCCGCCGGGCTCGTAACCGGCCTGATCCACGTCAAATGCCGCGTGCGCGACCTGCTGAGCGGCATCATCACCATGACCGGCCTGTATTCGATCAACCTGCGCATCGCGGGCCGTGCAAACCTTCCTTTCTTTAATATGTCCACCATCTTCGATAACGCCTTCGTGCGCAGCTTCCCCGCGTTTTTGCAGCCGTATTCGAAGGCGATCGTCGTGCTCGCGATTGTGCTGATCGTGAAAATCCTGCTCGACCTGTTCATGAACACAAAGGCCGGCTTCCTTCTGCGCGCCGTGGGCGATAACCACGCCGTGGTCACTACCCTCGCCCGCGACAGCGGCATCGTCAAAATCGAAGGCCTCGCCATCGCCAACGCGCTCGTCGCGCTCGCCGGCGCGGTCATGGCGCAGAAAAACCGCGTGTTTGAAATTTCGATGGGCACCGGCGCGATGGTGTTCGGCCTGGCGGCCGTGATCATCGGCACGCGCATTTTTACAAACCGTCAGAAAGTGAACAGCTCCACCGCCGCAATCGTCGGCAGCATCATCTACAAAGCCTGCGTGGCGCTGGCGCTCTCCCTCGGCCTTGTGCCGCAGGATCTGAAACTGGTGACGGCGGTGCTTTTCCTGGCTATTCTCGTGCTGGGCGGCGCGCGCAAGAAGAAGGTGAAATTCAATGCTTGAGCTTCGTGATATCAGCAAGGTGTATTCTCCCGGCACGGTAAACGAAAACTGCCTGTTCCGGCATTTTAACCTGACCATCCCCGACGGACAGTTCGTCAGCGTCGTCGGCTCCAACGGCAGCGGCAAGACGACGATGCTCAATATGGTCTGCGGCTCCATCCCCGTGGACGAGGGCAGCATCCTCATGGGCGGACAGGATATTACCAAGGTGCGCGAACACAGACGCTACCGCAACATCGGCCGCGTATACCAGAACCCCGCCATGGGCACCTGCGGCACGATGACCATTCTGGAAAACATGGCCATGGCCGATAACAAAAACAAGCCCTTCAACATCACCCCCGGCGTGAACCGAAAGCGCGTGGAATACTACCGCGAGCTGCTCAGCTCCCTCGGCCTCGGCCTGGAGGATAAGCTGCACGTGCCCGTTTCCTCGCTCAGCGGCGGCCAGCGCCAGGCCATGGCGCTGCTGATGGCCACGCTCACGCCGATCGAATTCCTCATTCTCGACGAGCATACCGCCGCGCTCGACCCGAAAACAGCTGAAATCATCATGCAGCTGACCGGCAAGCTCGTGCGCGAAAAGCACCTGACGACCCTGATGGTCACCCATAACCTCCGCTACGCCCTCGAATACGGCAACCGGATCCTGATGCTCCACGAGGGACACATCGTGCTGGATAAGGCCGATGATGAAAAGGCCGCCCTGCGCCTTGAAGACGTGCTCGGCCTGTTCAACGAAATCAGCATCGAATGCGGAAACTAAAACCGAAAAGCAAACGCCGTCCGCCCCTCCCTTTGAGGGGCGGACGGCATATAAACGGCTTTCTTCAGAAAGGGAGTCTGGGGGAACCCCTTCCTTCTCCTGAAAGAAAGTGCTCCCCCCAGCGTCTCCTCGTCCCTCCAAAGCCGCTTCTCCGGACTTCGCTCAATATTTTCCCGTATATATGCAAACGCCGTCCGCCCCTCCCTTTGAGGGGCGGACGGCGTATAAACGGCTTTCTTCGGAAAGGGGGTCTGGGGGAAAAACCTTCTTTCTCCTGAAAGAAGGGTTTTCCCCC
>CAKTTL010000198.1 GCA_934615235.1 uncultured Clostridia bacterium
CCTAACCCTTGTGCCGCAGCACTTTCCCCGCAAACCAGCGAAGCGCTGTTTGCGGGCAACGGCGGCCAACTCGGGGTTTTTCGACAGGCTGACGGCAGGCATTTCTGCCTGCCGCTTTTCAGAAGCTTCTCAGCCCTGCTTCTGCTTATGCTTGGGATTTTCGCAGATCACCATCACGCGGCCCTTGCGCTTGATGATCTTGCACTTTTCGCAGATGGGTTTCACAGAGGGACGAACCTTCATGTGGACTACCTCCTTTTCTTCATCGGGAACTCCGCCCTCAGGCGAAGCAAATTACTTTATCGCCGCCTGCGCCCTCTCCGGCTCAGTTTTTGCTGCGCCAGGTAATGCGTCCGCGGGTCAAATCATAGGGGGAAAGCTCCACGGTCACTTTATCGCCGGGGTAAATGCGGATGAAGTTCATGCGCATTTTTCCGGAGATCTGCGCCATGATGATGTGACCGCCGGGGAGCTCAACTTTGAAATTCGCATTCGGAAGCGCTTCCGTTACGGTGCCTTCCATTTCGATGACGTCACTTTTGGACAAACGCACATTCCTCCTTTTCCGGGTGGGACTCAGTGTCCCCGTAAGCGTCCTTGACCGCCTTCAGCGCCTTGCGGATATCGCTGTCGGCTATTTTTCCGCCGCTGCCGCCCTTCCCCGAAACAGGAATGGTATATGGCAGCGCGGTAAGGTGCTTCACTTGCTTTTTCTTTGGCTTTTCCAGGGTACGCAGCTTTCCGTCGCACAGAAGAACCGTTCGTTCATCCAGCACCTGTAAAACCGCGCACCAGCTTCCGGCATCATGGCCGCGCGTCACACAGACGACACGTCCGGCTTCCAACGGCGCTTTCACTCTTCTTCCTCCGTCAGGGCAAAGCCCGGATACGAAAGGAGTTCCGGCAAACCGTTTTCGTTGATGACGATGGTATGCTCGTAGTGGGAGCAGACGCTGGAATCTTCCGTCACGACGGTCCAGCCGTCCTCCAGCTCAGCCACGTGATAATCCCCTTTGGCGATCATGGGCTCAATGGCGAGGGTCATTCCGGGCCGAAGCTTTACGCCGTGGCCTTCCCTTCCGAAGTTGGGAACGCTGGGTTCCTCGTGCATGTTCCGGCCAATGCCGTGCCCTGTCAGTTCACGAATCACGCCGTAGCCGAAGCTCTCCGCATAGGTCTGAATGGCATGGCCGATATCGCCCAGATGATTTCCGTTCAGCGCCTTCCGAACGCCCTTGAAAAAGCATTCTTCCGTCACATTGATCAGCTTCTGATTCTCCGGGCTGACGTTTCCGACGCCCACCGTAAAGGCGCTGTCGGACTGCCATCCGTCCAGAATCAACCCGCAGTCCACGGAAAGGACGTCGCCGTCCTTCAGGATCACCCGGTCGCTGGGGATTCCATGCACGACCTCCTCGTTGATGGAGGTGCAGATGGACGCTGGATAGCCGTTATAATCCAGAAAAGAGGGAATCGCCTTGTGCTTCCGAATCAGCTGTTCGGCATACACATCCAGCTCGGCGGTACTCATGCCCGGCTTGATGGCCTCCCGAAGGCGGCACAGCACGTCATAGAGCAGCTCGCCGGCTTTCCGCATGCATTCGATCTGCTGAGCGTTTTTCAGATAGATCATTTGCCTGCCTCAAGCGCCTTCAGGATCGCCGCGCTGATCTCCTCCAGCGACAGATCGCCGCCAACGGAGTGCAGCAGCTTCGCCTTCTGATAGAAGTCGATCAGGGGCGCTGTCTTTTCGTGATAGACATTCAACCGGCTCAGAACCGTTTCAGGCTTGTCGTCGTCCCGCTGGATCAGGGGCGTTCCGTCCGCCTTGCAGGTGTTTTCGCCGTTCAGGCGGCTCACGTGGTAGGGCGCACCGCAGACCGGGCATACCCGGCGGCCGCTCAGGCGGTTCACCAGCACCTCATCGTCTACATCCAGATTGATAACAGCGTCCAGATCCGCAAAGGCCGACAGGGCTTCCGCCTGCTCCACCGTGCGGGGAAAGCCGTCCAGGATATAGCCGTTCCGGCAGTCATC
>CAKTTL010000199.1 GCA_934615235.1 uncultured Clostridia bacterium
CTGCCGGATGGGCCTGCCATAGCCGGACTGCATCTGATCGACGGTAAGGCCGACGCCCTTCGTGCCCATCGCCGTAAGCGCAGCGCGAATATTGCCGGAAACTCTGGAAAGGACAGCGGAGCTGTTGTCGGTAAAGCGGATTTCAACGGCCATGGGAGAAGCCTCCTTTCGGGCATGAAAAAACCGCCCTTGCGGACGGTTGGCGTTATTTGCGTTTAGACATATTCGCCGGGCTGCAGGCTGGCGCGGATTTCTTCGCACTCGCGCATATATGCCCTCGCTGCCTCCGAACAGTTGGCATCGCGATATTTTTCAAAACTCCCACGCGTTTTGCGCGGAAGTCTCTGCCAAGCAGCATACAGTCGCTCCCCTTCATCTTCAACTTCCGGAGGCGCAACCATTCTGAAACGCATTTTACTTCGCTCCTTTTTGAACGATTTCAAGAATTTTCTTTGCAAGCGCGTTTCCTTTTCCGGAAACAGCCTTTTCGACGCCAAATGCCAAAATTTCGTGCGCATCGCCAATATCTGTATCGTTAAACATGCCAATCGTTCCACGCATAAGTGTATAGGCTTGCTTGCTGTTCGCCCTCAGTCCCAGTTCCTTGAGTGCCTGCTTATACACCGTTCCGGCGACATGGCCGCTTACGTGATCGTAATAATGCGTCAGCTCATGAATCATGGTGCTGAAGGCTTCTTCAGGGTCTTTGCAGCGGGTGCGCGAAAGCGTCAGCGTCCGCGTGGTTTCGCTGTACATACCATACGCGCCTCGCATATCGCCGAAGCCGATTTTCTGCGGCAGCGTGTCCAAATTGAACAGCTCCTGCGCCTTGCGTATGCCGTCCGCGGCGCGCTGCTGCGCATCCGCAGGCATTGACGCAAATGAAGCACGGTCGATGGGCGAATACTCGTCGCCCCATGCGTCCGAATAGCGGAAAGCCTTTTCGATGGATTCGACCTTCTGCCCGGGATCGACGGCACTCTCTTCGCTATCTATTATATCATTTTCTGCGCTATTTTTCAATCGATTGCCGGCGCTTCGCGCGCGGGCGCGCAGTACACGGCGAGTGACGGCACGGTTCGGCGGCGCTTGCGCCGCTGAAAAAAATCCGCCGGTTTTCAAAAAAGAACCCATCCGCCATGCGGGCTGCCCCGCGAGGGGGATGGGGCCTGCGCTGATAAGGCGTTCCGCGGAGAAAGGCGCGCTTTACAGATGCGCCAGCTCTGCCAGCTGCTCCGGCCGGCAGAAATCGGCGCGGTGCAGCAGCGCCGCCGAATATTGATGGAACGGCGTATGGTCGATGCGCCGGAACGCGGCGGCCAGCAGGTCGACGAGCGCTTCCTTTTCCGGGTGCAGCGCCGTCCAGCCGATGGACAGTACGCGCAGCAGCGCGTAACCCGCGCACATCGCGGCGAATTCGTCGGCCATCGATTCGCACTGATCGGAGAACGGGAAGCGCGAGAAGAACATGTGATTGACCAGCAGGTTTTCAAAAGCCGATTCCCAGAAGGGGAAACGCGCTTCGAATTCGTCCCGGGCGCGCAGATAGCGCTCCGCCGTTTTTTCATCGCGGCCCAGATATGCCGCAATGGCCTCGATATAGCCGGTCAGGCTGCCGCGCCGCTGTCCGAACGCTTCCAGCAGCGTTTCCACGGCGGTCAGCGCGCGCTCCGGGCCGCAGTGCGCGGCCGCGACGTCCGGCTCGACGGCGGAAAGGTCGAGTTCGGCGGCTGTTCCGGCGGCAATCGCCGCGTCGATGCGCGTCATTACCGCGTGCAGGCGCAGGATGCGCTCCTCCAAAGGGCGGCCGCGCGTTTGCAGGCATTCGATCAGCGCAAGGCGCAGCCGCTGCTCCTGCGCGACGGATTCATAAAAGATCGTCGGCCCGTGGTTCTCGGGCACGTCGGCCGTCATTTCGCGGCGAAGAAACGCGATGGGCTCCGGATGATCCAGCAG
>CAKTTL010000200.1 GCA_934615235.1 uncultured Clostridia bacterium
AAGATTCACCGTCCCGCGGTGGAGGTCTGCCTGACCGTGCTGCACGCGGGCGGCAAGTTCGGCGGCGGGGGCTATAAGGTTTCCGGAGGCCTGCACGGCGTGGGCGCGTCCGTCGTCAACGCGCTTTCAAGCTGGCTGAAGGTGACCGTCTATCAGAACGGCAACGTCTACGAGCAGGAATATCATCGCGGCAAGATCGACTACGATCTGCGCATCGTCGGCCACACCGACAAAACCGGCACGTACATCCGCTTCAAGCCCGACGTCAAGAGCGAGGACAACCCCGACGGCGTGTTTGAAACCGGCGTTTTCGAGTACGAGGTGCTCAAGCAGCGCCTGCGCGAGATGGCCTTCCTCAACAAGGGCATCCGCATCCGGTTCATCGACGAGCGCGGCGCGGGCCACGACCGCACGTTCTACTACGAAGGCGGCATCCGTGAGTTTGTCAAATATCTCAATAAAAACAAGGAGACGCTCTACCCCGAGCCGATCTACATCGAGGGCAAGCGCGGCGATACGACCATCGAAGTGGCCATGCAGCACAACGACAGCTACTCCGAAAACGTATTCTCCTTCTGCAACAACATTCACACCGTCGAAGGCGGCACGCATCTGGTCGGCTTCCGCACGGCGCTCACGCGCGTCATCAACGATTACGGCAGGCGCTTCAACATCCTCAAGGGCGACGATAAGCTCGAGGGCGACGACGTGCGCGAAGGGCTGGCGGCCATCGTTTCCGTCAAGCTGGTGGAGCCGCAGTTCGAAGGGCAGACCAAAATGAAGCTGGGCAACAGCGAAGTGCGCGGCATGGTGGACAGCCTCGTAGCCGAGCAGCTTTCCGCCTATCTGGAGGAAAACCCGCAGGTGGCCCGCGCCATTCTCGATCGCTGCATGAGCGCGGCGCGCGCGCGGGAAGCGGCGCGCAAGGCGCGCGAGCTGACTCGCCGCAAATCAGTGCTGGAAAGCGCGAGCCTGCCGGGCAAGCTGGCCGACTGCACCGAGCGCGATCCCTCGCGCTGCGAAATCTTCCTCGTCGAGGGCGACAGCGCCGGCGGCAGCGCCAAGCAGGGGCGCGACCGGCATTTCCAGGCCATTCTGCCGCTGCGCGGCAAGATCCTGAACGTCGAAAAGGCGCGGCTCGATCATGTGCTGGCCAACGACGAAATCAAGGCCATGATTACCGCCTTCGGCTGCGGCGTGGGGCAGGACTTCAACCTGGAGAAGCTGCGCTATCACCGCATCGTCTGCATGACGGACGCCGACGTGGACGGCAGCCATATCCGCATCCTGCTGCTCACGTTCTTCTTCCGCTATATGCGGCCGCTCATCGAGCAGGGCTACGTCTACGCGGCGCAGCCGCCGCTGTATAAGATTTCGCGCGGCAAGTTTGAAAAATACGTCTACTCCGACGAAGAGCGCGATCAGGTGCTCGCCGATCTCGGCCCCGAGCCGCGTCCCGAAGTGCAGCGCTATAAAGGCCTGGGCGAAATGAGCGCCGAGCAGCTGTGGGCGACGACGATGAACCCCGAAAACCGCACGATGCTTCGCGTGACCATCGCCGACGCGATCACCGCCGACGAAACCCTGTCGCTCCTGATGGGCGGCGACGTGGAACCGCGCCGCGAGTTCATCACCGAAAACAGCAAGATGGTCGTGGACCTGGACGTCTGACAGCGCCGCGCAGGGGCGTGTCTCCGCACGCTCCGCCGAAAATGACTGATATCGAGAGGACTGCGTTCCTTTCGAACTCCCGGGTTTTCTCAGCAGCCGAATAGAAAGGGAATCACAATGGACGGAACAGAAC
>CAKTTL010000201.1 GCA_934615235.1 uncultured Clostridia bacterium
TACAGCACCATTTAAGAAAGTTACCGAGAAAATAATGACTGAATTTTCGGATTTGAATCTATGCCCAATTAACAACCATCAGGGAATTGTAATTGATGGTGAAGGTTCAAAGGTTGTTTGCAAAGACTAATTTGAAAATTCCAGTTTATCGATTCGATTCTCCCTCTCTTCTATAAACCTTTCATCTCTCTGCGGGAGATTTTTACCTCCCCCCGTCCCCGTCGGGGCGCCTGCGCCCCTTCCCATCCGAAATTTCTTGACAAAATCCCGGCTGGCGGCTATCATTCTTTTTATTGGAAACAAAGGAGTTGATCTGCTTGGAGCTTACCATGGACAAGCTCGTTGCGCTCTGCAAGGGCAGAGGTTTTATTTATCCCGGCTCTGAAATTTACGGCGGTCTGGCCAACTCGTGGGATTACGGCCCGCTGGGCGTTGAATTCAAAAACAACGTCAAGCGCGCCTGGTGGAAGAAATTCGTTCAGGAGAGCAAGTACAACGTCGGGCTGGACGCGGCCATCCTGATGAACCGCGAGGTGTGGGTCGCCAGCGGCCACGTCGGCGGCTTTAACGACCCGCTGATGGACTGCAAGGCCTGCAAGGCCCGCTTCCGCGCCGACAAGCTGATCGAGGACTTCACGCACGGCGAGGAAACCGGCGACGGATGGACGAACGAAGAGCTTGAAAAATACATCGCCGGGCACGATATCGTCTGCCCCGTCTGCGGCAAGAAGGATTTCACCGGCATCCGCCAGTTTAACCTGATGTTCAAGACCTTCCAGGGCGTAAATCAGGATTCCGCGGCGGAGCTGTATCTGCGCCCCGAAACCGCGCAGGGCATTTTCGTCAACTTCCAGAACGTCATGCGCGCTACGCGCAAAAAACTGCCGGCCGGCATCGCGCAGATCGGCAAATCTTTCCGTAACGAAATCACCCCCGGCAACTTCATCTTCCGCGTGCGCGAGTTCGAGCAGATGGAGCTGGAATTCTTCTGCAAGCCGGGCGAAGACCTTGAATGGTTCAACTACTGGCGTTCCTTCTGCCGCGACTGGCTCTACAGCCTCGGCATCAAGCCCGAAAACCTGCGCCTGCGCGACCACGAACCGGAGAAGCTGGCCTTCTACTCCAAGGCGACGACCGACTTCGAGTTCCTCTTCCCGTTCGGCTGGGGCGAGCTGTGGGGCGTGGCCGACCGCACCGATTACGACCTGACGCAGCATCAGAACCACTCCGGCAAGAGCATGGAATATCTCGATCCGGTGACAAACGAGAAATTCGTGCCCTACTGCGTGGAACCGTCCCTGGGCGTAGACCGCATGGTGCTGGCTTTCCTGTGCAACGCCTACGAAGAGCAGGAGCTGGAGAAGGACACCCGCGTGGTGCTGCATCTGCATCCGGCGCTTGCGCCGTACAAGGCGGCCGTCCTGCCGCTGCAGAAGAACAAGCTCGGCGGCCTGGCGACCGAAATCCACGACGAACTGTCCAAGTATTTCATGGTCGATTACGACGAGACCGGTTCCATTGGCAAGCGCTATCGCCGCGAGGATGAAATCGGCACGCCACTGTGCATCACGGTCGATTTCGATACCGTTGAGGATGGCACCGTCACCGTGCGTGACCGCGACACGATGGAGCAGGTTCGCATCCATCGCAGCGAGCTGCGCAAGTACATCGAGGATAAGCTCGTTTTCTAAGGCATATCTGAAAAAGGAAGAGGCGACAGCACGAGCGAATTTTTCATCCATTCAAGGAGGGAAACCGAGATTTCCCGACGCTGAAATGGCGGAAAAGACGCCGTGA
>CAKTTL010000202.1 GCA_934615235.1 uncultured Clostridia bacterium
CCCCTCCCTTCGAGGGGGGGACGGCGCAAATCGGCTTTCTTTGGAGGGGGCGCGGGGGGACCTTTCTTTCTCCTGAAAGAAAGGTCCCCCACGCAAAAACCCCCGTCTCCCCCACTACATCGCCGCCTCCGCGACCTGTACGGCGTTCGTCGCCGCGCCTTTGCGGAGCTGATCGCCGCAGCACCAGAGGGAGAGGCCGTGCGCGGGGTCGATGCTGTCCAGGCGCAGGCGGCCGACAAGGACGCCGTCCTGGCCCGCAGCATCGAGCGGGGTCGGGTAATCGCGGCCGTCGAGATCGTGTATAAGGGTGCAGCCGGGCGCGGCGGCAATGGCGGAAATGGCCTGCGCGAGCGGGACGGAATCCTGCGTGCAGAGCGTAAGCGCGATGGCATGCGAGCGCACGACCGGCACGCGCACACAGGTGCAGTTCACGCGCAGGCCGGGCAGGTGCAGGATTTTGCGCCCTTCGTTCTGCATTTTCATCTCCTCGGTCGTGTAACCGTTCTCCAGGCGCGCGCCGATGTGCGGGATGCAGTTGTAAGCAATCGCGCACGGGAAGGGCGAGGGACGCGTTCTTTCAGCCGCGCCCTGCGCGGCCAATTCCATCCGCAGCGCGTCAAGACCCGACTGCCCCGCGCCGCTGACCGCCTGATACGTACACGCGACCATTCGCGTGATCGGGCTCAGGCGCGCGATGGGCGCAACGGCGACGAGCGCGATGATCGTCGAGCAGTTCGGGTTGGATATTACGCCGTTGTGCTTTTTTGCGTCGTCCGGGTTGATCTCCGGCACCACGAGCGGCACGTCCTCGCGCATTCGAAACGCCGACGAGTTATCCACAAACAGCGCGCCCGCCCGCGCGATCTCCGGCGCGAATTGCTCCGCCAGCGCCGCGCTCGCCGCCCCCAGCACCAAATCGACCCCCGCGAACGAACGCTCGCCCGCTTCTTCCACCGCATATTCCCGGCCGCGGAATTCGATTTTTTTGCCCGCGCTGCGCGCGCTGGCCAGCAGTCGCAGCTCGCCGATGGGAAAATCCCGCTCCGCCAGCACTTTCAACATCTCTCGTCCTACGCATCCCGTCGCGCCCAGAATCGCCACGTTCGCTTTTTTCATGCCTTTCCTCCTTGCAATCGTTTCCATATGTGCGTGTCAAAAAAACACTTGTGTTTTTCATACCGACATTGTATGATATATGAAAACAATCGTTCTCTGTAGCATATGAAAGGAGACGCGTTTCCATGTTGGAAAATTTTCTGATTATCGACCGGCGCGTGCTGCCGGATTATTTTGAAAAGGTGGTTCAGGCGCGCGCGCTTCTCGAATCGGGCAAGGTTCGCGAGGTCAGCGAAGCCGTGAAGGAAGTGGGAATTTCTCGCAGCACCTACTACAAATATCGCGACTGCGTTTTCGAACCCACAAACTCTTCCTTCGGCCGCAAGGCGGTGCTTTCCATGCTCCTGGCCGACGAGCCGGGCATCCTCTCCGCCATGCTCAACCGGCTTTCCGAGCTGGGCGCAAACATCCTCACCATTACGCAGAGCCTGCCCGTACACAAAAAGGCCAGCGTCACCCTCTCCCTCGACGTGTCCGCCCTGCGCGAACCTTCCTCCGAGCTTTTCTCCAAGCTCGAGGCCTGCCACGGCGTGGAACAGGTACGGTTAATCGCGGTGGAGTGAGCGAGAAGAGGAGAACGCTGGGGGAGAGAACGCTGGGGGAGAGAACGCTGGGGGAGAGAACGCTGGGGGAAACCTTCTTTCAGGAGAAAGAAGGTTTCCCCCAGACCCCCTTCG
>CAKTTL010000203.1 GCA_934615235.1 uncultured Clostridia bacterium
ATCGAGATTTTCCGACGCTGAAATGGCGGAAAAGACGCCGTGATGGAGTCTCAGGGAATTTTTCAGATACACCCTAGCACAATCGCCTTGAGATCCGCCTGCTCGTTGGAAAACAGCGTTCCGGAGAAATCGGTGATTTCAATTTCCGCGCCGGCCGCGTATGCGCCCGCCTTCAGGCAGCGGTTGATCGTTTCGTTGCACTCTTTGATATAATTGATATCCCAGCCGCGAACATGCGCCTCGAGCGTCACTTTATCGGGAATCACATTGACCGCGCCGCCGCATTCTGTAATCGTATAGTGGAAATAAACGCCAGGCATCGTATCGCGCATATGATCCACCGCATCCAGCCCGATTCGCGCCGCGGTAAGCGCGTTCACGCCGGAATGCGCATTCACAGGATGCGCCGATTTACCCGTATAGCGTACCAGCTTCGGCACGACGCACAAACCGCCCGCTCCGCCTGCCGAAACCTTATCGCCCTGCGCGGTGTGCTGCATCAGCGCGGCGCTCACGCCGTCGAAAAGGCCGAGCCTGATAAATTCCTGCTTGCCGTTGAACGCCCTGATTTTCCCCTCGTCGATCAGCTTCTTGCGATTCTGTATTTCAAGCCCCTCTTCCGCCGGAACCGCCATAAACCGAACCGTGCCATCCAGCTCGCCCATCGCTCCGCTTTCGATCAGCCCGATCGCCGCGCCGTAAAGCGCGCCCAGCTGCACGTTGTGCCCGCAGGCGTGCGCCGCGCCCGTAGTCTTGTCCGCATACGGATATTCGGACAGAAGAATCGCATCCAGTTCGCCCATCAGCGCAACCGTCGCGCAGTCCGTCCGGCCGTGCGCGTCCGCCGTTACGTCGGTAATCGCCTGTCCCGCCCGGCAGGAAAGACCGAGTTTTGAAAAAGCCTGCTGCATTTTTTCCGCTGTTTTGAATTCGGAAAACGCCGTCTCCGGCTCATGCAGGACGCGATGTCCCAGCTCGATAAACTTGTTTCTGTTTTTTCAATCGTTTCGCAAATTCTTTCCTTGATCCGCAAAAGATCGTCCATCTTCCGCCATCCTTTTCCTCTTGCAGTTTTGTTTCAGCGTTCCTCCACCCGGATTCTTTTCTCGCGGGAATAAAACTCCTTATCCCGCGCCGAGATCTTCCTCGCACCCCTACACGGGCTGCCGTATGCGACGACGTCGGCCGGAATATCGCGCGTAACGGTGCTGTCCGCGCCGATCCGGCAGTTTCTGCCGATATGAATCGGCTCGCAAAAAATATACCCCGCCGCTCCGGATCAATCGGATGCCCGGCCGTTGTAAGCGTAACGTTCGGGCCAAAAAGCGTGCCGTCTCCGACATAAATCGGCGCGTCGTCCACAAGCGTAAAACCGAAGTTTGCATATACGTTTTGTCCGAAATGAATGAACATTCCACCAAGATTCGCCGCAAGCGGCGGCTCGATATGACACCCCTCGCCCAGCGCAGCGAACCTCTTCGCCAGCAGCGCAAGGCGTTTTTCTTCCTCCCGCGGGCGCGCTTGGTTAAAATCATAAAGCATTTCCAGGCGCTCGTCGCGCGCGGCAAGAAACGCCTCTTCGTGATCCGGATAAAGATAAAGCGCTCCGGATTGCATCTTTTCAAATTCCGTCATCATTTTCTCCCCCATACCGTCATTATGTCACGTGCTTCTCCCGGATTCAATTTCTTTAGGGTGTATCTGAAAAAGGAAGAGGCGACAGCACGAGCGGATTTTTCGTCAGTTCAAGGAGGGAAACCGAAGGTT
>CAKTTL010000204.1 GCA_934615235.1 uncultured Clostridia bacterium
GTATCTGAAAAATTCCCTGAGACTCCATCACGGCATCTTTTCCGCCATTTCAGCGTCGGAAAGTCTCGATTTACCTCCAGTAAACCTTCGGCTTCCCTCCTTGAACGGACGAAAAATCCGCTCGTGCTGTCGTTTCTTTTTTTTCAGATACACCCTAAGCGAAACGGCGGCTTGACTTTGCAGAGGTTTTCACATAAACTGGGAGCATACGCTCCCGGTTTATGTTTTTATCGAAGACCTCGGAAGGGGAGACAGAAAAATGAAGAAGATCATTCGCCGCGCGCTGACCGTAATCCCGATTGCAGCGCTGCAGGCCCTCTGGATCGTGCTGCTGATGAAGTGGCTCGCGCCGTATACGGCGCTGGTTTCGCTTGCACTGTCCGTGGCGGCGTTTCTGTTCGTTTTGTACATCATCATAAAACGGGATGAAAGCACGTATAAAATTCTCTGGCTGCTCATCATCCTCACCTTTCCGATTCCGGGTTCGGTGCTTTATGCGCTGTTTGGCAACAAGCGAATGGGGCGGCCGCTTGCAAAGCGGCTTCGCCGCGTTGAGGAATCGGGCGATCCAGTGCCGCTTGCAACAGGCGGAACGCCCTTTGACGGCGGGCGGCGGATTGAGCAGACCTTCCGCTGGCTGGAGAAAAAGACGGGCTATCCGCTGACGGAGGTGGAGCATGCGCGCTATTATCCGCTCGGCGACGAGATGTTCCCCGACATGCTTGCGGATATTCGGGCGGCGCGCGCGTTTATTTATCTGGAATATTTTATCGTAACGCCCGGGGTTTTCTGGGATACGATCGTCGAGGCGCTGGAGGAGAAGGTGCGCCAGGGCGTGGACGTGCGGGTGATGTACGACGATCTTGGCAGCATTTCCACTTTCAACCTGGCCAACGCCATGGAGCTGCAGAAAAAGGGCATCCCCTGCGTGCCGTTTAACCCGATTATCGCCGTCAAGGGCACGCTCAATTACCGCGATCACCGTAAGATGCTGGTAATCGACGGCGAAATCGCCTATACGGGCGGCGTGAACCTTGCGGACGAATATATCAACCGCATCGTGCGCTTCGGGCACTGGAAGGATACGGGCGTGCGGCTGACAGGCGCGCCGGCGCGCAGCTACCTGCACATGTTCCTCACGTTCTGGAATGCGTTTTCCGGCCAGAGCGCGCCGATGACGATGCTCCTGCCTGACCGGACGCGCGCGCCCGAGCCGAAGGACGGCGGCTATGTGCTGAGCTATTACGATTCGCCGCTCAACCGCGAGGCGACGACGAACCAGCTGTATATCGATCTGCTTTCGCAGAGCACGGAGTACGCCTGGTTTTTCACGCCCTATCTCATGCCCGGGGACGACCTGACCGACGCGCTCGTTTCCGCCGCGCACCGCGGGGTGGACGTGCGGATTTTCATGCCCGGTATCCCGGATAAGAAGCTCATCTTCCGCATGTCGCACAGCTTTTATCAGGTGCTGCTGACGGAAGGCGTGAAGATATACGAATACGCGCCGGGGTTCATTCACGCCAAAGGGTTTATTTCCGACGATATCGTCGGCGCGGTGGGAACGGTGAACCTCGATTATCGCAGCCTGTTCCTGCATTTTGAAAACAACTCGCTTTTCTATCGCGCGCCGCTGCTGGCGGATCTGAAAGCCGATTTCCTCGCCACGCAGGAAAAATGCGTGCAGATTCAGCCGCTGGAGGCAAAAAAATACTCGCTGCGGTGGAT
>CAKTTL010000205.1 GCA_934615235.1 uncultured Clostridia bacterium
CCCAAAAGGAAACCGGTTCCGAAACCGCCTGAACGCCTTCTTCTCCTTCGTCTCGGTGCAAATATTATAATAAGGATTATTATCAAAAGCAGCATTCCGCCGAATCCTGATGACGAACTGCCCTTATTTTCATCAGGGTAGCTCGGTTGATAGTTATTTTGGTTTGAATTTAAACTTCCGCTGGTGTAATTACCCGAAGTCTGCGCTCCGTCTTGAGACGACGAACCGCTCAAACTTACTCCGTAGTAGGTGCAAAGCCAGTTTGTGAAAGCGTCAAAAATATTCTTCGCACCCTCGCTGTAGTTTCCGGCAAAAAAGTCATCGGCAAGGTAATCGTCCATCATTGAGGATATTTTGCCGGATGTGAGCGAGCTTTCGAGCCCTGCGCCCTGCATTGCCCAAGCGTCTTGGTCGCCTATGCTCATCACAACCAAAACACCGTTGTTTTTATTTTTGTCGCCTATTCCCCAGTCATTGAAAATGTCGTAGCAAAAGTCTTCAATGTCTCCGTCCACAAAGTCCACCGTCACTATCACCACTTGGGCTCCCGTGAGACTGTCGAGCTTAGTGCCCTTTTCCACTATGTAGTCCTCAACATCCGAGTCTATCACATCCGCATAATCGGCCACATAAACTCTTGAAGGCTTTTCGTAGCTTGCACAGCTCGCAAAGGAGGGCGCAGCGGCCACTAAGGCAGCCGTAAGCAAAGCTAAAATTTTCTTTTTCAAAACTTTTTCCTCCTCCACTTAATACTCAAACAACGCCAAAGGTTTCACAAACGAGAGCTTCGCTACGATGTTTGTGGGAAATTCCTCTAAAAGCTTGTTGAAATCATTCGCTTTTTCATTATAAGACGAATGGCCTATTATTTGATTTGCGGATTCCATATCCACCATTATTTCCACCACATAGTTTTCGTCATCTTTCGAAAGCTGAAGCAAATCCAAAGCTTCCACCAGCGCATAACAATCGGAGGTAAGCTCCTCGTTGTACTTATACTTCACGTTAGGCTCGTTTGAACCGCTTATTTTGGAACAATCCGCAGTCACGTTTGTGAGCAGCGCATCATTTTCATTGAAATACCTTTCTCCCACAACCACAAGGCGCTTTGCAAGAGTTATCCGCTGCTGCAAATCATGCTCTATGCCAAGATCTAGAGAAGAACCGTCGCCGCTGAAAAAAACGTCCAAAGCTTCGTTTCTGAGTTTGGGGAGAGTTCTTCTTCCCCCCACTGTCACAGCCAGAATTATCATAACAATGCAGATAAAACAAGCCTTTGCTCTGCCTTTCGGTTTAAGCATCTTTTCTTTTGAAGAAGAATTTTCTTTTTTATCCTCTTTTTGCCTGCGCACTATTTTTTAGCAACCTCCAAAAGCTTGTTTTTCAACTCACCCTCAATGTTGGCAAGTTCAACCTCCGCGGCTTTGCGTTTAGCTCTGCCGTCGTTCTGAATTTGGATAACCGTGTCGATGGTTTCGATAAGATCTTTGTTGGTCTGCATGAGTGTCTCTATCTCCACCACACCTCTTTCACTTTCCTTTGCGGCCTGTATTGTGCCCATTTTAAGAGTCTCGCTGTTTTTCTTGAGCAGCTCGTTGGTCATGTCTGTCACTGCTTTCTGCGCAGCTATTGCCTGGCGGGAGTTTTCAAGTCCCAGCGCCAGCACCATCTGGCTCTTCCAAAG
>CAKTTL010000206.1 GCA_934615235.1 uncultured Clostridia bacterium
GCGTGAAATTATCGCTGTTCAGTGACAGCGATACCACGAGATCGCGGAGCGTCTCGCTCATGCCGGCTCACCTGCCTTCAAAGGAAAAATTTAAAAACCGTTGCATTCACAGCGAATTTCGGGTATACTATTAGTGAGTAAGGAATTCAATGAATTCCACGGAAAGGGGCGTCGTTTATGGAACTTGCAAAGATCACAAGCAAAGGGCAGATCACTTTGCCCATCAACATTCGTCGGGCACTCAAACTGAATGACGGCGATAAGGTCGCTTTCGTTGAAGCGAACGGTCAGTTTATACTGGCCAATCCCTCCATGCTGGCGCTTCGTCAGGCACAGGATGCGTTCGCAGGCTTTGCGGAAGAAAATGATCTCCAGACGGATGAAGACGTCGTTGCTCTGGTGAAGGAAATCCGAGCGGAAAGAGGACGCTGAGCCATGCGAATCATGTTGGACACAAACGTCCTGCTTTCCGCCGTAATCTTCCGCAGCAAGATGATGTGGAACATGATGGCGCGGATCATGGAGGATCATCGGCTGGTGCTCAGTTCTTATGTGATCGATGAATGCTACGAAGTTGTCGAACGAAAGAAGCCTTCATTGATTCCGGCGCTGGATCGGCTGTTTGAGAGCATTCCCTTTGAAATGGTTCACACCCCTCAAATTCTGCCGAAACACGGCTGGTTTACAATCCGCGACAAGGATGATGAAAAGGTTCTGTATTCCGCAATCTCGGCGGATGTTGACATTCTGATTACGGGCGATAAGGACTTTTCTGCTGTCGAGGTTGAAAAGCCGGAAATTCTTACGCCGAGTCAGTTCAACGAGAAATACCTGAGCATGTAAATTACGGCTTCAGGCTAGACCACACCTCGTCAATGTATCGTTGGCGGGGTTCTTTCTTTTTCTGTTCCTGCTTTGCGTTCCATGCGCGTATCTTCAGAAATCCCGGCATGTCCATGCGGTCGATTTCGTCCATGCGCCAGCCGGATTCCAAAAGCGAATTGTAGGTGGAATAGACAAATTCAGGCAGCGTCAGAACAGCGGAATCTCTTCCGCTTCCGTCACCGTCTGCGGGGGAGCCGGTTCCTTCGCCGCCTTCGTAGGGAACTGACTGAGAATTTCGGTGGTCTGGGCCTGCACGGCCATCAATGCCAGCGCGATATCGTGCATCAGGCGATCCACGGGATAGCCGTCCAGCACATCGTCCGGACTGAACTGATTCCCGAACAGCAAACAAAACCAGCGGATCATCACATCCATCGCGTCGGTAACGCTGATCTGCTGCTCCTGAGGAATCTCCTCGCCCTTGACCGCAGCGTTGGACAGCGCTACGATTTTGGCATACATTTTCGCCGCGGGCTCCATCTCACGCAGTGCACGCCCGGAGATGAAATCCACTGCGTATTTCTTATCCTTGAGGGTACAGGTGATCATGACGAGAACCTCCTATATAATGAAGGGATCCCCGCGCAGCGTCCTGCCACGCGGGGGAAATAATGCTTATTCGCTGGTCGTAAAGACCGGCTCGTATACGCTCTGCAGGAAGGTCGCACCTTTCGCCGCGGTAAAGCCGTTTTCGTCCTCGTCCGCAACCGCCTGATACTGATTGTCGTGCGTGCGGCGAATGGCCGTCCATTCGACTTCGCCGGTCTGGCGGGT
>CAKTTL010000207.1 GCA_934615235.1 uncultured Clostridia bacterium
TTCGTCAGTTCAAGGAGGGAAGTCGAAGGTTTACTGGAGGTAAATCGAGACTTTCCGACGCTGAAATGGCGGAAAAGCCGCCGTGATAGAGTCTCAGGGAATTTTCCAGATACACCCTAAAAAAAGGGCGCGGCGTTTCCGGCTCGTTCGCGCTTTGCGCGAACATTGCGCGGCGCTTTTGTGCGCTGACGCGCACGGGGCGGGGGACGTTATAGGGGACGCTGTCCCCCCGGGGAAATCACGGCAATCAACGCGCCTGGGCGGCGCGGCATTTTCGTGCAGAGCAAGAAATCCAGGCGAAGGCGTACTGGAGGTACGTCAAGCCGCAGATGACGCAGCATTGCGCGAAAAGACAAGCCGGGCAGGCGTGGAGGTTGCCGCGATTTTCCCTCTCTGCCAGGGAACTGAGTTCCCTGGACCTTCCACTTATAGCTCCTCCTCAGCGAAGCGGCACCTGAAGGAGCTGCAGATGCTTTCCAATATGCGCCTCGATCGCCTGCGCATAGGCTTCCGCCTCGCGATCCCACAGCTTATACAGCCGCGCGGCGAAATCGCCATGGTTCAGGATCAGGCCGTAGGTGATATGGATCAGCTGGCGCGCATCGTTATTGCTGAAAAGCTCCGGCAGCTGCGCGTCGGTCAGCGTCTCCAGCGCGGGAATATTATTGAGGTTCGTGGTAACATGATAATATTTCCGCGCCTCGCCGAACGCCTCGTTCAGCGCGTAGGCATGCACCTCACGGTAGAGCGCCGGATCCTTCTCCGCGACGATCTTCATCGCTTCCAGCCAGTTGGTGCCGGCCGTCTTGAGGTGGAACACGCCGTGCGTGTGCTTGCCGATAGACGGGAAGGCGGAGAACTTATCCGAACCGGAGTGAATGCTCAGCTTATAGCCGAAATGGCGCGCGATAGCGGCATGCACGATCATTTCGCGGTCGAACTGCTCCAGATCGCCGATATAATCGATGCCCTTCTGGAACTCGCCGCAGAAGCGGGGCGCGACGGTCGCGGGCTTCACGCCGCGGCGGGTCAGCTCGTTGGCGACGAAGAAATGCTGCGCGGGCGTGGTCGGCGTGGCGGTTTCGTCGATGGAGATTTCAAAATCCGCCTTCGCCTTCTGGCGCACGAAGAATCGATCGTAAATCTTTACCGCGAAATCAATCGCCTCGCCGTAGGTGTGCAGGATTTTGCCCAGCTCCTCCTCCGTATAGGAAACGGTGATTCCCTCGCCCACGTCGAACGACCTGCCCAGATACCGCTCCGCCATATCGGCCGGAATGGGCGCGGAGCCGCCGTCGCCGTGAATATGCTCGGAGCAGTCGAGCGTGATCATCGAATAGCCGAGCGTGAGCGCGTATTCAACCTCCTGCGGCTGCTTGAGATGATCGCCGTCCGCGCCGAAGCCGCGCTGAAAATCTTCGCGGAAAACGGCGAAGGTCACGCAGTCAAGCACGTCGTTATACGTGCGGCCGGTCAGGTTCAATTCGCGGATGGACTGCTGCGCCAGCACGGGCGTCGCGTCGTATTTTTC